>NZ_JNGB01000004.1:0-336812 GCF_001029355.1 Robinsoniella sp. RHS
TCTTACTCCCCATCTATATTCCTCCTATAAGTCGCAGTTACCTACTGTTCTTGGGAACGGAACTACGTCACGGATATTTGACATTCCAGTCAGGTACATTACGCAGCGTTCAAATCCAAGTCCGAATCCTGCATGTCTTGTAGAACCGTATTTACGAAGATCCATATAGAACCCGTAATCTTCCTCTTTTAATCCCAGTTCATTCATGCGGTTCAGCAGTTTATCATAGTCATCTTCCCTCTGGCTTCCACCGATAATTTCACCGATTCCAGGCACCAGGCAGTCCATCGCGGCAACTGTTTTGCCGTCTTCGTTTAATTTCATATAGAATGCTTTGATCTCTTTTGGATAATCCGTTACAAATACCGGACGCTTATAGATCTCTTCCGTCAGATAGCGTTCATGTTCTGTCTGAAGGTCACATCCCCAGAATACTTTATAATCAAATTTGTCATTATTCTTTTCCAGAATCTCAACTGCTTCCGTATAAGTAACATGAGCAAAATCAGAAGCCGCCACGCTTTTTAAACGTTCTAACAGACCCTTGTCCACAAATGAATTAAAGAATTCCATTTCTTCCGGTGCATGTTCCAGTACATAATTAATCACATATTTTAACATGGACTCTGCAAGCATCATATTATCCTGCAGATCTGCAAATGCGATTTCAGGCTCTATCATCCAGAACTCTGCTGCATGTCTGGTCGTATTGGAGTTTTCTGCCCGGAAAGTCGGACCAAATGTATAAATGTTACGGAATGCCTGCGCATAAGTCTCACCGTTAAGCTGTCCGCTGACTGTCAGACTTGTCTCTTTTCCGAAGAAATCCTGGCTGTAATCGATTGCTCCATCTTCTGTTTTCGGAATATTATCCAGATCCAGCGTGGTAACACGGAACATTTCACCCGCGCCTTCACAGTCACTTCCGGTAATCAGTGGTGTATGAACATATACAAAATCTCTCTCCTGGAAAAACTGATGGATTGCATATGCGATCATGGAACGCACGCGGAACACTGCCTGAAATGCATTTGTTCTGGGTCTTAAATGAGAAATGGTCCTCAAATACTCAAAACTGTGTCTCTTCTTTTGAAGAGGATAATCCGGTGTGGAGTTTCCTTCCACTTCAATCTCGGCTGCCTGGATTTCAAACGGCTGTTTTGCCTGAGGTGTGGCAACCAAAGTTCCTTTTACAATAATGGCTGCTCCCACATTTAATTTGGAGATTTCCTGAAAGTTATCCATTTTATCATGATATACAATCTGAAGTGTCTCAAAGAAAGTTCCGTCATGCAGAACGATAAAACCAAATGTCTTTGAATCACGAATGCTTCTGATCCAGCCGCCAACGCGGATTTCCTGATCTAAATATTTTTCTCTTTCTTTATAAATCTCTCTAACTGTTACCAATTCCATTGTTCGAACTCCTTTGTTCTTTATTCTTTCTCACTATTTTTCTAGTATAGCCTATTCCTGGCTGGTGTGCAAGCCACTAACACTATTTTTCTCTCACATTTCCTTCTCTATCCATTCAATCTCTTTTTGCGGTATTCCCTGGGAGGCACCTTCTCGTATTTGCGGAAAAACCTGGAAAAGTAAAACGGATCACAAAACTGAAGCTCATTGGCAATCTCCTGAAGCTGAAGATCCGTTGTAAGCAAAAGGTGTTTTGCTTTCTTTAAAAGCATTACTTCCAGATATTCTTTAATTCCAATTCCGGTATCCCGCTTAAAATTCCGGGACAGTGAATAATAAGACACATGCATATCTTTCGCCATATTTTCTATTTTAAGCTGAGCCGAAAGATTCTTTTCTATATAATACAGACTTTCCTTCTGTCTGTAGTATCCGCTTAAATCCATCTGTGCTATACCGTCTTCCTTCATTTTTATATAGAAGTGTCCAAGAATTTCATTTAATGCCCCTTTAAAAAACATTTGGTCACCCAGCGTCCCGCCCTCCAGGAGATCTATTAGTCTTTTAGTTTTCTCTGTATCATATGGCATGGACATTGCCCTGCCCAGACTCTGAAACACATCAATTCCCGGAAGCCGCTGCAATTCAAAATGAAAATATAACTTTATAAACGCACTCATTCCTATGTAATTATACTTTGTCCCTGCCGGAATCAAATATACATTTCCTGGGATTAAATTATGGTGATATTCCCCATTTTCGATACATCCTTCTCCTTTTATTACAAAGTACAGACGGTTAAAGGGAGATACTACCTCTTTGTGATTCCAGTCTGTATCCCCGTACAGAAGTCCGTGTTCAATTATTTTTATCTGCAGACCGTTGAAATCTTCATCTATCATACGAAACTTTTTATCTTCCATAGCAAAAATATCCATCTTTCTTCCTGTTATCTTCATGTACATTCCAGATACCTTTTTATATAATGATCATAACATATAATCTTAGAAATAGAAAGGAAACTGCCATATGTCACTGCAAAATGGTTTAAGCGCACTCAATTTGGAAATGCCTGACAGGATTCCCCGCACGGAGTATTCTGCACATTTCCACTGGGATCTGGTACAAAAAGTTACAGGTATTCCGGTTTCTTCAAAGAGCACCGCAGAAGAACAGACAAACGCATCCCGTGAATTTATAAAAGCATGGGATTATGGTCTCTTCTGGAATATTCTCCCCTTTGACTCAATTTTTGGAGAAAAGAAAACGAAAATGGGGCATGCCTCTTATCAGGCTGATGCCGTAGATTACTCTAATGAAGTAAAAAGTTTTATAGAAGAACCCGAAGATGTATTTGATTTTGATTTTGATCAGGTCTATGGCAGAAGAAACAGCCAGGATCTGATTCAGGGTTTTCAGTCTGATTATGATAAAATGTGCCTGGAACACCCCGATACGGTAAATATGACCGGTATGTATACGACCTGTATGTCCGGCATCATCGAAATACTGGGCTGGGATATGCTGCTGCTGGCTGCAGGTATAGACTCCAGAGAATTCGGAGAATTTATAAACCGGTATGTAACCTGGAACCTGCAGTACTTTGAGGCACTTGCGAAATGTAAGTCGGACGTAATCATGGTTCACGATGATATCGTCTGGGGTTCGGGTGCCTTCTTATCTCCGGATTTTTACCGCACCTATATTTTCCCAAATCACAAAAGACTGCTGGCTCCTTTATTGGAAAGCGGCAAAAAAGTCCTTTTTACCTCGGATGGAAACTTTACACAGTTTATTGATGACATTGCAGACCTTGGAATCCATGGGTTTGTAATGGAGCCCTGTACCGATATGTCCTATATCTGTGAAAAGTACGGAAAAAGCCATGTAATCATTGGTAATGCGGATACCCGCGCACTATTATATAAGGATAGGGAATACATCGAAAATGAAGTAAAACGCTGCATCGGTCTGGGACGCGGCTGTCCGGGCTATTTTCTTGCAGTAGGCAACCATATACCGCCAAATACACCTGTAGAAGCCTGTCTGTGGTATCAGAAATTCTACGAAAAGTATAGTAAACGATAAACAGATGCGCCTGCCGAATCTTTCCTTGCGAAGGAACGGACGTTCTTGTATAATATGAAATAGATAACCTGTCTAAATTATATTTTATTTGAAAGGCCGTGAGCATATGAAGCGCATTATCTTCCATATAGACGTTAATTCCGCATACTTAAGCTGGACTTCTGTGGAAAATTTAAAGAATCCGCAAGGGATTGACCTTCGTTTAATTCCTTCGATTATCGGAGGCGACCGTTCAAGCCGGCATGGGGTTGTACTTGCAAAATCAATCCCAGCCAAAGCATATCATATACACACAGGTGAGCCCATTGCTGCTGCATTAAAAAAATGCCCGGATTTATTAATCTATCCCCCAAACCACAACCTCTACTCTGAATACAGCCACCGCCTTATGGATTTTCTAAAGGGGATTACTCCGGATGTGGAACAGGTGAGCGTGGATGAATGTTATATGGAGTTTTCCGGGATTTCCCATCTGTATGATTCCCCGGTAAGTGCAGCCACACAGATCAAAAACAGCATTTATGATAAATTCGGCTTCACTGTTAACATTGGAATATCATCAAATAAACTGCTGGCTAAGATGGCTTCTGACTTCGAAAAGCCCGGGAAGGTTCATACCCTGTTTCCCTCTGAAATCCAGACCAAGATGTGGCCTCTGCCTGCTGCTGAACTGTATATGGCCGGTAAAGCATCCGTAGCAACACTGAATAAACTTGGTATTTACACAATTGGGGATCTGGCGGCAACAGATCCGGCACTGCTCACGCCTCATTTAAAAAGTCATGGAAAGATGCTCTGGGAATACGCAAACGGCATAGACAGCACCCCTCTGGTCTCTACTCCCGAAAAAGCTAAGGGAATCGGGAATTCCACTACTCTGTCCATGGATGTAACCTCTGCCAGAGATGCAAAAGCTGTTCTGCTGAAACTGGCTGCAAGTGTATCCGGCCGTCTTAGAAAAGCCGGGCAGCTTGCAGGAAATGTCTGCGTGGAAATAAAATACAGTACCTTTAGCGTATCATCCCACCAGATGCAGCTACTGTCTCCATCCAATACGGAAAAAGCAGTCTACCGTGCCTCCTGCCAGCTATTTGATGCGTTATGGGATCAAACGCCCATACGCCTTCTTGGAATCCGCTGCTCAAAACTTGTATCTGACGATACGCCGGTGCAGCTAAGCCTCTTTGATTTACCAGCCTCTGATAACGCAAAACAGAAAAAGCTGGATCAGGCATTGGATTCCATCCGGCTGAAGTTTGGTAATACTGCCATCACCCGTGCAAGTATGCTGCCGCCTAAGGATGACCCGGAGGATGTCTGATAATGGAGATGTCTGATAACGGAGATGTCTGATAACGGAGATGTCTGTAAGCTGAGGCGTAAAATATCTAATGCATTTTACTTAAATCTTATCAAAAATAAATCATGGAGAAGCCGCTCTTTTTATGGCTCCCCCATGATTTTTAGATTATTCCTATTTTTCGATAACCTCTTGCAATATCCATATTTTTTTATGTTATAATACCACAACTTCCCCGTCATGTTTTCTGGAATACTCTGCTGCGAAAGCCATAACATGCCCCTGCAGCGATAATTCCGCACCAAATCTCCTGCTTTCTTTATCCGGATTTAACAGTGCCTGGGTAAAATTACGTATAATACATTCATCCCCACCGGAATGTAACGTCCTGGGTGTATGTATTTTTATGGTTGTCTCATTTCCTGTGGCAAAGTCCCTGACCACATACTGGTCTTCATCAATGCTTCCCTCCAGTTCCCCTTTCGTTCCCATAATCTTTGTCTGGCGTTTGATATCCATCGTAAATGCCGATGCCTGCCAGGACACTGTCACCCCGTCTTCATAGACCATGCTCACCACCTGATGGTCTGCCGCATCATTATCACATTGATAGACGCATCTGCTGTATGGAGACTCTTTTAAATGGGTAAGAAAGGCTTCCCTGTCATCTGTCCGCATTACAATATCCCTGAAGTTCTGCCTCATTTCCCGGTCATCCAGATAATTGTAGGCAGAGTACAGACAGGTCTTATTGTGGGGACATCCTTCCATACAGTTTTTTGTAGCATGTTCCGGCATATTTGCCCTGGTGAAATAAGACAAGGAACCAAACGATGAGATTCGTTCACATTTTTTCCCTCCCAGCAGGAAATTAAAGATATCCGTATCATGGGAGCATTTTGCCACGATCATTGGTGTTGTTTCTTCTGTATTACGCCAGTTTCCCCTGACATAGCTGTGGGCAAAATGCCAGTACCCGATATTTTCAATGTGGTGTATGGACTTTACTTCTCCAATCACACCGCTGTCCAGCGTCTCTTTTACTGACTGGAAGAATGGTGTATGCCGCAGTACATGGCATACCATCAGCAATACGCCCTTTTCTTTTGCTGCCTCCACGATTGCCTTTGTTTTTTCCGCTGTTTCCGCCATGGGTTTTTCCAGCAGCACATTTAATCCTGCCTGTATCGCAGCCATCGCAGGCTCATAGTGCTGTCTGTCCTGGGTTGCAATAATAACGCCATCCAGTTCATATCCTTTCCCAATCATGTCCTTCCAGTCTTCGTATCTGTCCTCATCCGCAATGCGGTGCGTCTTCCCAAATGTATTGCGCCTGTCTGCCAACGGTTCCGCCACACAGACAAACTTTACCTCTGAGGGGAACTTAAGCGCATAGGGCGCATAACAGTTCGCCCCTCTTTCCCCGGCACCAATTAATCCTAACTTTATCTGTTTCATAAAAGCTTCATTCCTCTCCGGCATACCGCCCTGTCTACTTATAGTTTTTATTCGCAAATAATTATTTTGCACTATTGTGATACATAAGCCTTTTTTCTTTTTGAATCAGCCCTTTACCGCGCCTGCAGTCATACCTGCTATGATATATTTCTGTCCGAAAGCATATACAACAATGATCGGCACGAGAATTAAGACCATGATGACGCAGACCAGGTTCCAGCTTCTCTGGAATTGCCCGAAGAAACTGTACACCATTGTGGTGAGGGGCATTTTTGATGAACTGTTCATTACATAGAACGGAGTGATAAAATCATTCCATGCATTCATAAAGTTTAAAATGATTACCGTTACGGTTACCGGCTTTAACAGTGGAAATACTACTTTCCAGAAAAGCCCCATACAGCCGCATCCGTCAATAATTGCAGCCTCATCGATTTCCCTGGGCACCGATCCGATAAACCCATAATAGAGAAATATGGTAAACGGTGTTACCAATGCCGAATACAGCAGTATCAGCCCAGCCAGCGTATCCATCAGTCCCAGCCTCTGCAGAACCAGAATGGCAGGTACCATATTCAAAGGGGCTACCAGTCCCAGTAAAAAGAACAGGTACATAAAACGGTGGAGCTTTGTTCTCCTCCTTGACAGTACAAAAGAACAAAGTGCTGCACCGGTTGTGGCTATAATGACGGTACAGACAGATACAACCAGGCTGTTGCGGAAAGCGCCAAACACATCCACCTGGCTCACAACCTCCTGATAATTGGTAAAAATCCATTGCTTTGGCAGTGAAAAACTCATATTTACCGCGTCACCCTGTGCCTTAAAGGAATTCAGCAGAATAATAATCAGCGGCACAAAAACAAGGATGGAGAAGCCCCAGAGAACGATACATTTTACAATTCTCCCGATTTGGTTTTTTCTTGTCATTTCAATCCTCCTCCCTGGTCATGCCTTTTAAAACAGAAAATGCCACAATACAGGTAAAAATAAAGAGAATCATTCCCAGCGCCGTAGAAAATCCATACCTTCCGGAACTGTATTCCTTATAAATAACCGTATTTAAAACCTCTGTCTTTCTGGCCGGACCACCGTTGGTCAGCACAAATACCAGATCAAACACTTTTAGTCCTGCGATCAGATTGAGCACCAGATTTATGGTAATGGACGGCATCAGCTGTGGAATTATGACATAGATTAATTTTTGGAATCCGTTTGCCCCATCAATAGAAGCCGCTTCCAGATAGTCTTCGGAGATAGCCTGCAGTCCCGCTATATAAATGACCATGTTCTGTCCCACCAGGCGCCAGATCTCCACACAGATTACCGCTCCCAAAGCGGTGTTCACATCCCCCAGCCAGTCTCTCTGTAAAAAGTCCAGACTTATGAAACCCAGGAATCCATTAATTACACCATATTCCGGATTAAAAATGGATTTGAACACCAGACCGATAATCAGTGGTGAGAGCATAACCGGGAAAAAGAAGATTGTTCTTAGAAAATTTCTGGTTTTAAATCCTTTATTCAGAGCCAATGCCATTCCCAGCCCGATTGCATTCTTAAAGATGGTGGTGACCAGGGCAAAAACAATAGTAGTAAAGATAACCAGCAGGTATCTCTGGTTCGTAAATATTTCTTTAAAATGTGACAGTCCTACAAAATGGATCTCGTCATTCATTGCATTCCAGTCTGTAAATGACAGAGCCAGCCCCATGGCGCTTGGCACGATGAAAAATACCAGATATAACACCAAAGGAAGCAGAATAAAATAGGACGGGTATATTTTTTTATGATTCATTGAGCTTCCCTTCTTTCTCCGCTCCGGTTTTTCACACAGCCGGTGTACCAGACACCGGCCGGAAAACCAGGCTTATTTTATTTAGAATCCTTCCTGACCGGAATCTTTTGCAAGGGCTCTTCTGGTATTGTCATACTCTTCCAATACCTGTTCCGGTGTCAGGGAACCGGTGAACATTTCCTGGCAGAGTTCGCTGATCTTGCCGCCGTCATAGAAATATACACTTGCTTCTGCACCCTGAAGCTGTTTGTCACCGACAATATTCATCAGGTCTTTATATGCCTTTGTAGGGCTTGCTTCAATCCCTTTTACGGAGGAGGAAACGTAAACTGTTTTTTCTTTATACAGTTTTTCCAGGTTCTGTTTCTCTGCCAGGAAATTAAAATATTGTTTTGCTTCTTCAATGTGTTTGCTGCCGGCACTAATGCATTTTGTAGTTCCTCCAGCGGTCAGGGTCGCATACTGGTTATCTGCCAGCGGGCTTGGGAACATGCTGTATTCCTCCGGATTAACGCCATCGATATTATTGACCATTTCGTTTGGATAAGATCCGTGAATGATAATCATTCCATATTTGCCGCTTGCAATTGCGTCATAAGAATTATCGTAAATATTAGACATATGGTTTTCACCAAAATATCCGCTGTCCGCCATTTCCTTGAGCTGTGTTAATGCAGTAACAAATTCAGGTACATCTGCAAATCCGATTTTATTGGTATTCAGATCATCATAAAGTCCGGGATGGTTTGCTGCTGCAAGGGCACTTGCACCTTCCATCCAGTAATGGGTATGCCACAGATCTTTTACAAATTCATAGACCGGGGTAATGCCGCCTGCCTGCAATTTATCACATGCTTCTTTAAACTCAGCGTAATTGGTGGGTACTTTGATTCCAAGTTTTTCAAACACTGCCGGCTTATAAAGAACTCCGTTGGTGTCATCCACTCCAGCCGTATTCTGTGCATAAAGCCTGCCTTTGTAAGAGCATCCGTCGATTGCCCACTGCTCTAATTCACTTACCCAGGATTCCTCTGACAGATCAACCATATTTTTTTCAGGATTAAAATCCTTTAATTTCGTTCCGGAATAGGACATGAAGATATCTGGTCCTTCACCTGTATTCAATTTCGATTTCACAATGGTCTGATACTGGTCATCCGGACTTAACTGGAAATTGATTGCAATACCGGTCTTTTCCTCAAACTCTTTTGCCAGTTCCTTATCCACATCTTCGATCCAGTTTTGTGATGCCGCAAAATTTAAAGTAACTTTCTCACCGCTTCCTTCATCATTATCCCCAGCCGTTGTCTCAGCTTTTGATTCCTCTGATTTTCCATCCTCTGTCTTTGCCGCTTCTGTCTTTGCCGCTTCTGTCTGCGTCCCGTCAGTCTTTGCTGTTGTATCCGCCGTATCTTTCGTATTCTGATTCCCACATCCTGCCAGGGATCCAATTGCTAATGTCAGGCACATTCCACCTGCTAATAACTGCATTTTTCTCTTTTTCATGTTTGTTTCCTCCTTTAACTTGAATTGTTGAGTTCATTATAGCCGATGGCATCGTGGTTGGAAATGCACAATGTGAGACTCTTATGTGGATAATCTTGAACAGTATTCTTACACGCAAAATAAGGACAATAACCATCAAACGGGTTATTGCCCTTGCCTCAGAGTGTATTCTATAAAAATGATTATTCTGCCTATTCGTGTTTCTGTATTACCTGCGTTTTCTCTTTTTCTTCTTAACCGAGTACCCAAATGTCCCCAGATGTTCTCCAAGTCCCAGATATTCACCATGGGAATAAGCCAGAAGTCCGGTCTTATTCAGCTCAAATTTACCATTTTCATTCATGTAAGCCTCGTCTACATGAACTGCAAGTACATCCGCAATAAACATATGGTGTGAGCCCAGTTTTTTTATTTCTTTTACCCGGCATTCAATGTTAACCGGACACTCACCAATCATGGGAACTTTGACCTGCTCTGCTGCCTCAGGCGTCAGATGAAGCTCCTGAAACTTGTCTACATCCCTGCCGGACCGGACACCGCAGTAGTCTGTCGCCTTCGCCAGTTTCTGGGTCGTAAGATTAATCACAAATTCCCCTGTTTCCCGAATCATATCATATGAATACCGTTCCGGCTTCACCGATATATAAACCATGGGAGGATTGGTACAAATCGTGCCTGTCCACGCTACCGTAATAATATTCGGCTTTTCGCCCTCCCTGGCACAACTTACCATCACTGCCGGCAGCGGATATATCATATTGCCCGGCTTCCAGGTCTGTTTACCCATAGCACAACCTCCCTTTTTTCGTTATTGCTGTAATGCATTCATAAATGCAGGAATCAGCTGTTTCTTCCTGGAAACTATCCCTGGCAGATATACCGAATGATCCTCTGGCTGCTGATGAAAAGCTTCTCTTACCAGGTCTTCCGAATCTCCGCCAAAGCATAGCAGCTCCGTGGATTCATTCATAATATCCGTAAGCATGAAAAACAACATCGACTCTCCATGCTGCCCCAGTGCCTTTTCCAGATAAGGAATCAGCCTACCCTTAATATCCTTTAATTCCGAAGCATTCATAGAATTGATCTGCCCAACTCCAAAATTTGCCTGGTTAAGTTCAAACTTTTTAAAATCCTGATAAAAGATTTCTTCCGGGGCCTTTTTCTTTAAATTACTTCCAGCTGCAAACATTTCAGATGCAAAGGTTTCAATTTCAATTCCCGCAATCTGTGCAAGTCTCTGTGCCGCGTCTCTGTCCACTGCCGTACAGGTTGGGGAGCGGAACATCAGAGTATCCGAAATAATTGCGGAACACAGCAGCCCTGCTATATTGGGCGGTATCTCAATTCCCTTTTCCTGATAGATCTGATAAATAATTGTCGCCGTACATCCAACCGGCTGATTCCTGAAAAATACCGGCGCCATGGTTTCCAGCGAGCCAAGTCTGTGATGGTCAATAATCTCCAGTATCTCTGCACTTTCAATGTTGTCCACTGCCTGAGAAGCTTCATTATGATCTACCAGAATTAGTCTGTTCCGCTTCATACCCAGTAAGTTACGTCTGGAAATCATACCCACATAGCAGCCGTGCTTGTCCAGTACCGGGAAATCACGGTATCTCTTCTTCGCCATGGTATCCTTAATATTATCCGTAAAATCATCCAGCTCAAAAGTCAGAAGGTCATTTTTCTTCATAAAGAATTTGACCGGCATACTTTGGTTTATAAGTCTTGCTACGGTGTAGGTGTCATGGGGTGTGCTGATAATCGCACAGTCCTTTTCATGAGCCAGATGCTGAATGGTTCTGGATACCGGAGCGCCCTCACATACAATAATACAGCTGGCATTCATTTCGATGGCACATAACTGGGATTCATACCGGTTTCCCAGGATGACCAGATCATCCTCTCCAATATAGTTTTCCATCAGATCAGGGTTTGCAGCTGCAACAACCACTTTTCCTTTCACAAAATAGGCATGTTCATTTCCAACCACCATATTCCCTTCCAGGGTCTCCAGTATATTGCTGTATTGGGTTCTTGCCGTAGACAAAATTTCATTGTCTAATATATCCATATAAGACTGTGCAATATCGCTGATAGTAATAAGTCCCTCCAGAATATTATTATCCTTTGTAATCGGCAGTGTATTTACATTTTCATCTTTCATAAGCGTCCATGCCTTTTTCAGGGAAATGCTGTGGCTGACACCCGGTATTCTTCGGATATCCATATCCTTTACTCTGGTTCCCACATTTGGAACATAGCCCGGAGGTTTTATTCCAAACCGGTCCAGAACAAACTGCGTCTCCTCGCTGACCTGTCCGGCTCTTTTCGGGACATAGATTGCATCACCTATCTTATTCTTTACATCTGCGTAAGCGATAGCGGAGCAAATAGAGTCTGTATCCGGGTTCTTGTGTCCGATGATATATACTTTTTTCTTCATTGTCTCCTGCATTTCATCGTTATCCTTTCCGATTAATGTACTCAATTCTCAATTACCTCTTTTACTAAATTTTTTCATATCCTCATGTTCTATCAGTGCACCGCCATCTTTGATTCTATTCATCATTCTGATGAATTCCTCTGCAATCCTGTACACATACTATATTTTTCACATAATTCTTTGTCATTATCCGACTTTCATCATATCATACTTCTTTTTGCTTTTCAAACACTGTATTGCCTATTCTGCCCATTTTAAGCCATTTCTGTTGCTTTTTTTATACAAAAATGTTATAGTTTTATCATTCTATAGTGGGAAATAAGGAGGATCATATGTCAGAAGAATTAATCAACGAAACAACTGCCACACCGGAAACCGCTGAAGCCGTAACAGAAACAGAAACTGCTGCCGGCATCACACCAGAAGCTGAAACTGCTGTACCTGAAGAGACTGCAGCGGAAAGCATGGCTGATTACGAAAAAGAGCTAACCGCTTCTCTGAAACAAATCCATGAAGGTGATATCATTACAGGTACCGTAATCGGGGTTACGGAAACAGAGATCACTTTAGACCTTAAATATTACACCGAAGGTGTGATCCGTCTGGAAGATTATAGTGCAGACCCGAGCTGCTGTCTGAAAGAATCTGTTCATATTGGCGACGAAATCTCCGCAACCGTTGTCAGAAGAGATGGCGGACAAGGTCAAATCATGCTCTCCAGCAAAGAAGCTAATGAAGTGCTGGCATGGGATAAATTAAAAGAGCTGAAAGAAAATCAGACAAACCTTACCGTAAAAATAGGCGGCGTTGTTAATGCCGGTGTCATTGCATATGTAGAAGGCATCCGCGGATTTATTCCGGCATCCAAGCTTTCTTTAAATTACGTGGAAGACTTGAACGAGTGGCTGGGACAGGAAATCCAGGTTCGTGTCATTACTGTTGATGAAGAAGACAATAAGCTTGTATTATCCGCAAAAGAAATCTTAAGAGAAAAAGCGAATGAAGACAGAAAAGCAAAAGTGTCAAATGTAGAAGTAGGCCTTGTAACGGAAGGTACCGTTGAGTCTATTCAGCCTTACGGTGCATTTATTAATATCGGAAACGGTCTGTCCGGACTTGTACATATTTCACAGATCTGTGAAAAGAGAATTAAAACTCCAGCAGCAGTTCTTACAGTAGGAGATCAGGTAAAGGTAAAAGTTATTAATATTAAGGACGGAAAACTCAGCCTTAGTATGAAAGCACTGAACGATGTTGCTGCGGAAGAAGTGACAGAAGAAACGTTCGATCTCCCTGAAACAGAAAGTGTTTCAACTAATCTGGGATCTCTTTTCGCTAAAATTAAATTATAATCGGCAAACTATCTGTCATTTTGACTTTTATATTACATCAATTTAACGCGGTACTTTGTCGTAATTCACTAAAACAGGTTCTTGACGAACCTGTTTTTCGTTATTTTTTACAATAAATTCACTTAGAGTTCATACTTCGTTCACAATTGATTGTTATACTTTAAACATCTTCAAAAGAGATAACTTCCGGTTTATAGCGTAATGTTTTCATTACACATATAGATAAATTTTTTCATAATAGCCTCGGTGTACCAGACACCGGGGCACTCCTCATTTTATGGGGGAAATAAGGGTTTGCATCTTACACGAGGCAAATCACAGGTGTTTTTAAGATTCCCATCCGTATCAACTGATACTCATAAGCATATCTTTCATCTAGCGTCCACCATTCGATCGGACCAAACCATTTTTTCATTTTTGATTCCCTTTTTCATTCATAAATGCATCAAACTGCTTTTGCAGCTCTTCCATAAATTTATCCAGTCCTGCTGCTTTTAGTTTCTCAATTGCCTTATCAATATTTTCATCGTAATCTTTGAATCCATTGGAGATGGGATTCAGGTACTCGGATTCTACAGCCTGCAGCTGCGCATACTCCGATTTTACAGGCTCCGTGTCAAAAATGAAATTGGTGGACTTCATGGTAATACTTCCCTCTGCCTGTTTGTTAAAAGTTTCAATCTGTTCATCTGTAATATAGCTTGGATAACGGCGGAATTCCGTATTAACCGGCATCCAGTTATGAATGATTTCATCCGTACAGATCCTTTCCACACGACCATTTTCAGTCAGCTTATAATCGGTTCCTTCAATTCCGTATATCCACAGATCCACCCATTCCTGGTTCTTCTGGAACAGGTTAATGACCTTGATATATGCTGCCAGCTCATCCGGGTCCTCTACTCCTGCGCTGATCCCAAAGGCGGTAACGTAGGTTCCCCAGCTCATCAGAGGCTTTTTGGCTGTATCACCCAGATATACATTTTCAAATACTGCATTTGGTGCAGAGGAACGGACGCTTTCCATCATCTCGAAGATACGGTCATTGGAGCTTACTGCAAACATGGCTCTTCCGGCGGCAAATTCACTGCTGGACTGCTCTCCGTTTGACAGCTGGTAGGATGGAATGATTCCCATCTGGTTCCAGCGCTTTGCAATCTCACTTACCTGCTTATACTCTTCGGACTCATAGTAGCTGTAGACTTTAGGATCATCCGGGGCATTGGCATCCGTCATGGCAAAATTGTTGATAAAGTTCATATTGATGTCAGATGCTATGGCTCCATTTAACACCTTAGGATTCAAACCGCGCCCCAGGCCAATATAATCGGGATGTTTTTCTTTGCATATAGTATAGAAATTCTCTAAATCCTCTATGCTTTTAATTTCTGAGACTCCTGCCTCATCCATCAAGTCTTTTCTCACCATCATGAGATAATCTTCACCGGCATTTGGCTTATATCCAACCGGTATGGAATATATTTTGCCGCCAATGGTAAATGCTTTTGCAGCATTTTCTTCGTCACAGTATTGATACAGTTCCGGGGCATTATCCTTCAGCAGCTCTGTAACATCCGCATAATAACCCTTTCCAACCATTTTTGCAGTGACTTCCGTATTGGTGTAGCACATGAATTTTTCACCTGCGGAAAACATCAATTCCGATTTCCCCCCTGCATATTCAGTCCAGGGAAGATACTGGATTTCCAGATCCACATTGATCTCATCCAATACTTTTTGATGGATTTCATTGGCCATCAGCTCTTTCATACGGGGAGATTCTTCCCCGAACATCACCAGTTTCACAGGAACGGCATCCTGAGAGGCAGTATCGGAAGCTTTTGCATTTGTACCTGCTGTCTTCTTTTCCTCTGAGGAAGCACATCCTGTAAACATGGCTGTTACCATAGCCCCTGCTGCTAATATTGCTGTTACCTTTTTTAAACTCTTCATTCTCATACCTTTTCTCCTTTTCTGTGTGACCTCGTGTCACACTTACCCTTTTCTGTGCGACCTCATGTCACACTACCCTTTTAAAGCACCTACAGTTACACCCTTTACAAAATATTTTTGTACAAACGGATAGACCAGTACGATTGGTCCGATGGCAATACAGGTAATTGCCATTTTGATTGTCTGCGTGGGCAAAACAATATGCCCTGCTCCCATACCATTTGGATTCGTCGCCAGATACTGGATATTGGCATTCATTATGTACAATATATACTGCATGGAATAGTACTCATCTTTGTTAACCAGCATTAGCGGAAGATAAAAGTCATTCCAGTAGGTCAATGCATAAAATAAAACAATGGTTACAATTCCTGCTTTTGACAGGGGCAGGACTACTTTCCAGAAAATCTGAAAATATCCGGCTCCATCAATTTTAGCACTCTCCGTCAATTCATAGGGCAGCCCCTTGATAAAGTTTCTGATCAGATACATATAGAAAACATTCATACTGTAAGGCAGAATCAGCCCCCACAAGGAATTTCCCAGATGGTAATACTTTGTGCAAACCAGATACCAGGGAAGCATCCCCCCGCTGAACAGCATGGTAAAGTAAGCAAAAAACGCCAGTTTGTTCGCATGACGGAAATCTTTAACCGAAATAACATAGGCAAAGCAAGTTGTAATAATTACGGATAAGATGGTTCCCAGTATCGTAGTCGCCAGAGTTACCCCATATGCACCCAGCAGCGTATCTCCCTGGCTTTGGAAAACATATTTATAGGTATCCAGGGAAAAGCCTCTTGGTACCAGAGAAAATCCTTTTGTGGCAATTTCAACTTCATTTGAGAACGAGCCGGAGATTGCCAAAACGATGGGAAGCAGGCAGATCAGGGAAAATATTCCCAAAAGTACATAGAAGCCGCCCAATAAAATACGATCCGATTTTAAAGTCCTTTTTCTCATTTCTAATTTCCTCTCTAAAATAATGAAGTGTCTTTATCGAATTTTTTCGCTATCTTATTGGAGATTATAACTAAAAGGAATCCGAATATAGACTGGTAAAGGGAAACTGCTGACGCAAATGCCATGTCTCCATTCTTTACACCGCTGCGGTAAACAAATACATCAATTACATCCGTTACTGGAAGAAGCATTGGATTTAGATTTGTAAGTCCGATCATCATGTTCAGATTTCCTTTCAGCATATTTCCTACGGAAAGGAGAAACATAATGATAATAGTCGGCCTTAACAGCGGAAGTGTTATCTTACGGATCTGCTGCCATTTACTTGCCCCATCCACCTGTGCTGCTTCATATATAGAAGTATCAAAGCCTGATAATACACCGTAATAAATAACAGAATTATATCCGGTACTCTGCCAGATCACGACTAAAACTAAAATGATGACCCAGGCAGCAGGACTGGAGTAAAAGTCAAAATGAATCCCTGCTCCTTTTAACAATCCGCTGATAACTCCCACTTCAGAGCTTAACAAAGCGTTTAGTATGGCGCCCATAACCATCCAGGAGATAAAATAAGGAAAGAACATAACGCTCTGGCTTCCCTTTATAAACTTCTTACTTTTTATTTCACTGAGCATGATGGCTATTGCCACCGCAAAAATCGTCCCAAATACAAAGAACAGGATATTCAATCCAATCGTATTTCTTGTGGCTCTAAGTGCCGTATCCATATTATTGAAAAAGAAACTAAAATTCTTAAACAATGGATCAGCCCACTCGCTTCCGAAGATCCCCCCTTTAAAATGGTAATCTTTAAAGACCAGTATCAGGCCCGCCATAGGAACATAGGCAAAAGCAAGCAATACCACAACTCCCGGAAACGCCATCAGATAGAGCGGCAAATCCTTTTTAAATGTGTGTTTTCGTTTCATAGCCTCCCTCTTTCTTTTTATTTTCACTGTACGTACTTGTGTTATGGATGCATCTTATCGTCATTTTGACTTATTATCAATCATAAAAATACGCATTTTATATAATATTATCTAATATAATACTGTTTTATAATATTAATTTCATCTCGTATTGTTTATTTTATACTTTTCTTGTTGTTAAGGCAGATTATTTTGTGCATTATTACTCTGCTCCAGACACAAAAAACAAGCAGGATATCAGGCTTTTCGCCCGCCTCCTGCTTCTGATCTTATATTAATTCTTAGTTATAAGGGAATCTGCGTTTGGCACACGCGGGAATGCCCTAGAGCGTGTTTTAAAATTAAAAGTTGCACAAAACAAATGTTTTGCATCCCCGTTTTATGGTAAAATAAAGAAAAAGGAGTGTTTTATATGTTGAGACGATATGAATTAACAGATGATGAATGGAATCATATAGTAACTTTACTTCCTCCTGAAAACACAGGAAAACCAGGTCGTCCCTCAAAAGAAAACCGTACCATGCTTAATGCAATGATTTGGCTGGCGCGAAGCGGAGCCCCATGGCGTGATCTTCCTGAGCGTTATGGGCCATGGGAAAGTGTATACAGCCGTTTTCGTAAGTGGATTGATGCTGGCGTACTGGATAATATTTTTCGCGTTCTAAGCCTTGAAGCCGCATTGGAAGAACTTTCGTTAGATGCATCTATCGTTCAGGCGCACCAACATAGTGCAGGTGCAAAAAAAGGGGGCCTTCTAGCGAAATAGGACACAGCCGGGGCGGAGCCAGTACAAAAATACACGCCATTGTGGATGCTTATGGAAATCCAGTGTATTTCATGATCAGTGAAGGACAACGCAACGATATTAATTTCGCGATTCCCTTATTGAAACATGTAAATTTAAAAGGAAGTAACATACTTGCTGATCGTGGATATGACAGTGATAAACTGATTGACTATATCTATGAGCAAGGTGGTGAACCAACAATTCCATCAAGAAAGGGAGCAAAGTTTGAACGTCATTGCGATTGGTGGCTATATAAAGAGCGGCATCTGATAGAAAAACTCTTTTTAAAGCTAAAGGCATTTCATAGAATTGCCACCCACTATGACAAACTTGCATTCACCTATCTGGGATTTTTGTGTATCGCTTCAATATTAATTTGGTTAAAATGACCAATGTGTAGCAATTTTCAAACACGCCCTTGGCCATATGCTTTTCAAGCTTAAGTTTCAGTCCTCAAGACCATCTGTGTTTATAAATCAGACAGGTATTCCAGTACAAATGATACTATCTGACAAAGTTATCTTGATAAATTTCAAGTTAACAGCTGAAATCTACAATATACATTAAATGTCCAAGCATACTAGAGATGATAGAAATCGGGAACATTTATGATATACTGATAATCAAAAGTTGTATCATTATCGCCTGGCAGCGTCTTCACATGAAGGCAGCATAGCAGATCCAAATAAATAATGTTAAGCGTCAGCTGATACATACTATGTCTTTTAACTATCACAGCACAATTGTCGGCCACCAGACATTTTGTAATGTATAGTTCTGTAAATTAAAATTGATTTTTTGTATTTGACTATAAAAGGTCCATACTACATCCTTAACATTTATACGGCTACAAGTGAATATTGTCTCACGCGTCGGAAATACTCACGCTGCTGATAACGAAAACGATACGCAGTTGGATCCACCTATACTCTGTTAGGCCTCCTCATTAGGCAATGTAAAAGAATACGGATAAAGATGGTCCTTGACCAGTTCTTAAATTGTATATAAGCCGAATCTTTTTACTTTTCATATAGATATTGCATAAATTACCCTTTTACAATCTGAGCTTCTTGCTGTTGATACTATTTTCATTTACCAGTTGATAAACACTATGACTAAAATATCTTACTTCGCTTAACTGATTTATTGACTACTACATCACGTTGTTCGAAGTGATGGCTGTGTTTGTTCAATTAAAGAATTGCATATTGCATCCAAGTTGTTTGCTAGACATCAGTTACAAAAGACTTTCAACCATCATAAAGATTGTCCCACCTTATAGAATCATTGTAGTATTATAGTAAACGCTGCTAAACAGATCAAATCGACATGAACTTCGCCGGTTAATTTAGTTACTTTATAATGATGGTTAACGCAGCTCTTCTAATGCTAATAGCTTTTCGTTTACTTTTCGTATTTATTTTATACTTATGATGAATAACATGCTTCTTTATTATTCTTATTAAAGAGAAATTGTCTCTTTAAAATTATAATAAAATATACATATTTTTCCGCGGGGCGGAAATTCTTAAATAAACATCATCTCTTTATGCGCCACTACATTAAATAGAGCCCTCTATAATTGGCTATAGGATATACTTATAATATTACAGATTAATTATACTTGAGTTTAGTTAAGTTAGGACATATTGCATATGCAGATAGTATTCAAAAAGAGCTACGCACAGGCAATAATACAAAGCAGGTTTTCTCAGTCTGATGGTAATACAGAGAATTAACCTGATAACGTATATTTGTGATACTAAACTGCTACTATGTAGAAAAGCTTTCTGTAACGCTTTCTATAGATACATTACACCAATCTATTCCTCCAACTTTGCAGACTAATATGTAAAATTTAATTAGCAAGTAAACCTCCTGAATTAGGTGTTCCATCTACCAAACAGGATTATATACATTTACGGATAAATGGAGTATATTCAGAAACTAATCTTATTCATGTATAATATCTGAATAAACGTATACAACAGTATAAGCTATCTTCGTCTTTAATTTTCCAATCCCTTAATTACTTCCAAAAAAGTACAGCAATCCATCTCCAAGGTTTCCCAATGCTGAAAAATCTGCTTTAGGGGGAAACCTGAATATAGTTAGATAAGAAGTACAGGAGCGTAGGAGAAATAAGTCGTGCAAAGTCCCTAGTCCCTACAATTGGTTCCGATTCAATTCTTACCCACGCACACCCGGTTACACAAAGTGTCTCTTTTCACCAACACCTAATTTAATATTTTGTGAGTTCTTCTGTTCATTCTATTCTTGATAAATAAGATCATGAACTGTCTGCAATATTTATAGCTATATTGTATCCTACAGTGCAAATGCCGCTAATGCTACTAATACCTCGTAGAAAACTAAAGGTGTGTTAGAATAATTTGGTATTTGACAAAATATTGAGCAGCAGATAAAGTCATAATAAGTTCTACGATAATTGGCGATTACTTCTATAATGGCTAACACGATAACATAACGTTTTTACATTCCTGTTCCTTTTCATGAAAAATCTATTTTCACAATCTTAGCAATACCCCATTCCCCTGAAGCCTCTGCTCTTGATATTGCTTGAGCAGAAAAGCAGTACTTTTTTTACATTATCTTTGATCGCATAATAATGATATAAAACATCCACCCACTTATCATTATTGTGAACATCCACAGTAAAATTTTTTTATATTTTCCCAATTATTTTTGCAAATACATATATTACAATATATTATGTCGTATTTTAATTATATAATTACACAAATTATATTTAGCCATATTTAATATTATTTAGGATTTTAGCAATCCCTTTAAAACGTTATAATCTGCCCATATATCCATTTTCATTATTGAGGCTACAATCTATTGCCTAATGTCAAAAAAAGTTGTTTTAAGGCATTTTATGGCATCGTTTTATATACAGTGGATTGACTGTCAGAATATCTTTGAATATTTTTATTAACATATGATTTCCACTAAATCTATTTTTCTATTACTAATTAAAAAAATATAATTTTACTTTTAATTCGTTTTTATTCTTTTCAAAAAAATCGGATGAACATGGGAGAGGGGACTGGTATAGATTTAATTGGTATAGATTTATATGGTATAGAAATGTTTTACAAGTTCTATATATTTTTGATTCATGATATAATAAAAGATATATTTCTATATCATCTGCATATTGATCCTGTTATCTAAAAAATAAATAGGAAACTTATATAAATACAAAAACATATTTATTACATAATTAAAAACATATTTATAAGAACATAATTAAAAAAACATAATTGCTAAATCCAAATGACAAAATCCCTTTATTTACAAGCTTTTTGAGTAATAGAAGAAGAAGAGAATTGAAAAATGTGGAATAGTTTTTCTAAAAGTGGAGTAAAAATACGGTTTGTGGATGCTTTATTTCTGTGTGAGGAGGAAAAAATTCTTAGAGTGGATGAATAATTTCTTAATAGGATGAAAAGTATATTACTATGGATGAAATATACTTTATTGTGGATGAAAACTTTCCAAATGTGGAAGAAAAGTTTCCATCTATAAATGAGAATTTAGCAGTAAAGAAAGTAAATTTATAAAAATGATGAAAATATGGATGGAAAAATGAGCAGGTAAACCCAAAATAGACCTTTTCAGTTAAAAAAAGGCACGACAAAAAAGCCCTCGATCAGGAAGCTTTTGAAAAAAGGGCTTCTTTTTTGATTATTGTCCTGGTTAAAGCACCAAAACTTTCGATTGGACGTTTTAGAAGAATATAGGAATTGTAAATTTCTAAAACAGCCTGTTTTACAACGGATAGGGAATAGGTGGTACTTAAAAGTCCAAGATCCCGGTAATCGTTGTCCTTTAATATAACAGGAGGATATGTATTGGATAATTTTCTATTAGTGTCTAAGTATGGTTTAATTCCATTTGCCCGCAGCTGCTCTGCCAGATCGCCGATCTCGTCATCCGGACGTTCCTGTAATAAATTGTATTGATCCAGCATATCATTTAAAGCAGTTATGTAAGACTGTATTTCACCGCGGTTTTCTTCGATCAGATGTATTTTTGCCTGCCGTGTGTTATAAGCTGCATTTAAGTGAAATACAATTTTGCTGTTTTCATACTCAACATTGAAAATATCACTTTTTGTAACCAAGGCCTTTTTGATTACATTGGGCTTGCAGTAGCCGGGAAGATATCGGCGAAGCTGTTCATAAGAACGCTCCAGCTTAACCTGGGGGGCAGAAGATGCATCAGATTCCAGAATAGCACGCAGGTAAATACGTAGCTGATTGATATCCTTTATATTCATAATCTGCTGAAGAAGTTCTTTGCTAATCGTTGCGTAGCCTCTGCCGCCTTCTGAAGCGGTAAGGTGATAGGTGTTGTATTCAGGAAGCAGTATAGAAATATGATTTTTCTCCCAGCCGGTTGCGTGATAAGATATGTAGCCATATTTAGCAAGTATTTCATTGGAATATTTGATTGTTTTAATATCACATTTGATAAACTCCGCCAGTTCTTTTTCAGATATATCAGAAATAAAACCACGAGGATTGGGCGAAAGAAAATGATAAGTGATTAGCAGTTTTAGTGCATTTCCTTTCAGGCGAGGCTGATAGCCGTACATATTTTTTTCGTTCATGTATTTTATGTGAGTTTTGTAAGCAGTTTTGTAAACAGCTTTGGGACAACTGCCGCATTGATGGCATATGTTTTTCTGAATCTCCTCTGGCATATATTCTAAAAAGGATTTGTACTTAAAATGTGGACACGCAAAACAGCCAGATGCGGTTTCATCCAGCTGTTGATACTCTGTATAATATTCCTTATAGTTTTTTTGAAGACCAATAGCCTTCAAAGCAGGTCCTTTGCCAACACGGGCAAAATTATTCAAGTTAAGTAACATTTCCAGCACACCTCGTATTTAATACATGTTATTTCAAATGTTAGTCACTAGAGCATGTTTTAAATTGCTTTCTTACACCTGTGCGTCACACTTTGTGGTAAATATGTTCCAGAAACAGGAGGCGCAGCGGGCTACGCAGACTATTTTAGGAGCATATTATACGCGAATATTATACGCGAAGTGGGGCATGCAGATGGCGGGAATGAATTTTAAACACCCTATAATAATCAAGTTGGAAAGCGAATGAGCTATTCAGGATAAGAAATCGAAAAATAAGAATGTAAGAGATTACCACCCTTTGCTCATATTTGCCAAAAAAACTGTACGATAGCGACAAAATTTACACAAGGGACTTGAAAAAGGCGTACTTTAATAGTACAATGAAGCTATAAAGCCCATCGGTAAAAATATCGGTGTAAGCGCGTTAATATTGGAATCGCCAAACTACAATATTAACGGTAATGTTTTGTCTAGTGGATAACCAAATGTAAAATCGCCAAAATTTTATAGGTTATCCACTTTTTTCTATAATATACAATAAAAATCGGAGTTTGTAAAACAATAATTTCGTGCAGGAATTAGCGGACTGAATTTAGAAAAGTCTTGATTTCACCTATCTTCCTGCACTTTATAAGTGAAAATAAAGAAAATGTGCTGTAAAGGGAAAAGGGGCTGAAATCTTTGAAAATTAAGGGTTTCAGCTCCTTTTTGCATTATGAAAAAAAATTTTAAAAAACTTTTCAAAAATATATGCATATATTTCCGTACTAAATTAAAACTGATCAGAATATGCCGTTTTTTATAATTATAGACATGTTTTGGCGGACTAAATCCTTGATTTTTTTGTAATCATATGTATTTTCTTATAAGTGGTAAAAAAATAAAGGCAAGTATGTTCCCCCCTGCTTTAGTATCCATAAAAACGTGCAGATTTTAGCGAACTAAATAAAAGGGCTCCATAAAAAAATACACAGAATTGAGCACTAAATATATCAAATTAAAAAAACTTGCATGTTTTTCCGAACTAAATTGGGGGTATCAAGCAAATTTCAGTGGTTAAATGGTAAATTTATGGAAAAATTTTTCTGGAAGTTATGAGGGTTAGCGACTAAATTTAATTTCCTTTATTTGAGATACCGACTAAATTATAAAAACAAACAATCCGGCATTGATATATATTTTACCTGAGAGATTAAAAAGGGGCTATGTCAGAAGATAGCGACTAAATTATGTAAAGTAAAATCAATCAGAATAAAATAGTTTTTTTCGGTCTGGCGATATAATGTGAAAAGATAGCGACTAAATTTGAAAACGTATTATTTTGATAGAGTTAGCGACTAAATTCAGACAGATACCGGAAAGGTTGTATTTTGAAAAAGATAGAGACTAAATTTAATTCGCTGAAATATGAGGGGATATGAAGGTCATTTATGCGCCATCAGCTCTGTTTTTATTAATATCAGAGCGTATTTTAGGATAAAAAAATATAATTATTAAGATATTGGTGTCTCAAGTGGGAGTAAAAGCCAAAAAAATGTGCAGGAAATCGCGCACTAAATAATAGAGGTATCTTTGCTTATATAAAAATTTTAATATAAATGACAATAAAGTTCAATGTCTACGATGAAGTAACTAACGTTTTAATAGAAAAAAATATAAAAAAATGTGCAGGAATTTGCGTACTAAATATAAAAACTGTAATGAGAATAAGAAATATTTTCAAAAAAATAAGCCCGAAATCCTGCACTAAATATGTAAAGGTCTAAAATAATCAGGTCTAAAAATTCTTTTGTCGGGTCTCGTGATACTGATTTATGGCATGAATACATAAAAAGTCTGTCCATGTAAAATAGTAAAAATAGTATTTTAGAGACTAAATCACAGCGGCAATGATTAAAATCCTTAAAGAAGGGGTCAGTACTATCCAAATAAATAGGCTGAATATAGCGTACTAAATTGTGAATAGTTGGATCGCAGTACGTGGAAAATATTCAGTATAGTTTATGGTTGATCAGACTTTGCGACTAAAATAGTGAAAAACTGCGAGATGAAAGCCATAAAAACATGCAGAAAATAGCGTACTAAATTAATAACAGAATCAGATAGGAGTGCCGGATCCAGTTAAAATCGGGGATTATTTAATGAAATGTAAAGGCTGATTTGAAAAGATAGCGACTAAATTTTAGAATGGAAAATAATAAGAGGTGTTCTCACAAAGTATAAATTTTATTAGCGAGATGATCTTTACATACGATAGATAGCGACTAAATTCAATATAGGAATAGCATGTAATGAATGTGGTTGCTGTACTATTAAATAATAATGCATGGTGTTTTTTTGTCTGGTAGGTGAAAAAGAGTGAAAGGTATTCATAGAATTAAAGGAATTCACTTTCACTCGATTTATCCGGAAGAACCGATTTTTCAATGCAGAAATTATTGTTTTTGACGATAATCACTTGGTGACACGCCGGTATATTTTTTAAATTCTTTCGAAAAATGCACATAGTTTGTAAAACCGGATTTTTCACAGACATCAGACATTTTATAATCTGTTGTAGAAAGCAGTTTTATGGCATTTTCCATGCGTAATTTCCTTATATATTTATTAATGCCTGTACCGGTTATCTTTTTGAATGTGACACTGATATAGGAGGCATTCAGATGAAACAAATTTTCCAGGTTTTTTAATGTAATCGATTCTGAAAAATGATGCTCAATATATTTTTGTATTTCCAGTACGGAAGTATCAATATTTGTCCTGCGGCTTATAACCTCAGTAGTTATAGAAGCACAGTATTTATATAAGGTTTCCGTTAAAGGACCGGTAGTATCGTAATTGAGCAGGTTTTCCAGGTTGTGCAGGGAACTGATTTCCTGCTGTAATTCACATACTCGATCCGTACCGGTTTTAGAAATTGTACAATAAAATTCTGTTAGCAGCATGCAGAATTCATCCAGGTTAATATCAGAGCTGTTTAGATGCTTTTTTAAGATCTCACCACAGAGAGTAATAGCATTGGTGCTGTTACCTGCAAGTAAAAAGTTTAATAACGGCCGTTCTGCATGAAATACATCTTCCAGATTATATGTTTTATGGCTGAAATCCCGGTATAGTAACAGGAAACGGGAGGGATGCAGCATTTTGTTACACAGTGCTTTATGAGCCTCATAATAGGCTTTTGTAATAATATAGTCAGAAGTATGAATATCGCTTATTCCTATATAAAGCAGATTTTTAAGCAGTGCATCGGCAAGCATATAGATACGCTGCATCAGATCTGTGACGGCGGAGAAATCATCCCTGGAAGCCGAATAAAAAATAATATCCATATGATCCGGATGTTCGTTGAATAAGGTGTGGATAGATGAAGAGATCAGGGTCTGGATTCTATCTTTGAAAAAAGCATAATCATTGTATTTATTTTTTACAGATGCCACCCAGAAAAAAGTCTGGGCCGAAAATAAATCAAAAATATCACCAAAGGTACTGTAGATATTTTCTTCCATCTGAGATAGCAGGCGGTCATGTGATCTTTCCGGTAAAGAATTGCAGCCGGAACTGCTTAACTGCCCTACTGCTTTTGCAATTGCCTGGTTCAGTTCCTCTTCGTGAATGGGCTTCAGGATATAATCAACCGTATTCGAACGAAGGGCATGTTTTACATATTCAAAATTACTATAACCGCTGATCATGATGACTTTTACCTTTATATGGCTTTCTGTGATATAGTCCAACACTTTTATTCCATCAATATAGGGCATTTTTACATCCAGTAATATAATGTCTGGGGATAGTGTTTCCAGCATTTTTATGGCATCTTTTCCATTCTCTGCTTCTCCCGCAAGGATGCAGTTATGCTGGTCCCAATGAACCATACTGATAATTCCCCGGCGGATTAGAGAGGTATCCTCTGCAATTAAAACTTTATACATCTGAAATCTCCTTTTCGATAAATTTAAGAAGGACTGTGGTTCCTTCATCAGCAGCGCTGAGAATTTCCAGCCCGCTGTCAGAATGGTAGAGCATCTTCAGGCGCTTGTTGATATTGAGCAGTCCTATGGAAGTACCATGGTCACAGCAGAGATCATCCTGCTGCAGTTTTTTCTGTATTTCTTTCAGCTTTTCATAATCAAATCCTTTCCCGTTATCAAAAATTTTGATGTTTAGGGTCTTATCGTCTAAATCCGTACTCAATATAATTTGAAGATTTTTATTGTCAAAAGCATGGTTAAAACAGTTTTCTATAATCGGCTGAAGAATCATTTTTGGAACGGGATAATCCAGAAGCCGGTCGGGAATCTTGTATTGAAGTGAAACTTTATTGTCGCAGCTTATGCTTTGAAGTTGGAAATAATTTTTAACGTGCTGTATTTCAAATCTCAGAGGAATCAGTTTTTCCGTTTGCTGTGTCGTATACCGGAACATATCGGCTAGGCAGCAAGTCATTCGGGAAATTTCCGGCTGGTGTTTAATCTGTGCCATACTGTTAATACTCTCCAATGCGTTATACAGAAAATGCGGATTAATCTGGGACTGCAGAGCACGAAATTCTGCATTCAAGTGCTGTATCTCCTGGTTGTAGGATTTTTTTATAAATAATTTTAACTGGTTGAGCATGTGGTTGTAACTGTTGCCCAGTTCTTCAAACTCATCATGGGTCTTAATATGTACATAACTGCTGAGTCCGTCCGGCTGAATCGTAGTCATGGCAGACTGCAGTACCTTAATTGGAAAAATAAGTTTATTTGCCATTAAAATGGCTACAATAATAAAAACAATGGTACAGGCGAAAAACAGCCAGATGACCGGAACGGTTTCCATGAAGAAGTTGATATTACTGGTTTCATAATCTTTTAGCTGAATCAGATAGCACCCATTTTCCAGAAGCATATAGGTGGGCAGCATAGTCTCATTTTGATACTGAACCGGCTGTTCCAAACCGTCCGGGAATAAATCTTTTAATGTAAGATTCAGGTTTTTATTCGATGAATCGTAAATAATATTCTGACTGGGATCGGTAATAAAAGTAGTATCTGCATTATAATCCAGAAGTTTGTTCAAAATATTGGCATGAAATTGCAGTACGGCCATGCCCAGATATTCACGGGTGTCTAAATTAAATACAGGCTGCATGATTACTGTTATGTAAACGGGTACATTACCAGTCAGGTAACTGGAAGTGGAGAAACCAGTCTGAAGAGGAAAATCGTAACTCTTAATATCTGAAAGTTCTTTGCACTTTTTCCGGATATCGGTAATATAACGGTTTCCCCCGGAAAAATATTCAGCGCCATTTTCTGCCATTAAATAGATACTTTCTATGTCATAGTTATTAATGGTAATATTCTGTATAGTCTCATCGTAATTACGGTCGGATAATAGCCTTTCGTAAGGTGTGGACGGCTTTGAAAGCAATAGATTTTGAAGGCTTTCAGAAATAAAAATAGAGTCCGTGATATGAGTAAAGCCGTCAAAGTAGACTTTTAAACTGCTGGAAATAGAATCCAGGCTGCTCTGGTTCATCCTGGCATCATTCTGCATGGCAGTGTGGTAAAGTTTATATGAGATGAATGTACTTAAAATTGCCATGGGCATAAAAATGACAAAAATGAGAAGTACCATCAATTTTGCGGAAAAAGTTTTTTTAAATCGCTTCCCCATTTTACAATCCTCTTTTCCTGAATTTGAACCTAATTATATCAGAAAAAGAAGTACATGTAAGCAGGAAATATAGGGCAGTAAACAGTTCTAAAAAAAACACAACATTATGTCATAAAAAACACAAGATAGTTTAGAAAATGTTATAAATGCATGGAGTATGAATATAAAACACAAGATTATGTCAGTATGGCATCATGGAAAACAGGTACATGTAATGTTAATATTAGAGCATATTAAAATTCAGAATATTTAAGGAGGATTTAAAATGAAAAAAGCAATTGCGGCATTATTAATGGTTTCACTGACAGCCTCTGTGCTGGCAGGATGCGGAGAAAAGGAAACTCAGACTGAGGCATTAACATCCGGAGCAAGTACAGAAAAAGGTACTTCGGAAAATGCGGATAAAAAGGAGGCTTCCAAAGAGATTGTGGAGATCAATTATTTTACATATCGTTCTCAGGCGGACAGGCATCCCGAGAAGCTGATCGCAGAGTTTGAAAAGCAAAATCCAGGAATAAAAGTAAATTATCAGGTAGTTAAAAATATTGACGAATATTTAAAAGCACAACAGGTAAGAATGCTCTCCGGTACAGATATTGATGTTACTACAGTACGTCCTGAAAGCATTGCTGATTATGTACAAGCCGGATATCTGATGGATCTTACCGGTAATGAATATCTGGAGAATTATAAAGAGGGCATGCTGGATAAGATTACAAAAGATGGTAAGGTCTATGGTATTGCGGATGCTATAAACCTGATCGGTGTATATTACAACAAAACCATGTTTGAAGAGAATGGAATTAAAGTTCCGGAAACTTATCAGGAGTTTATAGATGCCTGCAATAAGTTTAAAGAAGAAGGCACATACAGCATGGCGAATGGATGTAAAGATGGCTGGCCAATTAATTTTGATATCTATACTTATATGCATGACCTGATTGTCAAAGATCCAGAAATATTTGAAAAGGCAAACAGCGGTGAAATTTCTTATACGGATCCGGTGTTTGCAGATGCTTTTAAGAAAATAGACGATTTCTACAATGCCGGTTATATTCACCCCGATTCTATGAGTTTTACGGGAGATGATGCTGTGTCACTTTTTGTCAGTCAGCAGATTCCTATGCTATGCCAGGGAGAATGGCAGGCTACAGTTTTTGATGATGCCCAGTTAGAGTTTGATTTAGGGGTGTTTGCAATTCCGGTTGAAAGTACGGATGAGACCGTAATTCCAGTTTCCGTAGGCTCTTTTAATGCCGGAATATCCAGTTCAAAACATCCGGAAGAAGTAAATAAATTCCTTGAATTTATGTCTTCCAAAGAAGGTGCATCTATCATTGCGGATCAGATGAAGTCATTTAGCCCCGTAAAGGGAGTCGAGTTAGAGGGTGACTCTGCAATGAACTTATTTAATCCGTTTCTCAATAAAAAAAGTGTGGATTTCTTTTATTCCAGCCAGAATGCAGAGGATAACTCTGAATTTGACAAACTACTGCAGGAAATGTTCCTGGATGTTATTACGCCAGAAGAGTTGGCGCAGAGATTAGCTGATTCCAGGGAGAGATCTGCGTCATAATCGAAAGTATGATCAAAAGTAGATGGAAAATCACAAACTATGAAAACTTAAAAAGTAGTGATTTTCCATCTGTTTTTAAAAATAAGGTTATACGTCTGGGTTTAAAAAAATGATTAAAGAGAAAGGCTGCTGTTGCGGAGGTATAGCCAAAACGTAGATATACAGATGGCGGAGATGTATTTTAAAATGCGCTCTGGGAAGCTGCAATATGCAATGGGTGATAATATGAATTTAAAAGCAAAGAAGAAAGGAAAGAATTGGCTGCCATATCTGTTTATACTGCCGGCAATTGTCATTTTCTTATTTGTGTATGCCGGACCAATGGTGGCAACGGCTGTTCTTGGGTTTACGGATTGGAATGGAATTTCACCAAATTTTGAATTTATTGGTTTAAAAAATTTTATAAAAATTTTTACGGATAAAAGTCTTCAGGAACCGCTGCTCAATACATTTGAGTTTACCATTTTAACTGTAGTTATCCAGGGTGTATTGGCACTTCTGCTGGCAGTTGCTTTAAACAGGAGCTTTCGTGGAAGAAATCTGTTCAGAACGGTATTTTTTCTGCCCTGTGTGGTCTCCATGGTAGCGGTTGGATATGCATGGTCTTTGATCTTCAATCCGGTCATGGGGCCGCTGGGGTTGCTTGCAGACCATTTTGGCTGGGAATTTCTCTCTAATATCAAGTGGCTTTCCGATCCTAAGATTGTCATGTATTCCATTGTGCTTGTAAACGTCTGGCAGTGGACCGGTTACAATATGGTAATTTACCTTGCAGGACTGCAGTCCATACCAAACCAGTTATATGAAGCAGCATCTATTGATGGTGCTAATAAAGTACATCAGTTTTTTAAGATTACACTGCCGCTGGTTGCACCATCCATTACGATTAATACAGTAATGGCTACCATGGGCGGATTAAAAGCTTTCGACCTGATGTATGTTATGACCAATGGAGGGCCGGGACACGCCAGCCAGACTTTTGCCATGGCAAGTGTGGATGCATTTTTCAGGCAAAAGGATGCAGGACTTGGATCTGCCATGTCACTCCTTATGTTCCTTATGATTCTGCTGGTTTCCTATGTCCAGAATCGGCTTTTAAGTAAGAGAGAGGTGGGGGTTTTATGATCACAAAAAATAATCGATTACAGAAGTTTTTGAAGATTCTTCTTCTGGGAGTAATTGCGTGTTTTGTAATGGCACCTATTTTAATTGTAGTTATAATTTCCTTTAAGACAGAACCGGAATTTATGAAGTCAAATTTTTTGCCGGGTTTTCCCCTTCATCTGGATAATTACATTAAAGTATGGAAAGATGCCGATATACCAGGGGTAACGTTTACCAGTCTGACCATTACCGTGTGTGCTGTGCTTGGACAGGTTTTTATAGGCTCCCTGGCGGCTTATGCGCTGACCAGCATGAAATTCAGACATGCAAAATTATTTTCTGCCCTGTTTCTGATTCCGCTGGTGTTTGCAATTCAAACCGTAATTTTTCCATTATTTATGATTTATAAAGAATTACATTTACTGAATACGAGATTCGGATTGATTATTATTTACATAGCAACAGGTCTGGCTACCTGTATTTTTATATTTACTAAGTTTATGCAGACGGTTTCCAAAGAAATTCTGGAATCGGCGCAGATTGACGGGGCCGGACATTTCCGGTCATATTTCCAGATTATGCTCCCTTTGACGAAGGCACAGATATCGACGATCGGGATTATAAATGGTCTTGGAGTATGGAACGACTTCTTTCTTCCCCTGATGATGTTCACGGATGGCTCCATAAAAACCCTGCCGTTGAGCATGTATACGTTCACTACGGAGTATGGTCTGAAATGGACGCTGGTGAGTGCGGATATTGTCTTTATGATGCTGCCGATGGTTATAATCTATCTGCTGCTTCAGAAATATATCATTGAAGGTGTGGCTGCCGGGGCAGTCAAGGGATAACTATGGCATCAGGAAAGTTGAGGTAAAGCATATGGTTTACAGCTTATCGAATTGTGAATGGAAAGTAAAAGGATATTATCCATGGGTTCCGTTGAAAGACCGCAGTATGGAGACCGGAAAGGAACTGCTTGGAATTACAGAATGGCTTAAAGCCACGGTTCCTGGTGGTATACATTATGACTTATACAGGGCAGGATTGATCTCCGATCCATATAAGGATATGGACAGTTTCAAATGTGAATGGGTGGAAAACAGATGGTGGCTTTATAAAACAGTGGTACATAGCAAGGTAATTCAGGGGAAATACCAGTCATTAATTTTTAAAGGAATTGATTATAAAGCAATTATTTATGTAAATGGAATGGAAAAATGCCGGCATGAAGGAATGTTTGAACCAATTACCCTGGATATTTCAAATGAAGCAGCATCCGGAGAAGATATAGAATTAAAAGTATTGATTTTGCATGCGCCGGATGAGATGGGGCAGATTGGAAAAACATCACAGACATTTACACAAAAAAGCCGCTTTAACTATAAATGGGATTTTTCAACCAGGTTGGTGAATCTGGGGATCTGGGACGATTGTTATATAAGGTTTGAAGATGAAGCCCTCCTGGAAGAACCCTGTATTTATTCGGATTATCAGGATAGTAAGGGATTTATCAGCTTTGAAGTGAAAATAAGTGAAAGATATTCAGGGCAGGGGAAATATGAAGCAGAAGCAATTCTGGAAAAGGATGGCATAAAAATACAACAGGTATTTCCGGTATTAGCAAAACGGGTAACCGGGAGTTTTGTGGTGGAAAATCCACTGTTGTGGTATCCAAACGGATATGGAAGTCAGGAACTTTATAAACTTAAGCTGACATTGAAAAAGAACAACCGGGTTCTGGATAATTACGAGGCGGAAATCGGTATCCGGAGCGTACAGTACCGGAACAATGAAGGCAGTCCTGAAAATGCGCTGCCGTATACGTTTTGTATTAATGAGGTACCGGTCTACATAAAAGGGGTGAATATGACACCGCTGGATCACATTTATGGAAATGTTTCGGACAGCCATTATGAGCATCTCATTAAAATGATGAAAAATATGAATGTAAATATGGTACGCGTATGGGGTGGAGGGGTCATTGAAAAGGATGTATTCTACCGGCTGTGTGACCAGTACGGTATCTTAGTATGGCAGGAATTTATACAGTCCAGTTCGGGAATTGATAATACACCTTCAAAACGTCCTGTTTTCTTAAATCTGCTGAAAAGAACAGCGGAATCGGCATTACGGAGGATCCGCAGCCACACTTCATTGACCGTCTGGAGCGGGGGAAATGAATTAACAGATAATGATTTTGTGCCGGCAGGTTATGAAGATGAGAATATTGCAATGCTAAAAAAATTGGTGGAATCAATGGATCCCCAGAGGCTCTTTCTGCCCACATCAGCGTCCGGTCCTAACGAGTTTATAAACAAAGAGGAAGGTGTCAGCCATGACATACACGGAAACTGGAACTATATGGGGAATCCGGAACATTATGAATTATATGCAGGTTCTGACAGTCTGTTCCACAGTGAATTCGGGACAGAAGGAATGTGTTCCGTAAGAAGCCTGGAAAAATTTCTTTCTGATGAGTACCGGAATCTACTGCCGGCAGAGGACAACATGGCATACCGTCATCATGGAGAATGGTGGTGTACTTATAAAAGGGATCAGGCTATATTTGGAGAACGGAACAATATGGAGCAGATGTCTAAATGCAGCCAGTGGCTGCAGGCTGAGGGACTCAGATATATTTTAGAAGCAAACCGGAGAAGAAAATTCCATAACAGCGGTAGTATCATTTGGCAGATCAATGAACCCTGGCCTAATGTGTACTGCACCAGTCTGATAGATTATTACATGGAACCCAAAATGGCATACTACTGGAGTAAAACAGTTTTTTCTGATCTTACAGTTTCTATGGATTACCGGAAACTGGATTACCAGTCGGGTGAATTATTTCAGGGGACGGTCTATGTGGGAAAAGAGCAGCCGGAAGCTGATATGGAGTACTTGCTGACCTGTGAAGTGATAGATCTGAAGGGAAGGAGCATCCTTCAAAAAGAGCAGGCAGGGAAAGCGGATTGCACGAAAACGTTAAAGGCGATGAATCTCCAATTTAGGTTACCCCAGATTCAGGATGAAATGTTTATAGTCAGGTTACGGGTAAAAATGAATCAGCAAAGCAGTGAAAATCTATATTTCTTTGGCTGCGGAGATGGAATGCCTTATGAAGCGGCAATGGGAATGGAAAAGGGCGAGTTGGTGGTAAAGCAGCAAAACGAAAACGATGGGGTAATAAAGGCAGAAATCAGAAATACAGGAAATACTCCGGTGTTGCATATTCATCCGTATTGTGAGGAATCGTATGATCTGCTCTGTGACCGGAGTTACTTTACCCTATTTCCAAATGAATCAGCAGAAATAAAGGTACAATATACGGCGAAATCTGAGTCCGGATTTTTGAATCACCAGGTGAAGGAGAATAACGGAATCCCAAATATAAAAATGGATTATTTTAACCGATAGGTTTACTGGAGGTAAAACATGGACAGATATGTGTTAGAAAAGCTTGGGCATCGCATACGGGAACTGGAGAGTTATATCCATATGGAGTCACTTCCGGTAACGGAATTATGTTATCTGGAGAAGGATGACAGACGGTATAGTGAGACCGTATTTGATGATTCCGGGTGGACGGACTTAAGGGGCGGACAGGTCTGGGGCGGCAGAGATCAGGTTATTTGGATCAGAGGAAAGATCAGGATACCAAAAGCTTTTAGGAAGAAAACACTGGATCTAAAGGTGGAGGCAGGGCCTGAGGAATCCATGGAAATAAAGGCAGAAGCTCTGCTCTGGATAAATGGAACGGAAGCCTGTGCTTTTGATCAATGGCATTCGAGGATGCGCCTGAGCGATGAGGAGGCAAGCGGAACAGAATTTAGTATTGCCCTGCGGGTATGGTCAGGGATGAACCAGCCAAAACAAATGCGGCATTTTCAGGGAATCTGGCTGGAAACAGTTCATAAAGATACGGAGAAGTATTATTATCTGGCGAAGATTCTGCTGGAAACCATTCAAGAAATGGATCAAGAGGATTATCGCAGAATTGCGCTGATTAAAAACCTGGATCAAAGTTTTAACTGTATTGATTACCGCAACCAGGGCAGTGAAGAATTTTATAACAGCATTAGAAGTGCCTATGGTTTTCTAAAGGAAAAATGGAAGGCGTGGAGCATGGATGGAAGCGGGAAACCGACTGTTTCAGTATGCGGCCATACCCATATTGATATGGCATGGTTATGGCGGCTCAGCCATACTGCTGATAAGGGAGCCAGGAGTTTTTCTACCGTGCTTCATTTGATGGACCGGTATCCGGAATATATATTTTCACAGAGTTCACCGTTGCTTTATGAAATGATTGGGAATAAATATCCCAGGCTATATGAAAGAATAAAAGAAAAGATTCGTGAAGGAAGATGGGAGATAACAGGCGGAATGTGGGTAGAGCCGGATACGAATATACCCGGAGGAGAATCTCTGGTGCGCCAGATTTTATACGGAAAGAAGTATATCAGAGAACAGTTTGGCAAAGATACAACGGTTTTATGGCTGCCGGATGTATTTGGATATTCCTGGGTGCTTCCCCAGATCTTAAGAAAAAGCGGGATTCGCCTGTTCTGGACGAACAAAATGAGTTGGAACCAATACAATAAGATTCCTTATGATACGTTTCTATGGAAGGGCATGGACGGATCTGAGATTCTGACCCAGCTGGGAACCTGTCCGGAAAAAAATGTAACCTGGGGAAGCACTTATAATGGTGTGATAGCTCCCTGGGAAGTAAAGGGGACTTGGGAAAAATACCAGCAGAAGGAAATAAATCAGGAGGTGCTTATGCCCTTTGGATGGGGTGACGGAGGAGGAGGCCCTACCAGGGAAATGCTGGAAGCCTACGAAGTAATGGAAGATCTTCCTGGCATCCCGAAAGTCAGTATGAAGCATATAGAAGAATTTGCAAAGGATTTGGAAGAACGTCTGCAGAATGAGAAAGTACCCGTCTGGGACGGCGAGCTTTATTTTGAATATCACAGAGGAACCTATACTTCCCAGGGATTTGTAAAGCGGGAAAACAGAAAAGCAGAGGTGCTGTATCACGATACAGAATTGTTTGCCTCCCTCAGAGATATTCTGGCTGAAACACAGAAATATCCTTCAAAAGCCCTTGAAAGAAACTGGAAACAAATCTGTACCAACCAGTTCCATGACATTATACCAGGTTCTGGTATAAGAGAAGTCTATGAGGATGCAGCAGAGTCCTATCGGACAATCCGGCAGGAGGGTGAAGAAATAAGAAACAGTGCGTTGGATGAAATTACAGGCGCCATAAGATCTCTTACCGGCGGTGTAACGGTATTTAATTCTCTGCCATGGGAGAGAAGCGGGTATTTAAGAATGGATGATGTTCCTTTAGACAGGGTATTGATGGATGGTGAAGAGATCGTGCAGGCACAATACTATCTGGAGGAAGGCAGAATTTCGGCAGAATATCTTCTGTATGAGGTCCCGTCCTGTGGTTATAAATTTTACCGGTGGGAGAAGGGAAATCACCATATTCATCAGGAAACGGAGATGTGGGATGGCAAACTGGAAACACCGTACTACCGGATTCGATTTAATCAATATGGGCAGATCGCGGTTCTATATGATAAAGAATTCAAAAGGAACGTATTAAAAAGCGGAGGGCTTGGAAATGAGTTGTGTGTATTTGAAGACAAGCCCCATCAGTTTGACGCCTGGAATACAGAAATTTATGCGTATGAGAAATGTCATAGTATTATAGATTTAGAAGAGTCCGTAATTGAAGAAAGCGGACCAGTGAAGACAGTGCTGCGGTTTACCTATCGGTTTAACCGATCCAGAATCTGTCAAAGAGTTACTGTATACCAGCATAGCCGGGAAATACGTTTTGATACCCAGTGTGACTGGCATGAGAGACAGGCTTTATTGAAAACGGGATTCGAACTGGATATCCGCTCGAATAATGCAACTTATGACATTCAGTTTGGAAATCTGCAAAGGCCTACCCACTCCAATACTAGTTGGGACTATGCCCAGTTTGAAGTCTGTGCACATAAATGGGCAGATTTGTCAGAAGGGAACTATGGGGTGACACTGATAAATGACTGTAAATATGGCTGGGATATTAAAGACAGCAAAATGCGCCTGACTTTAATTAAAACATCCTCTTATCCGGATGAAAATGCAGATCAGGGCAAACATCTGTTTTCTTATGCTCTTCTGCCACATGGTTCATCATGGAAAGAAGCAGGAGCGGACCGCAAGGCTTATGAATTTAATTATCCGTTATATGCGCGCAGAAAAAGTAAAAATAAAGTTGGATATCTCCCGGAGAGTTTTTCATTTGCAGGGACAGACAGCAAAAATGTAGTAATGGAAACCGTAAAAAAAGCGGAAGACGGAAATGGCTGGATATTACGTGCTTACGAGTGTATGCAGTACCGGGGACAGGTGAAATTTACCTTAGGGAAAGTGCCAGTCAAAGTGGCTGAGTGCAATCTGATGGAAGAGGAGCTGGCATTGATTAAGACTGAAGGAAAAGGATTTTCCTGTGAGATGACCCCATATGAAATAAAAACATTTAAAATTATATTTGAAGAAGAGAAAAAAGGATAGATTTACGGATATCGGAACAGGAGGCAGATATGTTTACGATTATGAATGAAAGCATGCTTTCTACCAGTGAAAAAATTCGTGTAATGAAAGAATTTACGGATACTTACCGGAAGTATGAGGATGCGCCGTCTCCAATCAGGGAGGCCATGTGTCTGAAGGTACAGTTTCCAGCAGTGATGGGAAATATGACGGATGAGGATCTGTTTGGCGGAAGGCTGGGGGCTGTGCCCATTGGGTTTAATCCTCAGGAGGAATGTCAGCAGCTAGGGTACTATTTTGATGAATATCATTTTCAGAAAATAATGGATGAGGATATTTCGGCAGATCAGATAATGATAATGGAAGAGCTGCAAAGGTTCTGGGAAGACAACCATACTATTGGGAAAATAAAAAAAGCATACAATCGTGAGCTTAACAAAGCAATCCCGGATAAATTTTATCCCTATGATAGAGCAGCGGCATATACACTTTACCGTATTTCGGGAACCCAGCTAAATTATGGGTATCTGTTAGAGCATGGGATAGAAGAATTATGCTGTATGCTTGCTTATAAACGGAAAGGTTGTGATGAGAAGGAAGCAGCATTCTATCAGGGCATGGAAATTGCGTTGGAAGCGTTAGCAGATACCTGTCTGTATTATCGGCAGATGGTACTGAAAATGCTGGAAGAACCAATAGAAGATAAACGTGCTGATCATCTGAAAGAACTGGCTGAGGCACTGCTTCATATCAGTAATGGAAAGCCGGAGAGCTTTCTGGAAGCCATTCAATTAGTGGTTTTGTACTGGCTTCAGTCAGGCAGCCTGAATCTGGGCAGAATGGATACGTATCTGGCATCCTATTACACAGCAGATGTGGACAGTGGCAGGATCACGGAAGAAAGAGCGCAGGAACTTCTGAATGGGATGTGGAAAGCGCTCTCTGTGCGGAACAAACCTTATGACACCCGGGTGGTGATCGGTGGAAAAGGAAGAGAGGATACAGAATCGGCAGACCGGTTCTGCGGGCTTGCAATTCAGGCTACGATGGAAAGAATGGATGTAGTTCCTCAACTGACATTGCGGTTTTCTCATGAAACACCGGAGTGGATTATGAAAAAAGCTTTTGACTGTATAGGTAAAGGTGCTACGTTTCCTATGCTCTATAGCGATGAAGTCAATATTCCCGCTGTACAGAAAGCATTTGGTGTCAGTCTCCGGACTGCACAGGACTACTGTCCTTATGGATGCGGGGAATATGTAATTGCCCACCAGAGCATCGGAACACCCAGCGGACTGATTAATTTGTTAAAGGTACTGGAAGTGACTTTAAATAATGGACATGACATCCATACAGGAGAACAGCTGGCGCCGGAATGGGGCGGTATAGAGGATTTTCATACTTTTGATGAACTGGTAGATGTTTATAAAAAGCAATGCGAGTATTTTCTGAAATACCTTGCCATACAGGAAGAAACAGAATATAAAATTGCGAACAGCCAATGTGCTTTTCTTTATTTCAGCCTGCTTTACGATGACTGTATGGAACGGGGGCGGGCATTGCTGGATGGAGGAGTGCGATATCTGGGAGGAACATTAGAAGCATACGGAAATATTAATACGGCTGACAGTCTAACAGCGATAAAACAGCTGGTTTACGAGGAAAAATCAATAGATCCAGGTATGCTGCTTAAGGCATTAAAGAGTAATTTTGCAGGTTATGAAGAAGTAAGGTGTAAATTGCTGGATGCCCCAAAATATGGAAACGATCACGATGGGGCGGATGCCATGGCGCAGATGGTACACGAACATATTTGTAGGGAAACCGCAAAAGCAGGGAAGAAGTATACGAATCTTCACAGTTATCTTACGGTTACGATTAACAATAATGCCAATACCGTTCTGGGCAAACATACTGCAGCATCCCCGGATGGTCGTCTGGCACATACGTTTATGGCAAATGCCAATAATCCTTTCAATGGAAATGATAAAAATGGACTTACAGCCATGCTGAATTCACTGGTTAAGCTGGATCCTACTATTCATGCGGGGTGTGTTCAGAATATCAAATTTTCAAAGCAAATGTTTTCTGAATATTGGGATAAAGTACTTGCCATGCTAACTGTTTATTTTCAGTCGGGAGGAAGCCAGGCTATGATCAGTGTAATTGGGCGAGAAGATCTGGAAAATGCCATGCAGCAGCCGGAGAGATATAAAAACCTGCTGGTCAGGGTTGGCGGTTTCAGCGCCAGGTTTGTAGAATTACAGGAAGAGGAGCAGAGGGAGATAATTGCAAGAACACTATATTAAATCGGACATAAAAGGGTGCATTTTTGATATTCAGAGAGGCTGTCTTGATGATGGGCCTGGAATCAGAACGACTGTTTTTCTAAAAGGATGCAATCTCAGGTGCAGCTGGTGCCATAATCCGGAGTCTTTTATCCGGGAACCCCAGCTTGGATATGATTATTCCAAATGTATGGGATGCCGCAAATGTGACATGGTGTGTCTACAGAAGGTACATAGATTTAAAGGAAAGAAGCATGAGGTTGATTTTAAAAAATGTACATTGTGCGGAGCATGTCTGCGAGTATGTGAAACAGGAGCAGTTACACGGATTGGAGAATGGATGGACAGTGACGCAATCCTAGAAATAGCCGTAAGAGATAAGAAGTATTATGACAAAAGCGGCGGCGGTGTCACATTTTCCGGCGGGGAACCTGCTATCTGGAAGGACTTTTTACTTAGCCTATTGAAGGGCTGTAAGGAACGTGGGATTTCCACGGCAATTGAAACAAATGGTATCGGTGCAGGAGATTCTTTATTTGAGATCATGAAAGTTACGGATTTGTTTCTGCTGGATTTTAAACTTTCGGATTGTGATAAGCATATGAAATATACCGGCAGGGGAAATGAAGACGTTTACCGAACGTTAGAGCTGCTTAATGAAGCAAAAAAGGATGTTATTCTCAGATGTCCCATAATACCAGGTGTGAATGATGACGAAGTACATTTAAAGACGGTGCAAAAGCTCCTGAAAAAATTTGGCTGTATCTGTAAAGCAGAATTAATGCCATATCACAGTACGGGATCAGGAAAGTGGGCGAAAATAGGACTGCACTATTCTTTAAATAAATTAAAATCTATGGAAGCAGAAGAAAAAATAAAACTGGAGAGAACCTTATTTGTATCTGAAGGAAGTGGAATATGAATAAAATACTGGGTGTTGATATTGGAGGTACGAAATGTGCGGTTCTTGCCGGAGTAGCCGGTAAGGAGCAGATGAAAATCATAGCAAAAGAAACTTTTGAAACGAAATATTATCCGGGACCTGACTGTGCACTGGAGAAAATAGAAAAACTGATAGATAAAATTGCAGGTAATGAGATACAGGATTACAGCGGTATTGGCATCAGCTGCGGGGGACCGCTTGACACAAAAAAAGGATGTATCCTCTCCCCACCGAATCTGCCGGGATGGGATCATGTAGAGATTACAACGTTTCTGAAAAAAAGGTTTGGATTACCGGTGTATCTGCAAAACGATGCAAATGCCGGGGCATTGGCGGAATGGAAATTCGGCGCGGGTCAGGGGGTTTCAGACATGGTTTTTCTGACTTGTGGTACGGGGCTGGGAGCAGGATTGATTTTAAATGGAAAATTATATTCAGGAAGTAAGGATCTGGCAGGCGAGGTGGGACATGTGAGGCTGTCGGAATTCGGACCCGTGGGATTTGGAAAGAGCGGTGCGTTTGAAGGATTTGGCAGCGGCGGAGGTATTGCCCATTTGGCAGAATTAAAGGTAATGGAGCTTACCCAGAATGGAATAAAGCATCCGTTGACGGAGTTTGGGATTACGGCGAAAAATGTGTTTAACCTTGCTAAAGATGGAGATGAACTGTGCAGGGAAATTTGCAATACGGCAGGTGAATATCTGGGAAGAGGCATTGCTATTTTAATTGATATCTTAAACCCGCAGGCGGTCATAGGGGGAAGTATATTTGCGAGGAACTATGATTTGCTTATACCGGCTGTAACCAGAGCAGTGAAAAGAGAATGTCTCCCGGCATCGGCTGAAAACTGCAAAATCCTTCCGTCAAAGCTGGCAGAGTCAATTGGGGATATGGCGGCATTGACTACGGCATTAGGTTCAGGGGATGGAATGGGGCAGGATTAGATACAGGAGCAGGACCAGGTATAGAAACAGGATGAATTACTGATCAGGAGCAGGTACAGAATATGGAGGGGCAGAATGAAAGAAAAAACGAAAGATATATTTAATTGCCTTTATATGAATTTTCCTGCGTTAAAAGGATATGCAGGGGAAATTGAAACCGCTTTTTCTATTTTATCGGAAAGTTACCGACAGGGAAATAAGGTGCTTGTCTGCGGAAATGGCGGCAGTGCAGCCGATTCAGAACATATCGTTGGAGAACTCATGAAGGGATTCCGGCTGAAACGTCCGTTACCAGCCAAACTGAGAGAAAAAATGGAACGGGAATTTCAGGGAGAGGACCTGGCGGATTATTTACAGGAAGCACTCCCTGCAATTTCATTAACATCCCAATCCGCATTGATGACCGCTTTTAACAATGATGTATCTCCGGATACTGTTTTTGCCCAACAGGTACTGGGTTATGGTAAACGTGGTGATGTGCTCATTGGCATCACAACTTCCGGAAATTCACGGAATGTAATAAACGCTGTAAAAGTGGCAAAAGTGCTTGGCATGAATACAATTGGTGTTACGGGAGCAGGCGGAGGTATACTGGGAAATCTCTGTGATGTAACAATTGCGGTACCGGAAAGGGAAACATACAGGATCCAGGAACTGCATCTTCCCGTATACCATGCGCTATGTGCGGCAGTGGAAAATGAGAGATTTGGCTTATTGTAGCAGATAAAGTTAATAATAAGAAGATAATAATATGGAGGAATCATTATGAATGCGAGAGAAAAAGTAATGAGGGTTTTTGAAAGAAAAGAAGTGCCGGAAGGGGCAATGTGGACAGGTCATCCAAGTGATGATATTATTCCGCTGCTTGCAGATGCCTGGAAGATTCGTCCGGACAGGGAAGCTGTTTTTAACTATTTAAATGATGATATCCGTTGGATTGGAGGCGTAAACTGCTACCATGCTCCTGATGGAAAACCTGCCTTTGATTACTTTTGGAATATGGAGAGAGGGATTTCCTTAAGCTGTCCCGGATGTTTTGCAGAATGTGAGGAGATTAGTGAAATAGAAGCATATCCATGGCCGGATGTGAGCCATTTTGACTTTTCAGAGGTGATTGCCCAGATGGATCAACATCAGGATAAAATGATACTGGGTGGGATATGGAGCGGATTTTTCCAGGATTTATGTAATTTTTTCGGAATGGAAAACTATTTCGTGAAAATGTATACGGATCCGGAAGTTGTAGAGGCGGCTACGGAGCATATTGTAGATTACTATGTGGCAGCTAACGATAAAATGTTAAAAGAGACAGGACACCGCTCGGATGTGATGTTTATTGGAAATGACTTTGGGACCCAGAGAAATCTTATGATCTCACCGGAACTTTTTCGGAAATTTGTGATGCCATCTCTAAAGAGGCTGATTGATGTGGGTAAGAAGCATGGGAAAAAGGTCATGGTACATTCCTGCGGATCCATTTATCAAATCATACCGGATCTGATCGATGCCGGAGTAGACATTCTTCATCCTCTTCAGGCGCAGGCATATGGTATGAGTGCTATTGAATTACAGCAATACAAAAATGATCTCGCATTTGTGGGCGGAATTGATGCACAGTCTTTTTTTGTAAACGCATCTCCGCAGCAGATTAAGGATGAGGTACACCGTGTGAAAGACATTTTAGGTCCGGGTCTGGTAGTCTCCCCCAGCCATGAAGAGCTGTTGGGAAATGTTCCGCCTGAAAACATTCTGGCCATGGCAGAGGCAGCGAGGGAGTAGAGCTTGCTTAAAATTCATTTTATCCACCTGCATGTCCCGCTTTGTCGTATGTATGTGCCAAATTTGGTCAGTGCAGCCTGCTGCACCTCCTAAACTTGGCACGCATATCCCTACCACAAACTTTTTCTCACATCTTTATAATATTCAATTTTCAGACACCCTCAAGCGTGTGTTTAAAATTGTGGTAAACTTCGTTCCTTATTTTCAGAAATGACAGTTTGTGTTGGAAGTCCATATAATGCACAGATTACTTTATAGTGACTGTGCAAAATTTCAGCATGCTTTCTATAGTTTACGTCTATTTAACCTCATCATTTTTTAATGCGTTCTGATATTCCATAGGAGTCAATCCCGTATAACGTTTGAACGTTTTCGTAAAATAATAGGCATTATTAAAGCCTAGTCGAAATGAAATCTCATATATTAAGTATTTCCTTTCCTTAATAAGTTTACATGCATATTCCATCTTACATTTATTGACGTAATCAATAAAACTTTCTCCATATCTTTTTTTAAATATAGAGGACAGATAGGCGGGAGATATATTCACATAATCGGCAGCATCGGAAAGGCTGATACGTTCTTCAATATGATCTTCCACGTATTGTTTGGCGGAATCCACAAAACTGCACCGGTCAGCATTCGCCTGTTCAATTGCTGAAATTGTACATTTATTCAGATGTTCCAGCCAGTCTAAAATCTGGGATCGTGTATGCATATGTTCTATTTGATCCAGCATGTTTTCTGATTGGGAAAAATAAGTACTTAGTCTGGTATCAGGAATACTTTTATGGAATATTTCCGCCACTGTTGTATACAGTTCACTGCACAGCCAGATAGCACTGTTGCGTTCATGATTTATATTCTGAATACGGGAAGCTGCCTTATCCAGCAGGGACTTGCATCTTACTGCATTCTTTTCACGCAGAGCTTCCAGTAAATGTGAGGATATACCGGTAAGCCCTAGTGACATATAGGAAATGGGAGTAATATTGCTTCCCAGTAAAAAAGGCTGTTCGGTGTTGTAAAAATGGTCGACCATTGCAAAAAGCTGTGCGCGGCAATCAGCCATAGCCTGTAAGCCATGAAAGCATTCTGCTGCCATCATGCAAATGGATACCTGTGTAATATTAGCGGAAGAAGAGCATAGTTTTTGATAAAACTGTTCCATTAATTGTTTGAATGCCCTTGGGTCCCTGGGCGTGGAACAAAGTATTACAAGGCTGTCACTGGAATGATCCGGCTCAAATAAGGAGAAGGATGAAAAATGCTTTTGAGCCATTGCATTGACCAGGTCTTTTTCCCAGGTAAATAATTCACCATGGTCTTTCGTATGATCCTGTAAGCTATAATCCATGATCAGATAAATAGCAGTATAGGATTCCAAATCAAAAGGGTGGCCATTATCACTCAAAGGGGCATTGCTGAGCGCCTGAGGAGTAGGTCTTAAAAAAATCTCTTTCCATAATAGTTCTTGGATCACTTTACCCTGGTTTTTTATATAATCTGCATTGTTTAAAAGATTTCGGTTATCCCATTCCTTTTTCGCATTGGTCAGGGAATGTTCCAGCACATCCGGTTCCAACTGGCTTTTTACCAAATAGTCTACGGCACGATAATGGAGAGCATTCTTAACAAGGTCAAAGTCCTGCAGATTTGTTAACATTACAAATACAATAGAAGGATAATCCCTGGATATTAATTGAAGGAGATCAATACCGGACATTGCCGGCATATTAATATCACAAAAAACGATGTTCGGTTCTAACGCACGAATTTTATCAGAAGCTTCCTGTCCATTTCGGGCCGTATCTACGATCTTACAGTCGTTTGCTTCCCAGTTTAGCAGGGATTTAATTCCGGACAAAATAAGTGGTTCATCATCTACTAAGAGTACACTGTACATACAAATTCACCTTCTTTACATATTCTATAATTGGATTAATCTTCCAAAGGGATTTTAATCGTTACCCTTGTATAATGACCAGGTTCACTTTCGTAGTGAAGACCACATTCTTTTCCATAGATCAGCTGCAGCCGCTTGTTTACATTATAGATACCAATACTATTTAAGGAAGCCTTATTTTTAACCGGATTTGGTGTATCTAACAGAGTTTCCAGTTTGTCAGGAGTAATTCCCATTCCATCGTCTTCGATTTCGATATACAAGTAACCATCCTGGGTATGCCCTTTTAATAAAATCATACCGCAAATGCCTTTGGGTTCAATTCCATGAAATATGGCATTTTCGATTAACGGCTGCAGCGTAAATTTTAAAATCCGGCGATGGTATAAGTCTCGGGGAATCAGATCTTTCATCTCAAAAGCATCCATATAGCGGATTGCCTGTATCGAAATATAATCATTTAGCAGGGCTAGTTCTTCTTGTAAGGGGATGTGATCTTCGGTTCCTTTGGCAAGATTTTTTAATAAATTACTTAAGCTGCGGGTCATTTGCTGAATGCCGGTGTTCTTTTGAATGACTGCCATCCAATAAATAGAATCCAGAGTATTATATAAAAAGTGCGGATTAACCTGACTTTGCAGCAGGGCAATTTCAATATTTTTTTGCTGCTTGTACATTTCCTGGGTATTGCGCAATAGATTTAAGAAGCTGCTGGACATTTCGTTTACCGTGTGTCCGATCGCGCCTATTTCATCATGGGGACGTTCGATTTCGGCATCAAACGAAAAATCACCCTGGGTTATTTTGCATAGCCGCTGATTCAGCCGCTGAATAGGCAGAGATAGAATGTAGGAGGAAAGGAACGCAAGCACTGCACCAACTAATAGTGCCATAATTAATACCAGGATAATAATATAAATTAAATGGCTCCGGTCATTTCCCATTACAGGAAATGGGGCACAGCTGTACAAAGTCATGCCGATATCAGGAAATTGATTACCGGAAAACTCATATGAAGCATCTCCGAAGTTATATATTCCATTTCCAATAGAGGAAAGAGAGATATCAGCAGGTAAAATATTCGGACGCTGTGACAGGGCTTTCCCTTCATCATCAATCAGAAACAGATTGTTTACCTGGGCATAGGGCGATAGCAGGTCGGAAAATAAGCTAAGGCCTATTTCGATATAAATATATCCGTATACGGACTGATTACTTTTTCCATAGACAGGGCAGAGCAAGGTGAGAGCGGTCCGGTTTTGCCTGGTTATGGAAGTATCCAGACTAATGGTATAAGGACTTAACTGATCTGGTTTTAAATAGCGTATGTCGGCTATTTTGGTATTAATCAACTCATTATAATCATTTGGGGAACCGAATTCACGGGCGCTGATAGATTGAACGATGGTACCGTCTGTGTTAAAGGCAATTAACTTGTCCACGTAGGCATAGGCGATAAAACTATCCAGATAGGCATTCAGCTGCTTTTGAGCATTAATGGAATATACTTTTGAACGACTGCTATCGGGGGAAGAAGCATTAAGAGCACGAATTACAGAAGTATCGTTGGCGCAGCGCATACCTAACTCGATGGAATTATCCAGATAGGAAGTGATCTGCTCCGATACAGTATTTAAATAAATCTCATCGATATGACGAGACTTTTCATAGATCAGCTTATTAATATATTGATACAGATACATTGTTCCTAAAAGACTTACCAGCATAACACATAAAACGGTAGATATAAAAATTTTGAATTGTATTTTATAAATTTTCATTCAGCCTCCGAAGAAACATATATTTATTTTTATAATTCGCATTATAACATAAAAGAATATACGTTTCAATTCGTGAAAAAAATTCAAAAAATAGTATTAAATCGTAAAAAAGTAATAGATGAAAATAACAAAATGTAAAATAGTATTATAACGGAAAAATATGCTGAGTTTACTTTTTGTTATGCAAATTGATATAATAATGACAGAAAGAAAAGCCAACAAAAAAGTAGAAAATACAAAAAAGGAGAAGGTAAGTATGAAACGATTAGCAGCAATCATTATGGGGATTAGTATTTGCGGGTCATTATTAAGTGGATGCGGTGGGACAGGCGCTCCTAAGGAGACGAGCAGCAAGGCAGCGTCAGAAGGAACCACAACAGCATCAGAAAATTCAGGAGATACGTCAGAAGAAAGTTCAGGAGAAAGTTCAGGAGAAACCGCCGGGGATACGTCAGGGGAAAACAAAGGAGAAACGGGTGGTTCCGGTGAGGTGACAAGTATTAAGCTGGCAACATGGGATTATACCTCTAATGACAGTACTTCCAATGCAATTGCTGCATTTGAAGCAAAATATCCTGATATTAAGGTAGAGGTTATTGATATCCCGTCTACAGATTATAATACAAAATTAAATGTGATGTTAAATGGGGGAAGCGAATTAGATGCATACTTCATTAAAGATGCGCCTAATACGTATGACTTGTACAAAAAAGGCCAGATGCTAGATTTGACGGATAGAATTGCAAAAGATAATGTGGACATGACCGGATTTAACGGTACGGACCAGCCGTTTAATATTGAAGGAAAACAGTACGCGATGCCGGTTCGTACAGATTATTATGTATTGTATTACAATAAGGACTTATTTGATGCAGCAGGGGTTGCGTATCCGACAAATGATATGACCTGGGCAGAATTTGAAAAGACAGCCAGAGAAGTGGCTAGTGAGGATGTATACGGCGCTTATATCCATACATGGCAGACACAGGTACAGAATTTAGGTATTCAGGACGGAAAGCATGATACACTTGACTTCAGCACCGGATATGATTTCTTTAAACCTTATTATGAAATGGCTGTAGGTATGCAGGATGATGGAATTATACAGGACTTTGGTTCGCTGCAAAGTGCTAATATTCATTACTCCAGTGCTTTTCAGGCAGGTAATGTTGCAATGATGCCTATGGGAACCTGGTATGTGACTACCTTAACAGCTGCTATTAAAGCCGGAGATACAGAAGTAACCAATTGGGGAGTAGCGACAATGCCTCACCCGGAAAACGTAGAAGCAGGATATACCGTTGGAGCAAGTACACCACTGGTTATAAACCCTACATCCAAGAAGCAGGATGCTGCATGGAAATTTATTAATTTCTTAAGCAGTGATGAATGTGCTGGCGAATATGCGAAAGTCGGCGCTGTTCCGGCTCGGCTTAATGACAGCGTTTTAACGGAAATTGCTTCATTGGAAGGTATGCCGGAAGGGCTTGCAGAAGCATTCAAGGTGAAGAGCATTGCAGCAGACAGACCGATTGGGGAAAACGTTACGGAAGTGGATTCTGTGCTGACAGAGGTTCATGGTCTTATTATGTTAGGAGAGGTAAGTATTGAAGAAGGTTTGGCTGAAATGGCTGAACGGAGTGAAGAAATCCAGAAGTAAACGTTTAAGGTGGATAAATGATAATATTACGGAAAGGTATGTAAGTGCCCACCGTTGTTTTAAGGAGGAATTGAGGTTTGAGTATTAAAAGAGAAAAGGATAAGAGCCGTAGAAAAATGTCTCTGGGAACACGGAATACCCTGGTTGGTATGTCATTTATTCTACCGAACTTTATTGGCTTTGCAGTTTTTGTATTAATCCCGGTAGTATTTTCATTTGTTCTCAGCTTTATGGAGTGGGATGGGTTTACAGAAATGAAGTTTGCAGGATTGGATAACTTTTTTGCTATTTTCGGTGACCGGGTGTTCAAAGCATCCTTAACACAGACTCTGCAATACAGCTTTTTTACCGTCATACTCAGTATGGCGGCTGCGTTAGGACTTGCTATTTTAGTAAATCAGAAATTAAAGGGAACTACATTTTTCAGGAGTGCCATATTTTTTCCTTATGTAGCTTCTGTTGTAGCGATCGGAGCAGTATGGAAAGCTATGTTTATGAAAGACGGCGGTCCTGTTAACGTAGCTCTGGAAGCAATGGGATTTGCAGTACAATATCTTCCGGGTTGGTTTTCTTCTACGGACTGGGCTCTGACTGGAGTTATTATCGTCAGTATCTGGCGTAATATGGGTTATTTTATGATTATTTATCTGGCGGCTCTTCAGGGCATTCCTTCCTCCGTATATGAAGCGGCTAAGATTGACGGAGCATCTAAGTGGCAGATATTTAAAGGAATTACATTTCCAATGCTGACACCAAATCATTTCTTTGTATTTATGATGCTTACGATTAACAGCTTCAAGACATTTGACCTGATTTTTGTACTTACGGAGGGGGGACCGGGTACTGCGACTACCTTGCTTAGTACATATATTTACGACCAGTCTTTCTCTTATATGCGTTTTGGAATGGCAAGTGCTGCATCTATGATTCTATTTCTCATAGTGGGAACGATTACGGTAGTGATGTTCCGAATGGAGAAAAAGTTTTCTGATTATATGTAAAGGAGTAAGAGAAAATGGTAGAAAAGAGAAATCCGGTAGTGCGCACCTTGATATATGCAGGACTAAGTATCATTGTAGTGGTGACGCTGCTGCCGTTAATATGGATGTTGTCTGCTTCCCTCAAAACTTCTAATGAAGTATTTACCAGTCCGATACAATGGATTCCGGAGGTATTTCAATGGGGAAATTATATCAAAATATGGCAGAAAATAGATTTTGCCCTGTTTATCTTTAATAGTACAAAATTGACAGTAATTGTCACGATTATTCAGCTGGCAACCTGTGCCTTTGCAGCATATGGATTTACGAAGTGTAAATTCAAAGGACGGGATACATTATTTCTGTGTTATGTGGCAACCATTGCGATTCCGTGGCAGATTTTTATGCTTCCCCAGTATGTAATGCTGCAAAAAATGGGACTGGTAGATACCCATTTGGGATATATTCTGCTTCAAAGCTTTGCGGCATTTGGTGTATTCCTGTTAAAACAGTTTTTCCAGGGGATTCCAGATGAGCTCTTAGAGGCAGCACGTATTGATGGTCTGTCGGAGTATGGAACCTTTGGGCGAATTGTAGTTCCACTGGCTAAACCGGCAATGGCTACACTGACGATATTTACTTTTGTAACTGTGTGGAATGATTTTATGGGTCCCATGATTTATTTCAGCAGTGAAGCTAATAAAACCATACCACTTGGAATCCGGATGTTTGTAGGACAATATTCTACGGAATACCAGCTTATTATGGCGGCAAGCGTGGTCAGCCTGATTCCCATTGTAATATTGTATGTGTTCTGTCAGCGTTATTTCGTAGAAGGTATTGCTACAAGTGGATTAAAAGGGTAATCAGACAAAATAAAATAAAGATTGAAAAGCAGGGTAAGGTTGAAAGAAAATTACAATGCAGAAAGGACGCCACGATGTGTTTCTTTCAACCTGTTTAATTGTGGCAGTATTGCAGGCTTGCCTGCAATATGCAATGGGAATAAATATGAGACGAGAGGAATGTCAATTACATAAATTTTTTAAACCCGCACCGTTGAAGGGTGGATTCTCCATGGAGGATTACTGGGTTTGGTGTGGAAGCGTAATAAAAGGCGAAGATGGAAATTACCATATGTTTGCTTCCAGGTGGAAAAAGACTTATCAATTTCATCCGGGATGGGGAATCGACAGTGAAATTGTCAGGGCTGTATCCAGGACGCCGGAGGGTCCATACATATTCGAGGAAGTAGTGTTACCCTCCAGGTCAGCAGGATACTGGGATGGACGTATTACACACAACCCGGTAATTCAAAAGCATGGTGATACCTACGTACTGTTCTACATGGGGTCTACATATCCATATCCGGATATACCCCAGGATGGAAGCCTGAATTTTGAAAGCTATCAGTGGATTTGCTCACGCAGCAATAAGCGGATTGGAATGGCAACGTCAAAGAGCATTTTCGGTCCATGGAAACGTTCTGACCGCCCTTTACTGGATGTCCGCCCGGGACACTTTGATGATTTCTTCACTTCTAATCCGGCACCTTGTATCAATCCGGATGGCAGCTGCCTGTTAGTATATAAGACCAGAAGCTGGAAGAAACCTCCTGATGGAGAATATAAATCAGGCAATGAGATGTATAGCGGAATGAAATTAGGGGCAGCATGGGCACCCCATTGGTCGGGACCTTATGAAAGAATCACGGATAAACCTTTATTTGAGGATGGCGGTGAAGTGGAAGATCCTTTTATCTGGAGAACGGACACGGGGTATGCCATGATTGCCAAAGACTTTAACGGCATCTATACAGGAAATATCGGAGACGGTGTATATGCAACCAGTGAAGACGGTGTCAAATGGAATGTCCGGTCAGGACCGTCATTCACCCGTGACATACTTTGGGATGATGGAAAAGTGCGGAAGATGGGAAATATGGACCGGCCATTTCTGCTCATAGATGAAAATGGAGAAGCAACACATCTGTTTGTAGCCACAAATGACGGAACGGATGTAGACTTTATTACCATGAATCGGGCATGGAATGCATGTATCCCATTAGCGTAGACAGTAGATGGAGGAAATAGATGACTGAGTATTTAAATAAATCATTGGATCGGGCATGTGCGCTATTGCATGAAAATCTGGACAACTTTAGAGATTGCTTCCGGCATTCCTGCAGTGAGAATAACTTTTATCCGTCTGTAAAGAATGTGGATTGGACTACCGGATTCTGTACCGGTGAGTATTGGCTGGCATATGAGCGGACAGGCAATGAGGATTTCAAAAGAGAAGCTTTAAAAGAGGTGGACAGCTTTTTAGACCGTATGGAAAGAAAAATTGATGTGGATCACCATGACCTGGGATTTCTTTATTCCCTTTCCTGCGTTGCCGGATACAAATTAACGGGTAGTGAAGCCGCTAAGAAGGCAGCGGTTCTGGCAGCGGACCAGCTCCTGACACGCTTTCAGGAAAAAGGACAGTTTATACAGGCATGGGGCACTATGGGAGTGGAAGAAAATTACCGTCTGATTATTGACTGTCTTTTAAATGTACCCCTTTTATATTGGGCATCGGATGTTACGGGAGATGAAAAGTACCGGGCGATTGCCCTGGCACATACTAGAACCAGTATGGCAAATCTGATACGCCCGGATTCTTCTACTTACCATACCTTCTTTTTTGACCCCAAAACGGGTGCTCCTGTACGGGGATGTACCTATCAGGGTTACCGGGACGGATCCGCGTGGGCAAGAGGACAAGCCTGGGGAATATATGGTATGGCACTGGGATATCGCTATACGAAAGATCAAACATGTATTGACCTGTTCCACAGGGTAACAGAATTTTTTATCAAACGTCTTCCTGATGATTTGATTCCCTATTGGGATTTGGAATTTATGGATGGCGAGGAGCCAAGGGATTCCTCAGCGGCCGCTATAGCAGCTTGCGGTATGCTGGAAATGGCAAAGTATCTGCCAAAAGAGGAAGCTCAAAGATATAGTGAATTTGCAGAGAAGATTGCGCAGTCACTGGCAGAAGACTATAGTGTCCGTGATGTGAGGGAATCCAACGGGTTACTGCTTCATGGTGTGTATGCGAAATCCACGCCTTATAACCCAATCCCGGAAAGTGCAGCAAGGGGTGTGGATGAATGTGTTATCTGGGGAGATTACTTCTATATGGAGCTGCTTACGAGATTGTCAAAGGATTGGGAGATTTACTGGTAGGGATAAAACCGGGCGCAGGACGCGCCCGGTTTTGCTTTGCCTTTATGATATTTAATTTTTAACACTGTTAGGAGAAAAAGCATTATAATAAAAGAGGAAGCGGCAGGAGAAAAAATCTTGTCCAATCAGTTCAAGAAAATAAATTTGAAAAGATATAAAATGAGAAAGAGGTATCGGAATGAAGCAGTGGGACATGGAAAAAGTAAATGCTGTACAAAGGATGCAGGATTATATACGGGATCATGTGGAAAGTGAAGAATTTTCTTTTGAAGAAATGTATTCCTGCGGAGGATATTCGAAAAGGCACGGAGACAGAATATTTAAGGAGTTTATCGGAAAGACGCCGAAAGAGTACGTCAGGGCAATCCGTCTGTCGGATAGTTCCCTGGAATTATTGAATAGCAGCCAGCGAATTCTGGATATTGCACTGAACTGCAGTTATCAATCCCATGAGGGATATGTAAAGGCATTTTGGGAGGCTTTCCATGTTACGCCCAGTTCGTACCGGAATTCACCGGATCCTATTCCATTGTTTGTTCAGTACCCGATCCGAAATTATTTTACGTTAATTAATCACAAGGAGGACAGAAATATGTGTAAAGAAATGAAATTATGTATGATTACTGCAGTATCAAGACCAAAAAGAAAGATAATACTGATGCGTTCGGCAACAGCTGTGGATTACTTTTCTTTCTGCCAGGAAGCAGGGTGTGATTGGGAAGGTTTATTTAACAGCATTCCTGAGAAATATGATCTGGCGGCCATTTTGGAACTTCCGGCACATCTGGTGAAAGAAGGAACCTCTGCCGTAGCGGCAGGAGTGGAAGTGCCTTACGATTATGCAGGAGCTATTCCAAATGGATGCGATGTGGTTGAACTGGAACCTTGTGAAATGCTTTATTTTCAATCGGAACCATATGAAAAGGAAGAGGATTTCTGTGTAGCTATTGACAGTGTCCAATATGCCATTGAAAAGTATAATGCGAAAGCTTATGGATATCAATTGGATTCCACGCTGGCACCGAAGTTCAATTATGGAGCGAATACGGTCATGGGGGCGAAGCAGGCAGTTCCGGTTTGTAGGTTATAGGATTAGTTCAGCTATACTAGTGGATTGAGAGACAGGGCAGGTTAGTTCAAATATTAAGTAAAAAGAACGCAGGCAGAAGCGGAAAGGGAGAAAAGCTCCTTTACTTGCATCTGACCTGCGTTTTTTGAAAATTCACTTTGGCATACTTCAATTAAGATGTGTTTTTTATTATATAATTTGTTTGTACTGCAAACCTAAGAATACTTTGAAAAAGGTTTTCCTATAAGCAGTGCAAAAAATTAGATTAATTAGGAGGCATAGATTATGGCTAGTATGGTGAAGGTAAGAAAAGTATTTCCCGGTTTTATTTTTGTAATATTTATTTTTTTATTAGTTCAAGGATTATCGTTTAGAGGCAAAATGCCGGATGTTATGAAGAAATCCCTAGTCAAGAGTGAGCTTGTCGTATGGGACTCTTTTCAAAAAGAGGGTTTATCACAAACATTAAGTTATCGAAAAGAACACAGGATTACAGTTAGTAAAGTATTGAATGCGAAAGAGTACAACAACCCGTGTCTGTTGATAGGTTCAACGTATTCGAAATTACAAGTAATGTTGGATGGGAAAGAAATATATTATTTTAGTTGCGGCACACATGAACTCCCGGTCACAAGGATGCTCTATTTGTTTGTAGACCTTCCAAAAGAGTATAATGGTATGGAACTGGTAATGGAAATGCGTTCTAGTTACCCGATCTCGTATATGAGAGAACCAACCGTATTAATTGGTAACAGGACGGATATAGTGACAGCTCAGTTAAAAAAGGAACTGCCGCAATCTATAATTGGCATTTTGATTTTTCTTATGGGAAGTATATCAATTATAACATCTGCGATTCTAAATATTTTTTATTGTATACCGGTTAAGGAGGGAAATTATGTGGGAAAAGCATATATGTGTATCGGTGTATGGCTCCTAACAGAATGCAGGTTAATTTTGCAATTTCTCAATAATTATGTATTAATCTATTATATCAATTATTTCTGTTTCTATTTTGGCATTATTTATTTAATACAATATTTAGGATATGTGGAAAACAAAAAGTGGAGGAAAATTCTGAAAACAACAACAACTTTTTATAGGTATTTATTTTACATAGGAACCCTGGGAGAATTTACGCATAAATTTGGTTATCTGGACATGCAGATGGTCTGGTATCCAGCCGCCGCAATCGGTCTTGGAATGGCAGTATTAGCACATATAAGATCGAAAGATAGAGGAAGGCAGCTGATATCGGTCCTTTATTTTTTTACTTTTATTATAGATGGATTTTTTTTCTATCCAAAGGTATACCGTAGTTTTGGAATAGGAGTTGGATCAAGTTATATCACTATTTTTATATTATTATGTTTTATTTTAAATCGTTATTGCACTTTTTTTTCGGGAGCAGTCCGGGAGCAGGTTCAGAATCAGGCATTAAAAATACATTTAAAAACACAAGTACGGCATTATGCTGGAATGATACAATCCTATAAAGACCTGACTGTTTTTCGGCACGATATGAAAAATAGAATGTTATCTATTTATACTATGGTGGAACAGGGGATGAATAAGGAATGCTTAAATTATATGGGAAAGTTAATAAATGAAATGAAACGTCCGAAAAAATATTTTGAAACAGGAAATCCTGTACTGGATGCGATTTTAACAGAAAAACAAATGGAATCAAAAAATAAAAATATAGCTTTTAAAACTAAATTAGAAATACCCCGCCAGTTAAATATCAAAGATGATGATTGGATTTCTATTATGGGAAACCTGATAGATAATGCCATTGAAGCAACTGAAAAATTAAAATTATCTCCGAAAGAAATATCAATGATAATGGTATATCGCCATAGAATTTTATTTATCCAGATTGAAAATACGGTGGAATCTCCGTATGTTAATTTTAAGGTTACCTCTAAAAGGAATTCCATGCAGCATGGTTATGGTTTACTAAGCATTAGAAAAGCTTTGAAAAATTATCAAGGCAGTTTTGATATTTGTATCCATGAGGGCAGATGTCTGGCAAAAGTACATTTAGAGTGTGGAGAAAAAAATGTATAATCCTTCTATATATTATATAGAGACGAATAATTTGATAAAACCCGACTGTTGAGTTCTGTGTTTACATCCTTACGGTACCGCCTCGATATAGGCAGAGCTTCTCCTGTAGAAAGATAAGCGGTACCTTCTTTTATAAAATCCAGATAATCATAATTAATTAAACAACTCTGACTGAGTTTTAGAAAACCATGGGGAATAAATTCATTGCAAAGCTTCGAAATCGTACCTCTAAAACGATAAACCTGATCCTGGCAATGGATGGTTATCATTTTCTGATAAACCTCAATAAATAAAATATGTGCAATATCGAGATGAACAAATGAATCAGAAGTACGAAAGGAATAAAAATGATCCCGCCGTTGTTTGTATTTTTCCAAAGCCTTAAAGAAGACAGTTTCAAAGTACTTTGGTTTTATTATATCTTTTAATAAATAATGAAATGGATGTACTTCAAAAGATTCGAACACATATTGTTTATAAGCACTAAGAAAAATAATTTCTGCAAAACATCCCATTTTACGAAGGGTTTTAGCGGTAGCAATGCCGTCTAAACCAGTCATTTGAATATCTAGAAACAGCACAGCTACCGCTTCCGGCCTTTCTGAAATATGAAATAATACCTGTTCACCACTGGTATATATTTCTATACAAATCTGTTCATTTATCTTTTTTTTAATGTTGTCAAACAACTTAATATATCTTTGTATAACATTCAATTCATCATCGCAAAAAATCACTGTAATCATTAATCCACAAATCCTTCCCATCACCAATTAACCAATTAGGGCAAAAGAAATACCGCTTATACCATGATTTAACATATAAGAATTTATTTCATTATAATGACCCAGGAAAAGGCATAAAAAAACGAACTATTCATCGGAATTAAAAACCAATGACCCGTTCGCAAAATTACTGATTTCGTGATATTAAATATGATCTATACCATTTGTAATATCACTGTTTATGGTAATAATCTACCATATTTGTCAAATAATGTCAATATCTAAATAAAAATGTATTGATTAATGGACAAGTAGAAAAATATATGGACTTTATGGATCAAAAGCAAATATCAGATGAAAATTTTTAAGCCGTCAATAAGCCGTCAAATAGAAAGGGGACAGATAACGTGGCAAGACGTGGAGAGAATATATATAAACGAAAGGATGGAAGATGGGAAGGAAGATATGTTACCGGGAAAAAAGATAATGGAAAAACAGCATTTAGTTATGTATATGGAAAAACATATACGGAGGTTAAGAAAAGGTTAGAAATTTATAAAGGAAATCAGAATCTGGCAGGATTATTAAAAGATACGAAGCAGGTATTTGGAGATGGGAAGCTGCGGACCTGGCTGGAATACTGGCTGGAAGAAGAGATACGGCCTCATGTAAAGGAGTCTACGTATGTTGTATACCGAGGGCAGATAGAACGGCACATACTGCCTGCAATTGGAAATGAGCCGCTAGTCGGAGTGAACAGACAAAGTATGAAAAAACTGTATCAGAATATCTTAGATAAGAACATTTCATATGCAACTTCTCATAGTATTTGCAAACGTTTTATAGCAGCATTACAAAGTGCTTACGAGTCTAATTTAATTCATGAAGTACCGGCTATTCCATTTAAAAAGAAGAATGAAACTAAGAAAAAAGCTAAGTTTATGACGATACATGAACAAAAGACATTGGAAAAGAAACTGGATGAGACAAAAAAGAAAGATCTGGCAATTCTTCTATCACTTTATACTGGATTACGTGTAGGTGAATGCAGCGCATTGAAGTGGGAAGATTTTGACCAATTAGAAAAGGGGATGCGAATTACACACACAGTACAAAGAATTCATGATTATGGAAATACGAATAATAAGACAACTCTTTTGTATTCTAAACCCAAAACCCAGGCTTCTGTAAGGTTTATTCCATTGCCTGAATTTATGATTCGTTTACTATCTAATTTAAAAAAGAAACATGAAGGGACTGAAGCTAATTTTATGTTTGGAGTTAAAGAAAGGCCTATAGATCCAAGAGTACTGCAGTATCATATTGAAAAAATAACAAAATCCCTGAAAATAAAAGGTGTACATTTTCACACGTTACGACATACATTTGCCACCAGATTCATGGAAAGAGGGGGGGATATTTTAGCATTGAAGGAGTTGCTGGGTCATACTTCAGCAAAGCTTACTATGGATTGGTATGGCCATTCTACAAATGAACATATTCAGCAGTCTATGAAGAAGATGAAGCGATTGGCAGCTTAAAACCAAAAATATAAGCCGTCATGAGCCGTCAGCCTTAAAATGGATGAAACCTTTAATTTATAAGAAAACCAGATCTATTTCGCGAAATCAGTAATTTCATGAAAATTAAAAAGTGCCGCGGGATTAGTATATCCCATTATATCGTATATTAATGGGTTATTATAACACATTTTAAATATGATGGAAAGGGTAGGAATTAAGTGGAAATACAGTGGTGGGTTACGCACGATGAGGAGGGAGCAGAAAAATGAATATGTTTACTTTCGAAGTAATAATGTCGTTTTGTGTTTTTTTACTAGTGAGTGGTAATTTTATTTGAAATTCTATGTTAGTACACAGTAAATTGAGAAGAGGAAAAGATGGTTGAGGTAGGCGAATGGAAAAGAAGATGAATAATAAAAATGTTAGACGGATTTTGGCATATCTATTGGCGGTGTGTATTTGCATTGGCGGAATACCAATTGCTTATGCTCTCGGGGATGAGCATAGTGCAGAAAATAAAACTTTGCTTACATACAATGATTCAGGTACGGAGGTGGATGTATTTGAACCTTCTGAGGAGTTTAATGAGGCATGGTCAATAGGGCTTGAAAAGGCGGCAGACCGGCTTGCTTCTGAAGGATATGAGAATTTGGAAGCTGCTAATGAAAAAGATGTGATGATATATGTTTCTAAGGAAGATGTAAGTAATAACGAAGGTGTTTTGAAAACGGATCTTGAAGATATAATTAGTATGGAAAAACAAGGGTTGGAGAAGTATGACGGTAAAGGCGGTACATATTTTGTATGGAGATTATATAAGACAATTAATATAATAGACTCCACGAATCTTGAAGAAAACCAAAACACAGAGGAAATATTAGAAAATGTAAAAAAAGAAACAATTCATTATTTATGGATTCGTACAGACATACCAATAACCCTGGAAGTAAGTAAAGTTGTTTCTTTGGATTCTATAGAAGAAAATGAAAAAGTAACTGAAAAATTTAAAGAAGTAAATGTATTAGAAAATACAGAAGAAGAAAATACCGAAGAACAAAACACAGAAGTAGTAACGGAGGAAAATGACACAGAAGCAATAATAGAAGAAAATGTAGAGTTGAATACAACTGACAAGAGTATAACAAATGACGTATTAAATGAAATGAAAAAAACAGACAATAATTTAGGCGATGCTGCAACGAGAGATAATATTAACCCGCCCGTTCGAATAGAACCCGGGATTTTTGGTAATGCGATTAGTGGCGATTCATCATCATATAATAATTGGAATGAAGCATTAAAAGCTCTAGTGGGAGTGAAGGCACCGGATACTGTTTTTCGAATAACATTTACGATTAATTCTGGTGAGGTTGATTTGAATAGTATTACAAAAGAAAACTGTGCTGGATTGATATTTACTGGAGATGTAAATGAGACTGAGACGCAAACAAATTCGGCTCAAGGTGGAGGTTTTAGCTTATCGTCAGATGGGTATGGACATAATACGGATCTTATAGATGATAAGGCAGATCCTAGCTTAAATCAATATAAAAAAAATCCACCCGAAGGCGTGCCAACGCTAACCACAAAAAATATGCATTTATATGAAGTGAAAATACCATATACCATAAGAAATATAAAACTTGTCCGAAATGGTGAGATAAATGGTGGTAGCGGTAATCGTATTCAGATTGGACCTGGCGTGCAATGTGATGCTGGTAAGCAAAACATATATGGAATAGATTATAACAGAAAAATGAATACAGATAATACTTCAGTTACAATATACACCGGTAAATGGCAGTGGGCGGGCACAAAGAGTTATAATCAGACTGTTGTTAATAAGCAACTTTTGCGTGTATATGGTGGCAGCTATGATTATCTTCATGGATCAGCAGAGGGGTCTACCAGCCAACTCGTAGATATTTCTATTGATGTTAAAGAAGGTTATGGTGAATTTGCCTGTGTGTATTTACAACCATTACGCAACTCGAACTCTAATGCAGACAAGGTAAACGTTGAAGTTTATGCTGATCCGGGAGTAATTGGTAAGATTAATAATTATTACAGCTATACATCATCAACAGGGCTAGTACCAGAAGGATATAAAACCGTTATTGATGCACCGGATTTTACGTTTGGAAATGTGAGTGCAGGTAATGCTTATGTGGTGAATGGAACTTATACTATGCCATGTGAACTTATTATTAATAATGTTAAGAAGATTGGAAATATATGTGGAGTAGGCGTAGGTGATAATTCTGCAGAAAGCATTGTAGGAAGAAAAAGTACAACTGCTTATTATCCATATAAAGAAGATGATGATAATTATGGGATTGTTATAAAAATCAACTGTGATTTAGAAACAAATTGGCTTGTTTTTTATACAAAATTGATCATTGGAAATGGGGCAACTGTAAATAAAAAAGGTGATAATGCTTTAAATGCTAATGATCTTAATGATTCAGTAAATGAAAATGGAGTACTTTATACAACGGATCTTAGTGGAGATGTTGATATTATTGAAGGTGCATCCCTTAATGTTATGGGATATCAGCATTCCTATGGACTTCGTAATGTCGGTTCTTCAGATAATACAGGTATTTTACGCGTTAATCCGCTAGCTTATAGTGGTATTTACTTGAAAGGTGATTATCTTGGAGGATTGACGCTGGATGTTGTTGACGAAGCTGTTTCCGGCTTGAGAAAGGGACAAAAGATCACTAGATTCTTGACAAGCAGTTATGCTGATGTGAAACGATTTAAAGAAAAAGGCATGAAACTGGGACCTAATCTGCGGAAGAATAATTATGGGATAGCAGTTACAAAATCTGGAACAGATGGATACTATGTTTTAGGTGATAAGATGGACTATCAGGTAAGCTATAGCGCTAATGGAGCAACAGGCAGCATACCACTGGCAAATTCTTACGAAGAGGGAAAAGAAGTAACGGTTGTAGACGCTGCTGCTATGATACCACCTGCAGATAAAGCATTTGACTACTGGGAAAGCAGCACAGCGGTTACAGTAAACGGAACAAGTACCACAAAGCTCAATCCTAATGATACGTTTGTGATGCCGGCCCAGGATATAACTTTGAAAGCAATTTGGAAAGATGCAAAGACAGATATTACATTTGATGGTTTTGAGGATGGCAATGATGCATTGTTAAAAATCAAAAATGAAGCAGGAAAAGTGAACAGCAAAGCATTGCCGAAGATAAAAATCAATGGAGCAGATGCAGCGCTGGAGGATCTGGAAAAGATGACTTATACGTATGAGCGCTATACCAGAACCGGAAGTTCAGGAAATTATACCTATGGATGGTCAGGCAAGGTGTTACAGGAAGGTATCAATGATGCTGATATTGAAAAACTGCCTGTAAGTATCACAAAACCTGCAGCCGATAATTTGACAATTTCTGCGAATACAAAGAAGTCAATGTCTGGGATTGTGAAACTGACGATTAGTTATAATGGAGATGAAAACAGCCAGGCCTCCTGTATTATTATTTCTTCAGGAGATGTGGATCTGAATGGTAATATCAGGGCTTCTGATATAGTAATGTTGGAAGCATATATAAGTGGTGACCCAGGTGTGAAACTTGACCAGTATGCCTATCAGAAAATAATGGGCGACATGAACAGTGAAGCTACAACCGGAACAATCCGCATTACTCCACAGGATGTGGAGCTTCTGGAAGCAATTATAGTAAATTAGGTACTGCGACTTTTTTTCAAATGGTATAAGAAACAGGAATATTATATCAACGATAAGAATGCACATACAGAGGTAGGAAAATGAAGAAGAAAAAGAACAGCAGAATTGATATACGAAGGATATTGGCATATCTATTAACAGTGTGTATCTGCATAGGAGGAATACCAATTGCTTATGCTCTTGGTGATGAACAGAGTGCAGAAAATAAAACATTGCTTACATACAATGATTCAGGTACAGAGGTGGATGTATTTGAACCTTCCGAAGAATTTAATGAGGCATGGTCATTGGGTGTTGAAAATGCAGCAGAGCAGCTTGCTTCAGAGGGGTATGAGAATTTGGAAGCTGCTAATGAAAAAGATGTGATGATATATGTAAGTAAAGAAGATAAAACAAATGATGTGAGATATTTAAAACCGAATAATAATGATTTAAATAATATGGAGGCTTTTGGACTAGAGAAGTATGATGGAAAAGGCGGAAGATATTATATCTGGAAATTATGTAAAGGAGTGAAGATAGACAACACAGAAGCGGATACAGAGGATCTGAAAGATATAAAAAAGGAATTGACTGAATATTTTTGGATTAGGACCGATCTTAAAGTTGAGTTAATAAAAAGCGAAGTAGATGATCAAACAGAAGAGGTTATTGAAACGGGCACTGAGACAAGGGAATCAGTGAATGAAACCGTTGAGGTTTCAGAGGGAACGGAACAGAGTACATATAAAACTGAAACGGAAGCTGTGGAAAGTGAAATAGCTGAGACAGAGGCAGCAGATCAGGAAGAAAAAAGTTTCCCATTGGTAAAAAATGAAAGCTCTACATTATCTAAAGGATCAGAATTTGTAGTTAATCGTTTTAAGTACAATGTATATAGAGATTTGGGGAATGGTGAAAAGATATATGTTGATGGGTCTGATAGTTGGAGCAATACAACTGCAGGTAAGTATGGGATTGTACAGATTTTAAATTATGATAGAAATGGTAGTTATGGTAATAATATTAGTAATATAAACGGAGGTAATCCTGGATATACAGCAACCAATAATCATGATAGCGGTAAATATATTATTGATTTGCACAATGGTGATTTAAGTATAGCAGGAGATTGGAGCGGACAACTGAATGGAGCAAATGCAATACCGGCTGTTCAATGGGGATTAACCTTCTGTTCAACGGGAAGCGATGGCAGTGGTTCTACAGCATTTACCTTAGAATTGGGAAAAAACACAAGGTTTGGGGCACATGTAACTATTCATGGAGATGAAAATGATGCATTTGGCTGTAAATTAAAAACTCCCACAAGGGCAAGTGATACATATGGAAGTGTTTATGATAATAATATACAGGCAAATGGCTGGAGCTTTATTGTTGAAAAAGATGTTGAAGTTACAGGAAATGCAACAGTATATGGTGCCGTAGATGGAAGCTATGATGGAAGAACTGCGAAAAAATTTGTTAATCAGGATGGATTGGCTAGCACTAATGTAGAAATTTATAGCGGGACGTGGTTTTTTATTGCCGGTGGTGCGGGAAGAGGACATGCCTACACGGAGACGAATGTTATTGTGGGCAGCCCAAGTGACACAGATTCAGATTATGTTACAGTTGAAGGTGCCATTGTAGCAACGGGATTAGCTAATGGTGACTATATTATTTATAGTGAAGCTGTGGAAAACAGTACTGTGTCTGGTTTTAATATTCTTGTACAAGGATATACCAAAACAGGTGTCATTGCTGGAACCTGTGCAAATCATTTTAGAGGAACGAATCCTGAAGTACACATGCCTAATATGAATATCCTAGTTAAGGATCATGTTAAAGTTATTGGAGATACGGTTAAATATACTTATGAAAATGGCTGGATAAAAGATATGGGTGTTGTTGCAGGCGATATGGCAAGCGATAATGCGTGGTATAACGTAGTAGCACCATATTATAAATTTCATGCATCATTAACAATTCAGGATGATGTACAGGTTGTACAAGGCGTGGATATGGGATCTCCAAATGCTTGGATGATGGGAAATGATGGAAGTACCAGCACGTTGACTATAAAAGACAGAGTTATAATTGGTGGTAATGTATTTAATGGCGGTTGGTCAGATGTAGTATCTATGCCATATATGAAAACTGTTATCCAAGGAGCTGCGCCTGGTGAAAATGGGGTAAAGATTAATGGATCACTTTATGCATTTAGTGGAGACAATTTCCAAGGAGCCTGGCATTATGAATGGGGAACTACTTACGTTGATTTAGAATTTCTCATGGAAAATGCGGCCATTGGCGGAAATTTATATGGTGTAACGGAGATGTATGATAATGATCCAAGATATATCAATAATTTAACTATGGATGTCAGTAACAGTATTGTAAATGGTTCTGTTTTTGGAGTGGCATTAGATGATATGGCAGGAACTATACAGGAAAATTTATTTGTTAATATTTCTGATTCAACGGTGGGTGGAGCATTTCTGTTTGGAATGACTGGAATTGATGAAAACGCATCAGGGAATACAAATAGAATATCAGGTGAAAATAACCAGCTAAGTATTAAAAATAGCATTGTTACATCTAATATCGTAGGTACAGGTATGAATACGTATAAGCCAAATCATATCTATGGAAAAAATGCAAAGGATGGTATGACTACTACCTATAATGTAGAAGATGGAACTTTTAATAGTGTTGAACCATACGATATTCCCGAAACAAAGTTAAGTATTGGCGTTTATGAGAGCTCAACGATATCAGCAGCAAATTCCTATACTTCTCCATATGGAAAAGGAAATGGACAGAATATTATTGATATTTCCGGAGTGACTTTTACAGGAAATTCCACAGCGAAAGGGATTGCAATCGGAGGGATTGGCAGTTCTGTATATAACGCTGAAGGGGGAAATAGCATTACAGTTAATATTTCAAATATAAAAAATAGAAGTGAACAGCCAATGGATATTATTGGATGCAGTAAAATTACAGGTGATACAACTGCGACTGCAATTCCAAAGCTGACTTTAAATCTTAATAATATAAGTGAGGATGTGAATCTGAATCGAATCATGTTTTCGGCTGGAGGTACCACGTATCTTAAAAGCGATAAAGAAATAAATTTGGAAGATGTAACAGTTAATTATATTGTTGCACATGGTAACGATGATAAAAATAGTACTTACAATAAAACAGTTCAGAATGCAGCAGGAAAAACAGCTGTTTTGAATTTAACTACCGGAAACATAATTGGATCAGGTGGGAATATTGAAAGTGGTATAGAAGCAGCTAATTTGAATGTAAATATTAAAGGTACTGCAGATGATAAGGCATCGGGGAGAGATTTGTTTAATGTTATTAATGGCAAATTTATAATTTCAGGAAGCAATTATACAAACGGAGCCGGTATTTTGCAAATGGAAGGTGGAGATCTGAGGTTAGGTCATACGGGTGCATCAGGAGAAGTGGCAGACAGATTGGCTGGCAGTATTGTGAACACCAGTGATGAAAGCAGATTATATATTTATAAATCGGAAGGAACAGACCATAACAATACGTATCCTCTTAGTATTGCAGCGAATGGAAGCATGAAATCTACTAAGAAATTAAAACTGGGTGAATGGAATGAAAAGAAGGTTCAAAATGTTCTGGGTGATAAGTTACTGAATTTCAGAACACAATCAAAGGCTGATGAGACTCAATATGATAATGCACTGGTTTATCCTCATAAGATCGGCAAAGACAGCATAGGTAACATAGTTTTAGGAGAAAGAGTTGGTTATCAGGTTTCTTATAATTTCAATGGAGGGACCGGAGGGATTCCGCTCACTGAGACTTATGAAGAAGGAGCAACTGCGACCGTTGGAGAAAGTGCAGATATGATACCTCCTGCAGACAAGGTTTTTGACTACTGGGAAAGCAGCGCAGCGGTTACTGTAAACGGAACAAGTACCACAAAACTGAATCCCAAAGATACCTTTATAATGCCGGCTCAGGATATAACTTTGAAAGCAATATGGAAAGATGCAAAAACAGATATTAAATTTGACGGTTTTGAGGATGGCAATGATGCATTGTTAAAAATCAAAAATGAAGCAGGAAAAGTGAACAGCAAAGCATTGCCGAAGATAAAAATCAATGGAGAAGATGCATCGCTGGAGGATCTGGAAAAGATGACTTATACTTATGAGCGCTATACCAGAACCGGAAGTTCAGGAAATTATACCTATGACTGGTCAGGCAAAGTGTTACAGGAAGGTATCAATGATGCTGATATTGAAAAACTGCCAATAAGTATCACAAAACCTGGAGCCGATAATTTGACAATTTCCGCTAATACAAAGAAGACAATGTCTGGGATTGTGAAACTGACGATTAGTTATAATGGAGATGAAAACAGCCAGGCCTCCTGTATTATTATTTCTTCAGGAGATGTGGATCTGAATGGTAATATCAGGGCTTCTGATATAGTAATGTTGGAAGCATATATAAGTGGTGACCCAGGTGTGAAACTTGACCAGTATGCCTATCAGAAAATAATGGGCGATATGAACAGTGAAGCTACAACCGGAACTATTCGTATTACTCCACAGGATGTGGAGCTTCTGGAAGCTATAATTGTAAATTAGAGAGGAGTGTTGGAAAGTTTATGTTTAAGAATAAAAAATTAAAAAAGTATCTGGCAGTACTTCTGTGCTTTACATTTATTAGTTCCATGGCGGGGAATGCATTTGCAGCTAATAATAGGGAGGCAGTTCCAAAAGATGATTTTGGTGTTATATGTACTGTTTTCGATACGGTTGCCACTGAAAATGCACAGGGTAAATATGATGCAACATTGACTGCAAGACTGACAGTAAATCGTGAAAAAGTAAAACATATTATAGGGGGAGGTGTGGAATGGTCTTGGCAGAAACGGCTGCCGATTCCAGAACTTCTTAATACACCACCTCTTGGAGCACAGCATGGAGGGCCCTATTATGAGCTGCCAGAAGATGAAGCAATGGGGTTGCGAAGCCTGAGACAAGTTTTTAAATTTGTTAATGATGATGTTAACGGTGCTTTGACTCCGGGTGAAAATGGAACCGGGTACAAAGAGTTTCAACTAGCTTTCTCAAATATTGAAGCAGTGCCGGGAGAAGTATTCAAAGGAGTCAGAGTACGTGATTATTTTAGTCCGGATTCGGGAGTAAGTACACTTGAATTAATGAATCCGGCAACGAATGAAGGTGTAGACTCGGTCAGAGAAACGGTTACAATCGGCAATATAAGAATTCCTGGAAGATCGATTATTTACAAGACGAACGCAGAGGGAAGTCAGGTTTATACCCAGAGTTATAAAACAGATGAAGAATTAATTGGTAAAACAATACTGGATATTGAAGCTACAGGTTTTCCTGTCGTGCAGGATAAAGAATTTTTGGGTTGGAGTACAACTCCTAATTCAAAAAATCCGGAATACCAGCCAGGTACTTCTTTGGAAGAAAAAAATTCAGATGGATCTTACAAGGTATCGAATCTTACGCTTTATCCGGTTTGGAAAGGCGAAGAACATCTGGAAGGAAATTGGGTAGATTATAAAGTATTCGATACAAGGGCAGATAGAGATCCAAACTTGGCAGACGGAAGATATAATGCAACTATGAATGTAAGAGTAATTACCGATCCGGCTAAATTAAAAGAAATAAAAAGTGGAGTCCTGGAATGGTCATGGCCTTCGAGGCTTCCGTTACCGGAGCTTAAAAACGCTCCGGAGTTAGGACCACTGACGGGGGGACCCTATTATGAATTGCCAGAAGATGCATCAATGGGATTGTACAGCCTGAGACAGCTTTTTAAATGGTGGAATGTGAATGGTGGTGTGCTTACACCTGGGGAAGATGGTACTGGATATCACGAATTTCAATTATATTTTTATAATTTTGCAGCTGAACCAGGAGAAGTGATTGAAAATGTACGTCTTCGTGATTACTTTAGTGAGGAGGATAATGAATCTAAAGTCTACGGAATATCCGCTGAGACAGGCGAGGAGGTTGTTTCAGAGCGGTGTCATGTTACGTTGGGAAGTATTACAATACCAGGTAAAAAAATGCTGTATAAATTCGATGATTCAGATGGAGCAGCACAATATCAACAGATCTATTATTCAGATGAAGATGCAGAAAATGCTAAAATTCTGAATAATGATCCCACACAGAATACAAGCCAGCCTCTTACGATGCCTAATTTTACAGCACCGGAAGGTAAGGAATTTGGTGGGTGGAGTACGGTTTCCGGAGCAGAGACGGCAGAGTACCAGCCGGGAGATGCGATTAAAGATCTGACTAACCTGATACTTTATCCGGTATGGACAGCTAAAGACGGGTATACGGTGACTTATGACGGAAATGGCGGTACTCCGGAAAAAGCTAGTGATACCGTTTTAAAAGGAGATGCGGTTGCTTCTTTCCCAACAGCAGAACATCCGGAGCATTATATTTTCAAGGGATGGTTTACGGAAGCAGAAGGCGGCACCCAAGTAAAAGCACCTTATACTCCCACGGGAGATGTTACTTTATATGCACATTGGGAGATGACATATAAAGTACTCTACAGTGCAGGAAACGGAAGCGGCAGTATAACGGATAGCAATAGCCCTTACCAGACAGATGCTTATGTCGTTGTTCTGGGTAAAGAAGGGCTGACATCTCCAGGAGCAGGATGGATATTTGCGGGATGGGAAAGTAGTGTACCAGTTTTAGTAGGCAGTGAGGAGAAACAGCAGTTAAACCCTAATGATACCTTTCGGATGCCTGCTCAGGATGTGACTTTGACAGCAAAATGGTCAAATACAATTTCAGACGTATGCCCGCTTGTTTTAGACATTGCCGCAGGAACATTAAAAAATGCAAAGAATGAGAATATTACAAGTGGTTTCACGGTTACAAGTAAGACAATTGTTATGACAAGCAATGCCTTTGTAAGCTGCAATACGGATCACATCCATGAGTTAGAGATAATAGGAAAAGCTGATAAAAGTGTAATTATTGAAGGGTCAGAAGATAAAAAATTTAATATAACAGTAAAAGGTGTAAGCGCTAAGCAGTTGAATCTGGATAACTATGGTATGGTGACGTTTGGAAGCAATGCTGGCGATATGGATAATCTTTTTACAAATATCAACGGTGAAGGACTTGTTATCAGCGAAAATGTTACAAGTATAAAGATCAATGAAGGATGTACGGTGAGTGCTGCAGCTGATAAGGGAAAAGAACCAATCCAGGGTATTACAGGAAAAGCTAAAAAACTGGATCTTACCTTATATAGCAAAGTTTCTGAAAACTTAGACTTAAGTATTAAGGGGGCCGCATTTACCATACCAGGTAATTATCAGATGATCTCTGTATTAGATAATATAGATGGTACGTGGCTAAAAGATGATGTAGCTGTTACCGACCCGGTAACCGGAAAAGCCTTTGTCAGAGGACTTGCAGAAGGGGATCAGGATACTAAGTACCTGGACCCATCCTATAGTGCAAATAACCTTTATGGTAAAACATTCGGGCTGACAGGAACTAATATAGCGGATACAAGCGGAGTTTATGGCCGCTATCAGGCAGTCCGCGTTCCGGAAGCGGTTAATCAATTAAAAATAACCGTTCCTACAAGAATTATCTTTAATATTTATACCAGCGGTCTGAATGGAACAGAAAAAGGATTTATTGCGCCTCCTGCTGTTTTAAATAATGAAAGTGCTTCATTTGAAGATTCCATTTTAATCGATGGACAGCAAAAGGATTATGGCAAGAAGCAGCATGTGGCAAATGTGGGTTATAAAGGAATTCAGACACGTGCCACGTCCAGTTACTCATTAGTTGATTTTGCAACGGTAACTGCGGAACAGATGGCGAAGCCTTCTACTCATCCCCTGGTAGCGCTGGAAGCATTGGCGAATGTGGATGGACAGCAAAGAATCTCATTAGATGATAGTGCGGGAACTGTAGATAAAGTCTGGTTCGGAGCACCATATGGTGAATCTAAGATTCAGCTGGCAGTTCCAAGTGCATATACAGATCCGCAGACAAAGCGCTATTATCAGGAGCCCAGTGATATTACAGACAATACTATTGTATTAAATGGATTTCATACTATGAAGCTTTCATTTTCATTTGGAAGCGGACAATAATAACGGATTAACAGCCAATGGCGTTAATTATATAGAGTAGCCAAACTTAATTTAGGAGGAAGAAACATATGAAAAACAAGAAGAGATTTATCGCGTTAGGTTTAACAGTAGCAATGGCGGCATCCATGTCAATTGGAGCATTTGCAGCCACACCGGATCAGGTTTTAAATCAAAGAACAGCGGGAGATAACACTCCGGCAAATGCAGAAGCAAGTGTGGATGTAGACGGTTGGCTGACTAAAGATGCAGTTATTGATTCTAATGGTAGCTCTGTTAACCCTTCACTTCCAAGCTATACAGGATCAGGAAAACCTTTGGACAGCAACAGTTCTTCAACAGACTGGGGCGGCGATGGAACAGAAGATTCTGCTCAGCTTATTATAACTGCACCTACATACCTTTCTTTCCTGGTAGCAGGTGATGGTACTGATGCTAATATTCAGCTTACTTCCAGTGATAAATCAGTAAAAGGTACGATTTTAAATCAGTCCTGTTATATCCAGTCTAGTAAAGTGCCGGTTCCTAAGACAGTTAGTGTAGCAGTAACGAAAGCAAATGCAACAGGAGACTTTAAAGTTGTAAGCGGCATCAATGCAGCAGAAGATTCAAATCAGGTTGCCGGTGTTTATCTGAACCTGAAGGGTGGAACAGCACAGGATTTAGGTGCTAATTTAAACAAGGCAGCATTAGGAACTTTAGCGGCAGGAACAAGAGCAGCAGGAGATGCTGTAAATCCATCTTCAACAGATTTATTTTTTGCTGACCAGAATGGAACTGCAGCAGGTGTTACAACTAAATTTGCTTCAAGCTACGAAGATGGCAAAGAACTGAAAAGTAATTTCAAATTGAATATGGTTTATAGCTACAACAAATAATAACTGAATACATATGATGGCTGTCCATTCATTAAAATGGACAGTCTAAAAAACAAAAAATACGTTGGCTACTTATTTTTTAAACTGGGGTTGAGAAATACTTGACCCCTTGAGAAACAGCTGAAAAGATGCAGCTGTTTCTCAAGGGGCCACGTTGAAAATTACAATACAAGGAGGACTTTATGGAAGAAAGGATAGGAAGAAAAGCGAGTAAAACTAATATCTTTTTGCTGCTGGGAATTTTGTTGTCGATTTCTCTGCTTTTAACGTTACCGTACAGAGCTTATGCGGCTGAAGCAGAGAGCAAAACAATTCAGCAGCAATCTCCCGGGAATAAAGAACCTGTGCAGGGAAATGGAAAGGTGGATGTTGATGGTACGGTAAAGGCAAAGAATGGAAGTACAGCTTCATCAGGTAAGTCTTCGTCATCTAAATCTTCAAAACCATCAACCACTCAGGTTGGAAATGGACTAAATGATAAGCTGACTCAGAATGCAAAAACCGGAGATTTAAACAGAAATCTGATATTTCTGGTTTTACTGATTGTATCAGTAATCATTTTAGCAGTGGTGTTAAAACAGAGAACTGCAAGAAACAAACAATAGGCGGGGAGTTCCCAAATGCATATTGGAGAATATTTTTCGTCAGCCTATCAGGCTGACGATAATAATTTAAAGAGGTAGATCATGGATGAAAACAGAAGACTCTCCGCATTGGAGCAGCTGGAAAAAGAATTTGAATCTTCCAAGAGTGTAAAGGAAGAATTCGGTAAGCCCCCGGAAAGAGCGAAAAATAGGGGAGCGGGTAAGAAAAAAAGAAATATAGTGGGAAGAAAAAAGCAATTGTATATTTTGGCTGCCGTAATTCCTGCGTTGATTCTTGTAATAATAGGAGGAATATTTCTGGGAGTGAATAAAATGAACAGCAGTGATATCCGAAATAAATATCCATCTTTCATCACTAAAGAAGAAAAAGCAGACTGGAAAAATAAAAGTGTAGATAAAGGTCAGATTTATGTGTATGTGAATACCAGTTTAGATGTAAAAGCGGATGGAAAAACGGTTGCGCTGCGTTTAGCAAATCCACCTTATTGTGCATATCCCCTTAAAATTAAGTTGTCTATAGATGAGAAAAAAGAGGCTTATCTCTATCAGTCAGAGTTGATAAAACCTGGCGACAGCGTGGAAGATGCAGAACTCACCGGATTGCCAGCTGAAAAAGGAATCTATAATGCAACGATTTATTATACATTTTATGACGAAAAGGGGGAGACAGTGGTAGGGGAACACCAGGTGACAGCTACTATTGAAACCCATGAGCAGGCAGATAGATGACACAGTCATAGAAATTTAAAGGAGATTATAAAACAGATGAAACTAGATGAATTAAACAAGGCTTATGAAGAAGAACTGGAGGAACAAAAAAAAGAAACAACGGAAATGCATGAGCCTGAGTCAAAGTCAAAAGGAAAATGGGTTCTGCTGATTGCAGTTGTTCTGATACTTTCAACCACAGCGTTTGCGCTTTCATCAAAGTTTAAAAACAATACAGCAGATGAAGCCGAAACTGCAGGTATAGCTGCAGAGGGAGCTATTATGAATGGTTTGCCGGAAGGAATGAAGGAAGGGGAATTGGGAGATGCACTGCAGCAGAAAATAGATGAATCTATGTTTACAGTTAATGTAAATAGCCAGCCGATTTTTCAGAATGGAACTTCAAAGGGCAAGGTAGATATTGTAAACAGCCCGGGCAATAGTTTTCCGTGTACGGTAGCTTTAACTTTAGATGAGGATGGATCAGAGCTGTACCGCAGTGATGACCTCATTTATCCTGAGCAGTATATCCCCACAATTAAACTTACCAAAAACCTGCCAAAAGGTGCATATCCGGCTACACTCACCTATTATGTCTACGATGTGGACGGAAAAGAAGTGACCGGAACGATGAAAGCAGCAATGACCATAGTAATCCAGAATTAGGGTAATTATAGTGAAAAATCACATTGAGAAAAAGAAAAAATTAGCTGCAGAGTGGCTCTATTTCTTTCTTCAAATGGCAGCAGTGGGGCTTGTTATTTTTCTGATAAATTTAACAGTAGGCGGATTTGCGTTAGTTCATGGTGAGAGTATGGAGCCTACGCTGCAAAATAAAAATTTATTGATATACATAAAGTTGGGATATGAACCTAAAAGGGGAGATATTGTGATTTGTCATTCCGGAAAAGGAATGGAAGAGGAACTGGTAAAGCGTGTAATAGGGGTGCCCGGTGATGTGATTGATATAAATCCACTGACTGGTAATTTATATGTCAATGGAGAAGAATTAAAAGAGGATTATATTATGGATACCACGATTGTCACGGGTGATATTCACTATCCAGCCAAAGTTCCTAAGGGGCAGTATTTTTTATTGGGAGATAACCGAACGGTCTCTATGGACAGCAGATACAGTGAAATAGGGACGATTCCCAAGGAGAAAATTGACGGACACATTGTTGCACGGGTTTTTCCTTTTCATAAAATAAGTCTGATGAAATAAAAGGAGTACAGGAATGGAACTTTTTACACACAAGCAAAAAAAAGAAAAAATGAATGCAAAACAATCATTTAACTGGAAAGAATGGATAAAAGAAAATCGTGTGTATGTAATCGTACTTGCAGTCTCGGCTTTGTTCTGGGTCTTGATTTCTATATTTATGGGATATGCTCCTTTTGGTAATAATTCATTTCTGACAAATGATGCAATTCATCAGTATTATCCATTTATGGGCCAGTATAGAGAACGTCTCTTAGAAGGACAGTCTTTACAATATTCATTTGGCGGAGGTATGGGATTTAATTTCTTGAGCTTATGGTCTTACTATCTCTCATCTCCATTGAATTTGATCATACTTTTATTTCCAGCAGATGGCCTGGATTTTGCAATGAATTTTTTGATTGGTTTAAGACTGGTCCTGTGCAGCCTCAGTTTCGCATTTTATATTGGCAGCCGGGGAAATAAACATGATTTACGAATTTTACCATTTGCATGCGCTTACGGCATGTCCAGTTTTATGATTGGGTATTCTTTTAATATTATGTGGCTGGACAGTCTTGCACTGTTTCCTCTGATACTTACAGGTCTGGAGAAACTGCTGAAAAATGGTAAATGGAAGTTATATGCCGTTAGTTTGTCGCTTTCTTTATGGAGCAGTTTTTACATTACTTATATGATCTGCATCTTTTTAGTAATATGGTTTTTCTTTTATCAGTTTGAAAATATTAAATGCTTTTTTAAGCGTGGATTTTTGTTTGCCGGTTCTTCTGTTTTAGCGGCAGGAATGGCCTGCCTGGTTCTTATACCGGCATATATTGGAGTGTCTCAGACCTCCGTAAATGAACAACTGCCACAAATAGAATTAATGACGACATTTTCTAATATTTTAGCTGGAAAAGAAGGGGGGATATTTGCCTTCTCTGATCCGGTTTCTGTTGTGAATAATGCTTCCTATAATGCAAATTTATACACTGGAATTGCTATGTTAGGACTTGCTTTGCTTTATTTTTTAAAAAGGGGAATAAAGATAAGCAGCAAATTAAAAATGGCTGGGCTCATACTGCTGTTATTTTTAAGCACGAATGAAAAATGCCTTAACTTTATCTGGCATGGTTTTCATAATCAGGTCGGAATTCCGAACCGTTTTGTATTTTTATTAATTTTTGTAGTTCTGTTACTGGCATATGAAGCTTTTTGCAATTTAAAGAAGTATCCCCTGTGGCAGATCCTGCTGGCTGACATCTGCGTCATCGCAGGTCTATCTGCCCTGTATGTTCTGCAGCGTGAAAATATTTCAATTAAAATGTTCTGGTTTAGCGTGGCATTAGCAGCAGGATATATGATTATGCAGATCTGGTACGTAATAAAAGCAGAAGACCGGAAATTCGTAATGGGAATCATGATATCTGTTATATGCCTGGAGCTTTTGGCAAGTGCTGTAACGGGAAGTAAACTACAGGGCGGAATTACCGTCACTGACTTTTACAGGAGCCAGAATGATGTCTATGAAGCGAGAAAATTACTTGGTAAGGATCTTTACCGGCAGGAATTGTCAAATCCTACAGTAGAAAATGAGGGGATGGCGTATAACTTGTACGGCACTGGTTTATTTGGATCTATGGTAAACAGCACAATGGCAACATTTCTTGGGAATATTGGTTTTTCTTTCAGCAGTAATCATTTTGGATATGCCAGTGGAACGCCGGTTATTAATACACTTTTTGGTCTGAAAAATATACTGGTATTAAATGGTGATGCCAGTCGTCTGGATAACCGTTATGAACTTAGTACACAGACCGGAAATGTTGATGTATATGAAAATAAGCAGATACTGCCAATAGCATATATGTGTGAACCCGAGGTAAGGGACTGGAAATCTCTGAATGCCGATTATTTTTATAATCAGTCGCAGCTGCTGCATCTGATGACGGGCAAACAATATCAGGTGTTCATGGAGCAGGAGTTTCAGTTAAAAGAGCAGAATGATGTGGAGGTTCAGATTATTGATAACCAGCAGTTTGGATATCTATCTGCAGAAGGCAGCAGAAAGGATCATATCGTCTTTGAAGCAGTAGTAAAAGAGGATGAAGATCTGTATCTGCGTCTGGCAGCAGCTTATACATCCGGAGTCCAGATCTTTATAAATGATGAGTTAATTGCAGATAAGCAGCTGAGCAATCATTTCTATCATGTGGGAGATGTAAAAAAGGGAGATAAGATAACTCTGAAGATAGGGATCCAGGAAGAGAGTGTGACATTTGGCAAGATCAGCCTTTCTATGTATGCATATCATCAGAAGGAGATGGACCGGGCATTTGAAGATTTGAACAGTGAATCGCTTCTGATTGAAGAAGGCAGGGATGGGTACGTCAGAGGAAAGGTACATGCAGAAAAAGATGGAGTTCTATTTACCACTATTCCTTATGAAAAAGGATGGAGAGCTTTTATAGACGGGGAAGAGGCTGAAATAACGCCGATTAATCAGTCTTTGATCGCATTGGATCTGGAAACAGGAGAACATGAAGTTATTTTTAAGTATACTTCGCCAGGTTTATATGCGGGCCTTGGGATCAGTTTACTCAGTCTGACAGTTATGGTTCTGTTGTGCATCTGCAGCAGAAGAAGAGATGCAAAGGAAATCGCGGCGGACAGATAACGGAAATGGAAAAGGGAAATGAAGATTAAAAAAAGACTTAAAAATCTAAATTTAAAATATTTGTTTCAAAAGAAGTCTTACCATCGGCTTATTAAGCAAGTTATAGCAGTGTGCCTTGTATGTATGCTGGCGAGTCAATGTGGAATTTGGTTTAACCGTAGTAAGATTACCTGGTTTAATGAAAAAGTCTCTAATGTGGTAACCGACGAGAACAGCAGATTGATTATTGCTACGAGTTCAGAGAATGGTAAATCAGGAGCGCTCAACTACGAAGGAGAGGTGGTACTCCCATTCGAATCTACGATATTTGATCCGTGGACCGGAGAATTAATCAAAGATGGGATGTATCACGAAGGAAACTTATTCTGGGTGATCTCCGACCGTAAGGTTGGAATTGTAAATGATAAAAATGAGACTGTAATTCCACAAGAATACGGGTTTTTACAAAAAACACAGGAGAACCAGTTTATTGCAGGAACCGGTGAACTTTCCAATGCGGGGGCAGGCGGAGGATATTATGCTTATAAAAAATATGGAGTAATAACGGAAAAAGGTGAAACGCTGATCCCGTTAGAATATGACAGCTTAACAATGAGTGATGACGGCGGATATATCGGAGTAATCCATGAAGATACCAGAACCGTTACCAGATATTTCTTTGATAGCGGGAACTTAGATAAAGAAAAGATACAGGAACGGGAAACGGAACCTGAGACAGAAGATATACTTCAGGAAAGCGAACTTCAGGAAAACAGCACAGAGGAAGGTGAGACGGAAGAACAGAGCGGAACAGAGGGCAGACAGACGGAAGAACAGAGCGGAACAGAGGACAGACAGACGGAAGAACAGAGTGGGACAGAGGGCAGTTCGGAAACTACAGATAGTGCCGGAAATAATAACGCAGAAGGAACTGGCGGAGCTGGAAATGGAGTAACGGAATCCGGTAATGAAGCGGAAGATACGACAGGAAATTCAGCCGGCGGAGAAGCTGAAGATAATGGTGAATCCGAGAATAGGGACACTACAGATACAGATGCTGCTGAGGCAGGCAATATGGATATTCAAAACTATGAAGGAGTAGCAGGAAATTATGACGGTGTTAACCGGTATGTTGACGGAGGGGACAGAAGGCTGAGAATTTTTAAGGGAACCTGTACACTGGAGGACAGAAATGAAAATATTATTTTAACCTTCGAGGGTCCCAGAACAGAGAATGTAGATATGCCGGTTTTTGCCCAAGATAATAAGCTGCTGATCGATACAAAAGATACTTTTTACCGTGTATATAATGCTGGTGATGGCACGCTATTATGTGATGTTGGGGCGGAAACGGATTGTATGATTACATCGGAACTGATTACTTATGATGACGGTAAGGATTATGTTGTAAAGAATTATCAGAATCGTGAGTTGTTCCGAATTGGAAAAGGAGAACAGGATCGGTTTTTTAATTCGACAAATGAAAAGTCCCGGTTTATTTTTCAAAACAGTTATTTTGTATATCAGGGTGACAAGGGCAGAACGCTGGTAACCAACAGTGGTGTTGTGGTTGCCGAGTATCTGGACAGTATTTTATACAATGATGAGAATAACACAAAAGAAAAAGAGACAGAAAGGGTATTTATCTGCGAAAGAAATGGAAAATACGGAGCTTTTACGGCAGGTGGAGATAAAATACTGGATTTTGTATATGACGATATTGAATTTTTTAATGGACATGTAGATGCATTGCGCATAACAGACAAAAAAGGTCTGGTTGGAGCTGCGAATTACCAGGGTCAGGAGATTATACCGATTGAATATGACAATGTGGGTTATGGAAAGACAATTTATGCAGCAGACAGCAGGAACAGCAAGAGTTATACCATACTTTCCGACGGGGGTCAGGAGAATTGGTATTTTGGACAAAAAGGGAATGATATTTATTATCTGGACAATGAAGGAAACCAGCTGCAGAAGGTACGGTATGTAATGGAGGAAGAGAAGGGAAATGATCTGTCAGACTATGTACTGATACATAATATTCCCGAAAATCCGGTATCTTATCGAATTACCGGGAACCAGACAGTAATGGATAATACTTATTCCATGGGTCTGGCTTTTAGCAGAAGCAAAATTGTGACAAAGATAGAACAGTCGGATATTACATTTCTGCTGGTAGATAATCTAAGTGAAAAGCTTGGTATTTACAAATACAATTATGGAACAATTACGCTGACCGGATACCAGCATCTGTTCTGGCAGATCTGGCATGCATCAAGCAGACTGGCACTTGTTTTACTTTTACTAATGTTGTTTACGGGTATCTGTTACACAGAAATAGCGGATAGTTTTTATTTTTGGAGAAAGAAAACAGCCCAGAGGTTAAAACAGAAGAGGGGCAGAAAAGATGGCACGCAGAAAGCAGGAACTGGAAGAAGAATTAAAAAGCTTTGAATTAAAAAACAGGCCGGAAATTGAGGAGAAAAAAGGCATCTCCAATAAAATTTTCAATCTGCTCATCCTCGTTTTAATTTTTATAATGATATATTCTTTTTTTCAATTATATCAGACGAATGCTGATTATTCAGATGGGAAAGAGGAGTATCAAAAGCTTGAGGAAGAAGTTGTAGAACAGATCCCGGAACAGATGAAAACCATTGAGAAAGAAAAAAAAGACGGCATACGAAAAAATGCAGGTGAAACGCCGGCGAAAGAAAATAAATTAACAGCGCCTATAAGCGTGGATTTTAAAACCCTGAAGCAAAAGAACTCCCAGATACTGGCATGGATTTATATTGAAGCATTGGATATCAGCTATCCGGTGGTACAAGGAAAAGATAATGACTATTACCTGCACAGAACGATAGAAGGAAACTACAATTTTGCTGGTTCCATATTTATGGATTGGGAGAATTCAAACGATTTTAAAGATTGCAATACGGTTATATACGGACATAACATGGCGGATGGCAGTATGTTCGGGAAATTAAAAAAAATGACGTTAGAAGGAGCATATGACAAAAGTCCTTATGTATGGATATTGACGGAAGATAATAATTACCGATATGAAATATTTTCAGCACAGGTAGTAACTGTGGCAAACGAATGTTATACCCTGTTTGCACAGCCCGATGATAATTATCTGTCATTTTTAGAACGGATGAGTCTAAATTCGGGTATTCAGACAGAGAAAAAGGACTTTAATATTGACAACAGAGTGCTCACGCTTTCAACCTGTACGGGGGATGGAACAAACCAGGACCGCTATGTTGTTCAGGCTGTCCGATAGATTGGGCAGAAATAAAACAGTAAAGAGAGGATAAGGAAGATGAATAAAGTGACGTTTTCAGAAGAACGCAGAGGTTATAACAAAGAGGAAGTAGAGAAGTATATTGCAATCCTGCAAAAGGGAGTTGCGGACATTGATGAAGAGTTAAAGGAAAAAGAAGAAGAATGTGAAGGTATTTATAATAGATTAGAGGAGGCAAACACTAAGATAAAGGCTTTAAATAAGCAAGTGGTGGATAGCCAATTGGAAGTAGGGAATTTCAATAATCTCTTAGAAGACCAGCGAAGAGAAAAAGAATTACTGAAAAAACAGTTAAAAGCAGACAATGAAACACGAAAAGAATTGGAAGATCTTAAAAAACAATACCAGAGTTTACAACGTGAAAAGGAAATGCTGACAGAAAGAATAACGGAATTGACGAAAGAAAGTGAAAACTGGAATAAAGCCGTGGAGGATATAGCGGTGAGCAGCAGAAAGCCGGATGTCTCAGAGGAAATGAATACTTTGATGGAGGAAAACGTTCAATTGAAGGATGCTGTGGAAAAACTGGTAAAAGAAAAAGAAGCCTGGGAAAAATCGGTATGGGAAGATGCGGTAAGGGAAAAAGAAGAGTCGGAAGTGAAAAGCAGTAATGAAGAGATTCTGGATATGGAACGGTTTTCCAGTATATTTGATAATGCGAAGAAGGAAGCAGATGCATATCTCACCGCTGTAAAAAAACAGATAGATGAGAAGGAAAAAGAGGCAGACAGAAAAATTGCTGACTTGATTGAGAAAGCCCGTAAAGATGCTGAAACAATACGTTCAGAAGCAGAAAAGATCAAAGAAGATGCCAAGCAGGAAGGAATTGATTATGTTGCAAAAATTCGGTCAGATGAAGCAGAAATTTTAGAGGATGCCCGATTTGAAGCAGAGAGCATGAAGCGGGAAGCAAAGGTAAAACTGGATCTGACAATCAGAAAAGAAGAAAGAATTATGCAGAGGGCAAATGAAAGAGCCAGTAAAGTAATTCAGGCAGTAAGTGAGGATTATAACAGATACCGCATGATGCAGCAAAATGCAATCAAGAGTTACCAGGATCTGTTTAACTACATAGGGAATACGGTAAATATTCAGGAATTGAGTGATCTGTCACAGTTAGATCTGGACGACGAAAAAGAAGCGCAATAAGACGGTGATCCGGAGAGGAGAATGGTAAATGCATTATAAAAAGGCTGCTGCAGTATTATTGACGGTTGTTATATTAATGCCAATTCCGGTACATGGGGTAAATGCTGCTTCACTTCCTGAAGTTTATGCCGGGAACCTGACGGGAGATTCCGGGGCAGGAGCAGAGTTACTGTCAGCGGGGGGGAAGGAAACCCAGCCTGAACAGCAGCCAAGGATGAGAGCAGGAAGCCAGCCTGGAATGGATGGCGGGGGTGATTCTGGAACAGAGTCTGGAAGCAAGCCAGAGACGGAGCCCGGAAGCGAATCCGGGACAGATGCTGGGAGTGAGCCAGGATCGGATGCAGGAAGCGAGCCAGGAACGGATACTGGAAGCGAGCCAGGAACGGAGCCGGGAAGTAAGCCTGAGACGGAGCCGGGAAGTAAGCCTGAGACGGAGCCGGGAAGCAAGCCGGAGACAGAGCCGGGAAGCGAGCCAGAAACGGAGCCAGGGAGTGAGCCAGGAACAGAAGCGGAAAGCCGTCCAGGAACAGATACAGGCAGCGAACCAGGAACAGAGCCAGGAAGCCATCCCGGAACAGAGCCGGAAAGCCTACCAGGAACAGATACTGAAATTCCGTCGGAAACAGATACAGACACCAATATAACAAAGAAACCCGGCTCCGAAGCAGAGGAAGACATTAAGAAAGATCAAGCGGAAACCGCTGAAACCCAGAGGCAGTTTCAATCAAACCAACAGTTGCTGGAAAACCAGCAGATCATCCGTTTGCCCCGGATAGAAGACGACTTTCGTTTCGTAACAGTGAAGAAGAAAGCCGCTATGGCAAGCGAAGAAGTGGTACCGGTCTATGAAGAAATGAAGGAAGATTCACGAAAAGCCGGGAGAATGAATATGGATGATATCTGCTATATCCTGAAAGAGGAAGGGGAATGGACATACATTGAATCCGGAGTTGTAAGAGGGTTTGTAAAGAGCGGGATGATTCAGACCGGTGAGGATGTCGAGGCACTAATCAAGCAAAGAGAAAGCAGTTTTGTGAAATACGAACTGAGCCTGGATCGATTAATGGACAGTAATACATCCTACTCGGTAGGCTTACAGACCGAAAAGCAGACAGATAAGAAAAAGGATAAACCCCAAATAATAACGAATCCGAAAAAACCGGAAAATGGATCTGAAATAAGCGGTCAGGTATCGTATACGCTCTTGCTGGAAGAGTTATCAGAGGATAAGCAAAGGGAAACGGTGCAGAGTGAATCCATAGCTGAGCCGGATGAAGAGATGCAAAAGTCCGGGGAAGACAGACAAACCAAGTCAGAATATACAGAAACAGAAGCGCAGGGTGAGGATAGTTATCAAGGTGATTTGCACCAAATATCGAAGGAAGTAAGCGGGGCATTGACTTATGCAAAAGCCCTCATTGATCCGCTGGAGAATAAGGCGCTTGCATTTACAAGAACTACTACCCGCAGGACATTGGCAGACAAGGTCTATGTGATAGCACAGAAAAATACTGCTGTAATGGAATCCACAGATGCCGGTGCAGAAACGGTAGGAAAATTAAAGAAGGATACCTTGTGTTACTTACTGGCTAATGATAATGCTGACTGGCTGTTTGTAGAATCCGGCGATGTAAGAGGATTTGTAAGAAGTGATGAAATGATTCTGGGAGATGAAGCGAAAGAGATTGTGGAAAAAGAGGGAGAGGATCATCTTCTGTCAGCTGAGATGACGAAAAAGCCTGAGGAAAATAAAAGCCTTTACTATACGTTTACGTCAGTCAAAGAAGGATCTGTTTCCGGCCCTATACGAACGTCTATGGTTGATTTCGCACTGCAGTTTGTTGGGAATCCTTATGTATGGGGAGGAACGAGCCTGACAAATGGAGCGGACTGCTCCGGATTTGTACAGACCATTTACAGTACATATGGGTACTCCATTCCAAGAGTTGCAGAAGACCAGGCACAATATGGCACGAAGATACCAGTGGAAGATGCTTTGCCCGGAGATCTTATCTTCTATGCGAAAGATGGCTATATCTATCATGTCGTTATGTATATCGGAAATGGACAGACGGTACAGGCAGCCAATTCCGAAATTGGAATTATTACAGCAGAAGTAAGCAGGGGGGAATCTGTCTGGGCTACTAGAATTATATCGGATACTGATAATGAACAGATTGAGAAAGTAAACCAAAAAGCAGGTATTACTTATGATTCTGCTTATACTGCAGCAGCCAGGGTGGATTTTGGTGAACTGTTAGGCAACTTCAAATTGACTGCTTACTGTAACTGCGCAATCTGCTGCGGACAGTGGGCCGACGGAGCTACAGCCAGCGGCACTGCAGCAACCCAGGGCAGGACGGTGGCGATGGCAGGTCTGCCTTTTGGAACACGGTTGATCATAGGCGGGAAAATTTATGTGGTGGAAGACCGGGGAACACCTTACGGCCATGTGGATATTTATTTGAATTCACACGAAGAAGCACTTCAGTTTGGGCTTCAATATGGAGATGTATACCTTGCAAAGTAGCGGAATATAGAGGTGGAGGCGTAATTATGGAAAAGATGAAAGAGCTGTGTTCCTTTGTTATTCCTTGCTATAACGAAGAAGAAGCCATTCCCATTTACTATGATGAGATGGAAAAAATGCTAAAAAATATGCCGGAGAACCTTTGCTTTGAATTTATTTTTGTGGATGACGGAAGCAGTGACCGAACTCTGTCTGTTATACGTGAACTGCATCAGAAAGACGATAGAGTTCGCTATATCTCATTTTCCAGGAACTTCGGGAAAGAGGCAGGCATTTATTCAGGACTTATGAAAGCAAAAGGAGCATTTGTTACGGTGATGGATGTAGATCTGCAGGATCCGCCTGATCTAATTCCACAGATGTATGAGGCTGTTGTAACAGGTGGCTATGATTGTGTGGCGACCAGACGCTGCAGCCGTGAAGGCGAACCAAAGCTGAGGTCATTCTTCGCAAGACGGTTTTATAAACTGATGAACAGCATTTCTAAAACGGGTATTGTAGACGGTGCAAGAGATTTCAGATTTATGAAGCGCCAGGTAGTGGATGCAATACTGCAGATGAATGAATACAACCGTTTTAGTAAGGGTATTTTTGAATGGGTGGGTTTTAAGACGAAGTATATCGCATACGAAAACAGAGAGCGTTCAGCAGGAAATACAAAATGGTCATTTTTAAAACTGTTTGGATATTCCATAGAAGGAATTATTGCATTTTCCACCACGCCTCTGGCATTGGCTTCTGTTGGAGGGATTGCATTATGCGGTATTTCATTTTTATTAATCTTGCTGCTGATCGTACGGTTTTTACTGTTTGGTGATCCGGTAGCAGGTTGGCCATCCCTGGCATGTATCGTAATATTTCTGGGAGGACTGCAGCTTTGTGCTACTGGAATTATAGGAATGTATCTGTCTAAAACTTATTTAGAGTGTAAGGGGAGACCGGTTTTTATTGTAAAAGAAGAGGGATGACGGATAAGAGAATGGCAAAGAGTGAGAAACGATAGAAAATTTGAAAAGAGAGAAGAGGGAATGATATGAAGAGATTGCAGACAATAAAAAATTTAAAAAGACATGTTATCGCCTTTAGCACAATGGTTATTTTGGGCGTGTTTATGCTGGGAATGACTGCGATGGCGGCAGGAACCAGACAGGTAAGCCTGTCATCAGGGAAGACTTACATTGGAAATGAAGCAGATTATAATACTTCAGTTTATCACAAAATCACGATTCCCAGAAATGGTTATATAAAAGTGACCGGATGGGGACGTTCTGCATACAGTGTGAACCGGTATAGTATGGGGGTTCTGCTGTGTAATTCAAAAAAGAAACCAATGGAGGACTATAAGACCTACCTCTCCAGTTATTCCAAGCCAGGATTCACAGGCTATTATGGAGTCAGGAAGGGGACCTATTATCTCAAGGTGGAAGGGGAGAAACTTTATAATCTCTCTTATTCTTTTTCTTCCGTAAAAGAGAAAAGCGGTTCAAGCCAGAGAAAAGCAGTTGCAATCAAGCGGAATAAAACCGTAAACGGAGTTTTACCAGCCGGAGAAAACGGTTCAAAGACAGACTGGTATAAGATCAATCTGAAAAACAAACAAAAGATAACATTATGGTATGGCGCAAAAGCAAACGATTATATTAACTTCAGGATTGCGGCAGCAGATAAAAATGTATTTATTACAGGGAGCAGCGCTATCGTGAAGTCAGGTACGAATAAGTATGTTACAAGAGATAAATTTCCTAAAGGTACCTACTATATTAAAGTAACAAGATCCAGCAACTTGAAATCAACTTCCGGAGCCTACAGCATCAAATGGAAATAGTGCTGAAAACCGTGAAAGAGAGGGAATGATATGAGAAAGTATATTGCAGAATTTATTGGGACTTTTGTATTAGTATTATTTGCCTGTGGTGTCGCAGCAGTAACGGGATGCAACGGTGAAGCCAATGCGTCTTATCTCCTCACTGCGCTGGCATTCGGCGGTGTCATTATAGCCATGGCATATTCTATTGGAAGTATATCGGGATGTCATATTAATCCGGCGGTATCCCTTGGAATGCTGCTGACAAAAAGGATGGAATTAAAGGATTTTGCCGGTTATGCTGCAGCTCAGGTATTGGGCGCCATAGCTGGAGCGGCACTGCTGCGGTTGTTAATTGGTACGGATATGGGCCTGGGGGCAAATGGACTTTACCAGGGAAGTGTATGGAAATCAATTATTATTGAGATAGTATTATCTGCGGTATTTATTCTTACAATTCTTGCAGTTACCAGCAAAAAGGAAAACAGCAGTGTTTCCGGTCTGGTAATCGGGGGAACGCTGACACTGGTTCATTTGTTTGGTATTTATTTTACGGGTACCTCTGTAAATCCTGCCCGTTCTCTTGGACCGGCGTTGCTTCTGGGGGGAAATGCATTGATGGAAGTATGGGTATTTATAGTTGCACCGTTGTTGGGCGGGGTGGCTGCAGCCGTAATCTGGAAAGGTTTGTTTGACACAAAGACACCGTAGTTCTAATGAAGAAGAGATTCAGGCGAAGAAGTCTAAGCGAAGAGTTCTGAGCAAAACGGTTAAAGCGAAAACGTACAAAGGGGAGAAAATATGAAGAAGGTAGTGATTATTGGAGCCGGTCCGGCAGGCTTGACGGCAGCGTATGAATTATTAGAGGATCCATTAAAATATGAGGTTGTTATTTTAGAGGAAACGCCGGATATTGGCGGTATCTCCATGACTGAGAAATATAACGGGAAACGTATGGATATAGGAGGTCACCGTTTTTTTTCCAAAGACAAAAGAATTATGCAATGGTGGGAAAATATAATGCCCATTCAGGGGAAACCATCTTATGATGATTTGGTTTTGGGACGGGAAAAACAGATGTCAAAGGGAGGCCCCGATCCGGAAAAAGATGACAGGGTTATGCTTTTAAGACAAAGAGTTTCCCGGATATATTACCATGAAAAATTTTTTGACTATCCTATCTCTATGAAACCTCAGACTTTTATTAACATGGGAGTATTGCAGACTATAAAAGCGGGATGCAGTTATCTGGGCTCCTGTTTACATAAACTTCCTGAAAATTCATTGGAGAACTTTTATATCAACCGTTTTGGAAAAGTTTTATATTCCATGTTTTTTGAAGGGTATACAGAAAAATTATGGGGAAGGCATCCGCGTGAAATTTCTGCGGACTGGGGAGAGCAGAGGGTTAAGGGGTTATCTGTTTTTGCACTGCTGAAAAACCTATTTATCCGTGACAAAAAAGAAACTTCTTTAATTGAAGAATTTATATATCCCAAGCTGGGACCGGGGCAGCTTTGGGAACTGGTCGCCGAAGAAATTCAGAAAAAGGGTGGCAGGATTCAGCATGGAGCATCTGTCAGAATGATTGAAGCTGCCCAAAATAAGGTGACAGGCTTAATATACTGGGATAAGCAAAGCGGTATGGAAAAGAAAATAGAGGGGGATATTTTTATTTCCTCCATGCCGTTAAAAGATCTGGTGCTTGGAATGGGGAAATATGTGCCCGGACAGATAAGGACAATAGCAAACGGATTATCATACCGGGATTTTGTTACCATTGGTCTTCTGGCAGACAAGCTTAAAATAAAAAATGAAACAAGCATTAGAACCATAAACAATATCGTACCGGACTGCTGGATCTATGTACAAAATGAAGACGTTAAATTGGGAAGAATACAGATTTTTAATAATTGGTCACCATATCTTGTTTCCAATGCTGAATCAAATGTCTGGCTGGGCCTGGAGTATTTTTGTAATGAAAATGATGACTTCTGGAATTTAGAAAGTAATGAGCGTGTGGAAATAGCAGTAAAAGAACTGATTAAAATGGGGGTAATAGAGAGCGGGGAAGATGTGAAGGACTATCATTGCAAGAAAGTAAAAAAGGCGTATCCGGCATACTTTGATACATATAAACAGATTGATAAACTGATCCAGTGGGTGGATCATATTGAAAATCTATACTGTGTGGGACGGAACGGACAACACCGTTACAATAATATGGACCATTCTATGGCAACGTCTTTGGAAGCAGTGAAAAATATCAGGAGTGGGAATAAGGATAAAACAGCGATCTGGAACGTGAATACGGAAAAAGAATACCATGAGGAAAGTAAATCCTGTGAAATGAAAGGGAAACCGGCGTGAAGAACCTGATGGAGCAAATACTAAAATTTGGAATGGTTGGATTTTTATGTTTTGTCATAGATTATGGACTGATGACCTTTTTAACAGAATTATTTCATTTACATTACCTCGTATCCTGCAGTGTTTCGTTTACAGTTTCTGTTGCCGTTAATTATCTGTTAAGCATGAAGTTCGTATTCCGCCCAGGAGGGAAAACAGATAAGAAAAAAGAATTTCTTGCATTTATTATTCTGAGTGCAGTGGGGTTGGGAATTAACCAATTCGTAATGGTTGTTATGGTAGAGGCAGCTGGTATTCACTATATGATTTCCAAGATTGCAGCTACAGCTATTGTGATGGTTTATAACTTTATAAGCAGGAAAATGCTCTTAGAAAGTAAACGGGCATAAGGGGATTAAGGCATGAATAAAAACATTTCAAACAGTAAGGAAAGAAAAGGGCTGAATATGATGTACAGGTATCCAATTTTGGCAATAGTATTTTCCTGTATCTGTATATGGGCTGTTGGTTCCATAGAGTTTGTTCAGCGTGTAATCCTGGGAAACAAACGATTCCTGGCTGTTTTGATAATTGCCGGATACCTTGCGTATTATGGCTATTGTTATTTTAAGGGAACTCTTAATAAGAGAAGAATAATTACGGGTATTTTTTTAGGAAGCTTTTTGATCAGAGTACTTTTTATCCTGGTTTCCCCTTATGAACTGGGACAGCATGATGTTCATTTCGTCGGCGGATGGGATACAAATGAAATTGGATCCGGGCATTTTGGATATATTGAATATTTATATAAATTCAAAAAATTACCAAACTTTGATCCAACAAGAATATGGGCATTTTATAATCCGCCGCTGCATCATATCATTTCCGCTGTTTGGATAGGGATCAACCGGATGCTGGGATTTAATTACGAGCTGTGTATGGAGAATTTACAGATTCTTACATTATTTTATGGATCAGTAAGTACCTATTTTGTTTACCGCATTTTACAGGAATTCAAAATAAAAGAAAGTAATTTATTAATTTTAACAGGTGTATTGATTTTTCATCCGGTTTTTACAGTATTAAGCGCATCTTTGAATAATGACTGCCTTGCGGTTTTATTTTCATTGAGTACCCTCCTATATACCGTTCGATGGTATAAAAAGCAAAGTATCAGCAGAATTTTGCTGATCGCATTATCGATTAGCCTGGGGATGTTAACAAAAACATCAGTGGGTCTTTTAGCCCCCGGTGTTGGAATTGTATTTTTGATGGTAATGGTTAGAAAACGAGATCAATGGATAAAAATCTGTCGTCAGTTTCTGGCTTTTGGAGTGCTTTGTATTCCTATTGGAATGGCATGGGTAGTCAGATTAAGAATGTTGTATCAGATTCCATTTACTTATGTGCCTATGTTGGGTGAAATAGATCAGTATCAATACGTAGGAAATTATGGTGTATGGGAAAGGCTTGGTATTCCAGGGGCAGAGTCTATGAGTCATGCATGGAACAAATGGAATCCGGGAGCGGAACATAATATATGGGCAGAATTATTCCGTTCGGCTTTGTTTGATGAAAAAGCCTTTCAAATGACGGGAACTCTGTATGAATGGTTTGCAGTCATATTGCTAATTACCAGTATTCTGGCTGCTGTTTTGATGAACGTGATGCTGATCCGTGAGCTTATTCAAAAAAGAAGTATGGATGGCGCATTAAAAGGCATGATTGTCGCAGGATACGCAGTGCTGCTTATCTCATATATAAAATTTTGCTTTCAGTATCCGTTTATTTGTACGATGAACTTTCGTTATATAGTGGTGACAATCCTGTTTCCTGCAATTGGGACAGGCATTTGGCTTGAAAAGAGTAAAAATCAGCGGCAAGCACTGGCAGTTAAAATTATGATTTGCGGATTTAGTGTTTTGTGCATTGGATTGATGATTGCGTATTGTTTGAATTGGAGTGCTACTGATATTCAAACGTTGAATAGTGTAAATGGATAAAGGCCATGTTGTTTGACTATAAAAATTTTAGAGAAATAGTCAAATATTATATATATATGGGCTCCAACCGCCCGAAAGTTTTGGGTAAGGGAGTATTAATATCAAATGGGGAGGTAGGAAATCACAAGATGTAGGAAATTTTTATGGATAGGAGGTAAATGCTTTGAAATTAAAAAAAAGTATAACAAGGATTGTTGCATTTGTTTTATGCGTTGTTGTATGTATGACAGCCAGTCCCATATGGTTACAGCAGTCTGAGGCAGCATCATTAGTGGAAGAAATTTCGGAACAGTCAGAGGTATCGAAACTGCCGGAAACAGAACTTAAGGAAACGCATAAAAAAGAAACGGAGCAGGTATCAGAATCACAAAATCAAACAGATACAGAAGAAAAACAGAGTGATACAAAGCCTGAAACCGAAAAGCAATCAGACACAGAGAAACACTCAGAAACAGGAAAGAAAGAAGAATCAGAAAAACAGACAAATACACAGAAGACAGAGAGTGAGAAAGGAAAGGAGGATGAAGAAAAAGGTTCAGAAAAAGCAAGTGAAAGTCTGAATAATAAGACGGTTACGCCGAAACTAGGTGCAAGTGAGTTTACTGTAGCTGCAATTGTAGCAGCTGGAATTGAGGACCGGAATTTTGCGCAGGCTATATATGATTCTATAGTGGCAGATCCGACGAAGTTTTTGAATGGTCAGACATTAGATAACAATACTTATACAGGTGTTGAAGAACTGTTAAATAATTTTATTGGAGACATTGATGCTAATGGAAGTGGAAAAACCGATGGAGATAAAATAAAGAGTATTAAGGGTATCTCCATGTTGAAATCAGCACTTAAATTGGATATTGGAGACAATAAAATTGAAAATTTAATACCGCTTTCTATCACAAATACAGAATCAGGAGACCAACTAACAGAGGAGGAATTAAAATATTATGGCACACCTAGAAAAAATTTCACTATTAACATAGAAGGAAATCCCATTGCAAAATATCCTGGGATGATTGGGGGACGTATTGTATTAACTCCAACGTTAGAAACTTACAGTATTCCATTAAAGGAAAGAGAACTAAGTTTTCTAAGTGATGGTACGTCTGCTTATGAAAAATCATATGAGGCTTTATTAGATTTATGGAGATGGAATATAAGACCATATTTAGACGCAGGATTTACACAGTTAGCAGAGCCGTCGTATGATTATGAAAATACGCCACCTTATGATACGCCCAGTGGCGCTGTGTTTGTTCCAGGAAGTGAACTTGGTGGGAGAATAGACAAGATATCTGTACAGGGAATTAAGAATACTGGCAGTTTTGAAATACAGATAAGTGCCTTGAAAAGCTACATAGAAAATACAAGTGATATGTCCTATACGACGGAAACCTCACGTGGACAGTTATCTACAGGGGGTCAAACCATGAAATGGTACATACCTATATTAACAAAAATATACACCAAAACCGAACCAGCCCAACTAACCACATCTCATTCTGTATCCCTAAAAAAACTGGGAGCCGATGACAACAAAGGAAAAGCCGGTGCAGTCTACAATCTTTATAAAAAGAACGGCACAGGAACCGACGATCTGGTAATGGAAAACTTGACTACAGATGCCGACGGTTTGTTGCGAGTAACGCAGGGGCTTACCGCAGCGGAGTATTATTTCCAGGAAATAAAGGCTCCGGAAGGATATGAAATTAACCCGGCTAAGGTACCTTTCGTGGTAGAAGATGGGAAGATCATTATTAAAGGAGGATCCGGCAACAAGCTTGAAACTGCGGATGGTAGTAAAGAGACAGATGGAGTATTTATGTTAAGCGGGGATACAAAAGACCCTGTAAAACTGGAGGTTCAAGCGCCCGCTAACGGAAAGCTTGCATCCATCACAATTGAATGGACCGAGGGTAACCAGGGCGGAACTGCCGACAATCAGACATTTACGGTCACAGATACCGAAAATGCAGATGCAATAGTTGCAAAAGCAGAGTCAAAAATCAATGATGCCCGTCAGTTATACCAGAATGTAAAAGTATCTGCGTCCTTTACACAAACGTTATCCGTTCAGCAATTAGATACACTGACACCAGTTGAATTTAATTTAAAGGCTGATAAAAAGTTGGTTACGCCAAATGGAAGTGAAGCTGTTGTTCCAGAAGGAAAATTTAAGTTCCATTTGGTAAATGATAAGACATCTGCTGTCACTCCGGCGGTTGATGAGGTAAAAGCAAATGATTTAGATGGTATTGCTGAATTTTCAGCCTTATCCATTGGTGCAGAAGGGACTTATCATTTTATCATTACAGAATTAGATGATAAGGATCCTGATTATATCTACGACATAAATGAATATAAGGCGGAAGTAGTGATTGCCAAAATACCGGGTACTGACAAGCTGGAAGTAAAGAGCATCACTTATTCTTCAAAAGGCGGAGATAAGAATACAGAAGCTGCTAAATTTACAAATACGCTGCTTACGGTTCCATTTCGATTCCTTAAAGTAGACGGGGATGATCATACCAAACCATTAAAGGATGTAAAGTTTACGTTGTATATATGCAGCAAAAACCATGCAGATGATTCTCAGCATGATGTACTCGTGACCAATGATCCTGAAAATTGCTGGAAAGAAAGAGAAACGGTTGCAAGTGATCAAAATGGATTGGTTAGTTTTAAGGATTTACCCAGTGGGGACTATCAGCTGGTAGAAATCCAAACTAATCCGGACTATGCGCTGCCCTTGGGACAATGGAGAATCCGCGTAGACATAACAAATGCGCAGGAACCAATTCAAATAAAAGCAGTCGGGAATCCCCAGCCGCCAGCGTTTATAAAAAAAGACGCAGGAAATGAAGTGTCATATGTATTACCCAATTTCAAGAAGACAGATTTACCTCTTACGGGTGGCATAGGAACTATTATTTTTACAGTAACAGGCATTATCCTCATTGGAGGTGCAATTATATTATTCATCATAGTAAAAAGAAAACCAAAAAGAAAAGGAGAGTAAACTATGGTTAAGAAAAAATTTTTTAAAAAGGTTACAACAATGGTGTTGGCTTCTGTAATGGCAATCGGAATGCTATCCACAACTGCTTTTGCAACGACTTTGCCGCAAGAGGCATTACCAGATCCGGCAAGGAACGGAAACAGCTCAATAACGATTCACAAGTTTCTTATGGATGACATAGCAGATGCAGGCAAGCCATCCGACGGAAATGAGGTTGCAGGGGATAAAATTCCTGCGGGAGCAAAACCATTAAAAGGTGTTACATTTAACATCAGTAAACTGGCGAAAGATACGGACCCGGTAACCAGCACTGACTATGATACAAATTTTGCTACTAATGGTACAGACAAAGGAACTACAAAAGATGATGGAACATTATCATTTAGTGATCTGCCATTTGGAACTTATAAAATTCAGGAGACTAACAGCGTAACAGGAGTATCTCCGGCTGCACCATTTCTTGTAAGTGTTCCAATGACGAATCCGACTGGAGATGGATGGATCTATGATGTTCATGTGTATCCTAAGAATGAAAAACTTGCTATCGACAAACATGTTGTAAATATCCCTAATAAGGATCATGCAGCAACGGTGGGAAAAGACCATGAGTGGATTATCTCATCAACTGTACCTACGAATATGGTAGTGGAAAATGCGGATAAGAGCATTACAGCATCTAAGAAATATAATATTTCCGATAATTTGGATACACAATTAACTTATGTTGGAAATGTAAAAGTATGTGCTGCAGCAAAAGACAATACTGAACTTGCTAACGGCACTTTGGTATTAGATGATGATTATAAGTTGACAAAACCTGTAGGTAAATATGGCGGAAAATTAGAAGTTGCACTGACAGAGGCGGGAATTAAAAAGGTTGCAGCACTTGGGGCTAAAAAAGTCCATGTTCATTTTACTACACAATTAAATGAAACAGCAAAACTTGGCGTTGCCATTCCTAATGGAGCTACTCTGGAATATACAAATGCACAAGATCAGTCAACTGCCCCAGTTATCGTACCGGATGGTATGGATCCAACTGATCCAAGTAAACCATATGATCCTAATAAGGATGAAAGACCGGAAGTACATACTGGTGGAGTGAAAATCAAAAAGACAGATGATAAAGGAGATGCACTGAAAGGGGCTGAATTTAAAATTTATGCTTCCGAGAAAGATGCCAGGGCCGGAACAGATCCTATTTCTGTAATTAACAATGCAGGCACCGGATTTACGGATACTGTAATATCAGATGATACCGGGTTGGTAAAATTCTATGGACTTGCTTATGGCGGCATTAAGGGAGAAGATTTCGATACAACAAAAGAAACATCATATTGGATTGTAGAGACTAAGGCGCCAACGGGTTATAGTTTATTAAAAGATCCAGTAGAGGTAAAAGTGAGCGCTACATCCCATTTAGATAGTGCAATAGCTAAAACTATCATAAATAAAAATAAAATAATTTTACCGGTAACTGGCGGTATGGGAACCGTAATGTTCACAGCTTCCGGTTTAGCATTAATCCTTCTTGCTGTATTCATGGGATTCAAAGCAAGAAAAAAAGCACAATAATAAATTGCCATAAAATAATAAAGGAAGTAGGAAGACCCTACTTCCTTTTGGATAGGTGGATAAATGAGTAAAAAATTAGCAACATGTTTTATTGTTTTCATTTTTATATTAGGTGTTGGAATACTTAGCTATCCGACTGTGAGTAATTATATTGCAATCAAAAATCAAATTCAAATAATATCAAATTACCAAAATAAAGTTAGTAAATCAAACGAGAAAGATATAAAAGCAGAGTGGGAAGCTGCGGAGAAATATAATGCTTCACTATCGGGAGCAGTGATCGGAGATCCTTTTGTGCCCGGCAGTGGAAGAGTAATCCAGGATAATTACGAAGAAATTTTAGATGTAGACGGAATAATGGGATATATAAAGATTCCGAAAATTAAGGTGGATTTACCCATTTATCATGGCTGTAAGGAAGAGTCTTTACAAAAAGGAGTGGGACATTTAGAAGATACAGCGTTGCCTATTGGAGGAAAGGGTAATCATTGTGTCTTGTCGGGACATCGAGGATTACCAGCAGCAGAGTTATTTACAGATTTGGATAAATTAGAAAAAGGTGATCAATTTTATTTATATATTTTAGACAAGATACTGACCTATGAAGTGGATCAGATAAAAGTAATCAGCCCGGATGAAGTGCAGGATTTGCGGACTATACCGGATAGAGATTTGGTTACGCTGATAACGTGTACGCCCTATGGAGTGAACAGTCATCGACTGTTAGTCAGAGGTACCAGAGTTGCGGATGTGGAACAAGCAGAAAATACGCGCGGGATAAAGGAAACAGAAGCAGCAGTTACTGAGGGGACATCTCACATGGAATATTTGGTCACAGGTGCATGTATATTCTTTATTCTATTGCTGATTTTAATATTCTATAAAATGTTAAAAAGGAAAAGCAGAAACAGGAGGGAATAGAATGAAAAGAAATATGGCACTTGCAGCAGCGGGTATTTTCCTGTTACTTGGAATTAGCATAATTTTATATCCTCATATACGCCAATATATGTATGCGGATCAGGCTAAGAAAATTATAGAAGAATTTGATAAGAAGATGGAAAGCGATTATTTGGAGGCGGATGAAAAGAACGGTGTTGCGGTGAAATCGGAACCGGCATCCGGGAAAAAAGAGATTAATCTGGGACATGAAGATTTATATCAGAAAATAGTGCAATATAACCGAAAGCTATTTCGAACCGGTCAGGAAGATTTAGTGGATCCTTTTTCTTATCAACAGGTAGATTTCAGCTTAAAAGAATGGGGATTTGATGAGGATATGATTGGCAGCCTGAAGATACCCAGAATGGGAATTGAATTACCCATATATTTAGGCGCAACTGATGAGAATATGATAAAAGGGGCGGCGCATTTATCGCAAACGTCGCTTCCGGTCGGCGGCAATAATACGAATGCAGTTATAGCGGCTCATCGGGGATATAGTAATGCAGCTATGTTCAGGGATATAGAGGATTTACAGATAGGAGATCCGGTTACAATTAAAAATTTTCGGGAAACACTAACCTATGCGGTGGTTGAAATTAAAGTAATCATCCCAACGGATATAGATCAGATACTGATACAGCCCAACCGTGATTTAGTGACGTTAATTACGTGTCATCCGTATGGATATAATTATCAAAGGTATGTGGTTTATTGTGAGCGGGTGGAAGATAAGTAAATGGTAATATTGGGGGAAGTTATGACAACTAAAATGGAAGAAAAATAAAAAGAACATGAGGGTTATCATATGGGCTTGTTAAACAGAGAAAAGTATGGCGATGAAGATGAAAGATATGATTTGTCAGGTAAAAGTGTACGGATTTTCACACCAAAAGAAAAGCAAAACATGTACGACATTGTAGAAAGTGCAGAATACCAGGTAGTTCTGATGAACATGGGAAATTTGGAACAAAACGAAAAGCAGAAAATGATGGACTTTATAAGCGGAGCAATTTTTGTTCTGGAAATCCGGTTATTTCAAGTAGCAGAAAATATCTATATTTTAATACCACGGGGATCCAGAATAAGAGAGTTAGTATAAGGCAGATAGTATCAAGTTTAATTAGAGTAGAGAAATAACAGGGAGGAGTGCTGTGAGACATATGAATGAATCAAAGAAGGATATAGGATTTCTAAGTGGAGGAATCGGAACCATATTTATTTCAGTTACAAAAATTGTGGAAAATAAAGTTTGTGGATATTTTTACAGTCCCTTTTACCGGAAACTAATATATTTTGAGAATTTTGCACAAATGTATATTATGGCGGATACCCTGGTTCGAAAATTAACAAAAGAAGAAAGAGCTTATTTAAAACCTGTTATAAATCCGGAAAAAAACTGTTATTCTATCAAACCTAAAATATATTTCTTTGCCCTTAATATCTTATCTTTAGAAGATAATACCTGGCATGGGATAATGAGTTACAGTGGCTGTAAACAAAAAACTTACTTCAAAAATTCAAAGGAAATGTTAAAGAAAATGAATGCTTTATTGGGAATCACTAATATTGAAGATCCGGAGGTAAAATAGACGGGATGATCGGACTTTACTGGATTTCACTAACACTAATTTTTATCGTAATTATATATGGAGTTCTTAGGATACAAGACAACAAAAAGACATATGAAAAAAAAGATTTAAGAGGAAGAATACGGATTATAAATGGTAAGGAATACTTTACGGTCAAAGTGTACATATGGCAGAGAAAAAAAATGAGAGCAATTGAAAATACATATAAAGTAAATAGTATTGTGATGTCGGATGACAGGATCAAATACAGAATCATAGAGACTTTAAGAATGGTGCAGTTTCCTGCAGTTAAAATTCAGTACAGGTATCAATTGATGCAGGAATTTAATTTATATAATGGAGATGTTATATATGTGAGTATCACAGATCATGATAATCTTCAGGTTAAAATTCAGAATCATAGAAAATTAAAGCATTATTGTGATCTGATAAAGAAAAGAAGAGATATATGTTCTGCCGATAAACAAGAGATATTGTTAATTTTAAGAGGGATGTTAAGCGGAAGGAATATCACTATTAGCGAGATTAGAACTTTATATACAAAATTAAAAGAGTGGGTGCCATATGTAAGCAGTGCAGTTGGGATTATGAATACCATAGACGTAATAATACCACTTAATGAATATTCTATTCCATTGGAAGAAATAAATTTTTCTCACAAACCCGACCGCATATCTTGATTAAACTTTCCAACACGCTCTAAAAGAGAGGAATAAAAGATGAGACAAAAAGAAATCTTAGAATATATTCGGGAGTTGGAGGAAAAAACTTTTGCAGAAGGGAGGTAAACATGAGTACTTTTGAATCTACCAAAAAACAAACATATACACGTTTATCGTGGGATGAGTGGTATGCGTTAGCAAAAGAATTTTATTCTTTAGAGCATCATTTAAAAATACCTGTGAATTATAAAACACGAGAAGGATTTCTTCTTGGTCGGTGGATTGAAAGACAGAGGTCTGCATACCACCAAAAGGGCGTTTATAAAATTGATGCCAGAAAAATTTATCTGTTAAACCAGATCGGGATGATGTGGACACTTGGGGTGAGAAGAACATGGGAGACAGGGTATAAATATTGCGAAGCGTATTATTTAGAATTTGGGAACATTGATATACCCAAGAATTTGATATATAAGCAAATGCCTCTTGGAGAATGGCTCCTTTATCAAAGGAAATGCTATCGCCTGAATAAAATAAGTAAATGGAAATGCGAAAAATTAGAAAACCTTGGAATTAAGTGGCAGATAAGATATAGAAGACATGAAAGAGAGAAATGAAATCAACTACCGTATGGTTCATGTCAATAAACTTACCTTTAGATACATAAACGACCAGATATAATCTTTCGTGGTATATAATATCTTAGTATAATTTATAAATTAAAGAATTTGAAGCTTTCAATGAAGAGGAAAGCCCGTTTAATAAAAGGAACCTTTTAAATATTTTCATAAATACATTGACAACATGCTGTCTTAATGTTAACATACATTTAGACAGCATGTTGTCGTATGAAAGGAGAATATAATGAAATACGCAAATGATTTATTTCTAATGAACCAGGCATATGCCACACTTTTTTCTGTTACCAATAAACTACAGGTAAAAGGAGACCAGTTTATGCAGGATTTAACTTCCCGGCAGTATATGGCTATGCTTGCGGCAGCGCATTTAAAAGAAGGTGAAACAACACTGAATAATATTGCAAAAAAGCTTGGTACTACAAAACAAAGTGTGAAGCATTTAATTACAGCCATCGAAAAAAAGGGGTATGTGGTTACGGTACCCAGTGAACAGGATAAAAGAGCCGTGAATGTTAAAATAACTGATATTGGTTTGCAGGTTATGATGGAGTGTTCGGAACGTTCCTTAAAGTTTTTTGCCGATGTTTTTCAGCGTTTTACAACGGAAGAACTTGAAATTTTATGGAGCCTGCTCAAAAAAATGTACCGTTATGATGGAGAAGAAATGGATGGTTTTGAGGAAGATGTAGATAATCGGGTGGTTGGAGACGGAGAGCTTACCAAAAGCCAGATGAAAGCACTGGAAGAATTTGACCGGAGCCGATATTATGCCCATAATGGAGGAAATAAAAGTGAATAGTATTGTTAAAGTCCAAAATCTGGAGAAAAGCTATCATACAAAGAAAGCGGTTAATGGTATTAACTTTGTGGTGAATGAAGGAGAAATTCTTGGTTTCCTTGGACCAAATGGGGCTGGAAAAAGCACAACCATTAATATTCTGTCAACCATTCTTTCTATGGATCAGGGAGAGGTCACGATTTTTGACCGGGATTTAAAGAAGAATGTAAAGGAAATTAAACGGTTGCTGGGGGTAGTACCTCAGGAATTAGCTATCTATGAAGAAATTACAGCCATTCAAAATGTACGTTTCTTTGGCAGTCTCTATGGAATAAACGGGAAGCAATTAGAATTACGGGCAAAAGAAGCTTTAGAATTAGTTGGTTTATATGATAAAAAGGATGATAAGCCGAGAACTTTTTCCGGTGGTATGAAAAGAAGGCTGAATATAGCCTGTGCCATCGTTCACCAGCCGGAACTGATTATCATGGATGAACCTACGGTGGGGATTGATCCGCAGTCAAGGAATCACATTTTAGAGTCAATCAGGACTTTACGGCAGAGAGGGGCAACCGTTATTTATTCCACACATTATATGGAAGAAGTGGAGGCAATCTGTGACCGGATTATTATTATGAACGAAGGAACGATTATTGCGGAGGGGACAAAAGAAGAATTGAATCAGAAAGTAAATAATGATGTCACGTATTACTTTGAGGTTGAGGAAAAGGAAAAATGCAATGAGCAGGATTTTCTGGACTTGAAAGGTGTTCGGGAAGTTGTTTTTTCTGAATCAAATATTGCAGTTACTTCGGACCAATCAGAAGAAAATCTAAATGATATTATATCCGTAATCATTGCAAATGGCTGTAAAATTGAAAGTATGCGCAGTGAAGAGGCGTCCCTGGAAACAGTGTTTCTTGAATTGACCGGACGAAAATTAAGAGATTAAGAAGGTGATTAGTTTGAACTTTATAAAAATCATAAAATTCGATTTTATGAATATTATCAAAAATCCAATGCTGCTCATAGTCAATACCATATTTCCGTTTATCTTAATTGGGGTAATGGGACTTGTAACATCAGGCAGTTTTGGAGCAGGCAATGTGAGTTCTTTCGACTACAATGGGATCACAATGATGATTTTTGTGGCATTCCTGATAGCAATGACAGCATCAAATACATTTATGGAAGAAAAAGTAAAGAGAGGAAATACCCGGATTATTTATGCACCGGTTTCCAAAGTGAAAATATATCTGTCAAAAATGATTTCTACTTATATTCTGGGCAGTATTTCATACAGTTTCATTTGTTTTCTCGGGCAGTTTATCTTCCATATAAATTTTGGAGGAAAAAACCTGGTCTATATTATGCTGCTGATTAATTTTGCTGCACTATTTGGAACTGCTTTCGGCATTATGTGCTGTTGTCTTCTAAAAAGTGAAGAGGGAGCAAATTCCGTGATACCCCTTGTTATACTGGTATTCGTCTTTTTTGGAGGCATATTTTTTCCTACAGTGAGCTTTGGCAGAATGGTGGAAATGATATCTGTTATTTCACCGGTAAGATGGGTAACAGAATGTGCTTTTCAGATAATCTATGACCAGAATTTTCATCTGTTTCTTCCTGTAATGGGTATGATGCTGTTGCTGTCAGCCATATGTATTGCAATCTGCCAGATTACATTTAAACCGGAGGACTATGTAGCATGAATTGTATAAATTTAATTAAAAACAACTTTAAACGTATTCTTACACATAAAGAGATTCTGGCAGTTGCCATAATTATTGTACCGGTTTTCATAGGAATTGCTGTGATATTTTCTGAAAGGGCTGAAATGAAATTATCCGTTGCCTTGGTTGGTGATATAAGTGGGATATCCCGGGAAATATCGGAAAATAACAAATATAAAATAGATGTTGTGAAAGAGAGGCCCCCTGAATCTGCCCTGCTTATGGGGACATATGCAGCTGTCATCGAGCAAAATAAGGATGGAACTTATCGGGTTGAAACCATCAAAAGTAAAAAAGAACAATCTGCAATGGAAAACTATTTCAATACCGGCAAAATGGAAATAGAAAACAAAAGGGGTGCAGGAACGAATATACTGGGATATATTTTCATGATTATGATTATGCAGGCGGTAGCTTTAACGATACTATATCCGGAAGACCGAATTAAGAAAACATTTCGCAGGATTATGACAGCGCCTGTAAGTGAAAAACAATATCTTTTCTCACAGGGTATTTTAACAGTTCTGTTCCTTTTCATACCAACATATGTTGCAATTGTTATTGCAAATGCCGGCTTTGGAATAAATCTTGGTTATAGCCTTGGAATGATGGCGTTATTACTTGGGATTCTTACAGTTTTTTCAACATCATTTGCCCTGTTCATTTCTTCGCTGATTGAAAGGAATACTTCGCTGGCAGCTAGTGGTATTGCGGTAATTACCTGTATATTAGCCGGCTGTTTTATATCATTTTCGGATAACAACACTCTGCTAGACAATGTATTAAATCTCATACCGCAAAAGGCATACATGAATATGATTCAGGGAATTGCTGGTGGTGGGAAATTCTTTAATTACATGGATCAAGTTATCTACTTAATGATCTGGATTGTTGGATTCTGGGTGATTGGAGGAGTGATTACGAGCCATAAAGTAAAGAAAGGGATTTATTAATTTAGAAATGCAAAATGCAATAAAATGTGTTTGGTGAGGCAGGGCCGATAACCTATGAAATATATATGGTTATCGGCTTTTTATATGCAAAAGCCAAATATCTTCCCACCGTCAGAGATATCTGACCATCATGGTGCTACAATCACATCAACTTCATTTTTAACCAAAGTATGATAAAAGTCCTGGGATATACCCGAATCTGTAATGAGGGTGTATCCCTTTTTCAGCTGGCAGAGCTGCACAAAGGTTTTTTTCATAAATTTAGTGGAATCGGCAACTACAATAATATGGCGGCTGGATTCCAGAACGGCAGTAAAAGTTCCGGCCTCTATATAATTGTAGTTATAAATATAACCGTTTTCATCGATGGCAGCAGCGCTGATAAAGGCATAATCAAATGAAAAGCTGCGAATCATATTTTCAGCAACATGCCCCACTGCATTCAGGGAAGGGAGAATTAACTGGCCTCCGATAGAAATTACTGTGTAGTCCGGGTGGCTTGCCAATACCTGGGATACGCTTACGTTGTCTGTAACCAGGGTAGTATTACTTAACGGATAATTGATTTGCAGTGCCATACTGTACAAAGTTGTACCGGAGGCAATATATACTGCATTACAGGTGGGAAGTATGCTGGCTTTTTGCAGGTATTCTGCTGCAGCCAGTCCTAAACTCATTTTAATCTGCTGGTTTACATTGAGCCGTGTTTGAAATGGAGCGGCATTTACAGAGGAGGTTATTTCCTGTATCAGGGTGGCGCCTCCGTAATGCCGGATTACAGACTTGTTATTTTCCAGTGTCTGCAGATCTCTTCGGATGGTCATATCTGAAACACCGAATTTCTCACATAAGTCAACAACATTTGCGACACCGCCATGAGTACGCATATATTCAATAATTTGATCTGTTCGTTTGATTTTCATATAATTTTATGTTCCTTTCAAAAAGAATCAAACACAAATAAAACATAGTTACCTTATGTTTGTTTATTCTATTATATAGTTTAGTAGAAAAAATTACAATAGGATTCTTGGAATAAAATGTTTGTTTGTGTACAAGTGTGAGTGATATCAGAAAAAATGTTCAATACCATAATAAATGATATATGAATTAAACAAACAAATTACTAAAAAAGACAATAAATTATAAAATACATCAAAAACATCTTGACAAAACGAATAGGATATGATTATATGTAACTATAAACAAAACAAACACAATAAACAAATAATAAACATTGAATAAACAACGAGGAAGAGAAAATGGATAAACAGTATATTATCAGCGTTGATCTGGGGACGTCCAGCTGCAAGACGGCTTTATTTAATGGCGAAGGTGTAATGGTTGGCATAGCGTCCAGAGAACATAAAACATTTTTTGGAGAGAACGGTGCTGCAGAGCAGGATCCCAATGAGTGGTGGAGGGGTGCCTGTGAAACAATCCGGGAAGTATTATGGAAAGCCGGGATCAGCAGCCAGCAGATTGCTGTGGTGGGAATCGACAGCCAGAGCAGTGCCATGATACCAATAGGAAGAGACGGAGAAATACTTCACAATGCAATGATCTGGACAGATCGCCGTGCCGTTATGGAAAAGAAATGGATCGATATCAACGTGGGGCAGGAAATCCTCACGCAGATAAATGGTAACCGCAATGATGAATCCAATATAGCACCTAAGCTGAAGTGGTTTAAGAACAATTGTCCAAAGCATTATCGGCATACCTATAAGATATTAAATGCTGCAGGATTTCTTGCCTATAAGCTGACCGGAATATTTTCCTGCAATCTTTCGGAAGGAGGATTGACCCAGCTGTTTGATGTTGAGAAGGGGGAGTGGTCCGGGGAATTGGTGAAAGCCTGTGAACTGGATATGGATAAACTGCCCTTGATTTACCAGTGCTTTGATGTGGTGGGAAATATTACTGCACAGGCTGGTGATAACACTGGTCTGCTTATGGGAACTCCGGTAGTGGCAGGTGCCATGGATGCAGTCTCCTGCGGTCTTGGATGCGGAATTACAAAAGAAGGCGATGCTTTTATTACCGGGGGTACTGTCACCGCCCTTGGAGTATGTACTAACAGGCCGGTTAGAAGTGGTTCCCTCCATGTATATCACCATATTGTTCCGGGGACATGGTGCAATATGGCGGGGGTTGATTTTGGAGGAGGAAATTACAGGTGGTTCCGGGATAAATTCATGCAGGAATTTAATTCGGATTCTGTTTATGAAGAAATGAACCGCATGGCTGAAAAGGTGAAGGCAGGTGCCGATAAACTTTTATTCCTTCCTACCTTAGTGGGACAACGATGTCCTCAATGGGATGGTAGTATGAAAGGCGTCTTTTTTGGAATATCCCCAAATCATGGGAGAGAACATTTTTTAAGGGCAATTATGGAAGGGAACGCTTTGACAGTGAGGGAGATCATGGAATTACTTGGCAAAGAAGGTGCCGTAGCCAAAAAACTTCGAATAGCTGGCGGAATAGCAAAGAGTAATATCTGGATGAAGATATTTGCAGAAGTACTTGCAAGACCCTTGTATCTGGCAGAGTGCGAAGAGGCTACTGCAATGGGAAATATGATAAATGCAGCATATGGAGCGGGAATTCTGAATTCGTTTCAGGACGGAAAAAAATATCTGAAGTTTGAACCGGTATCCGTGGAGGAAGCAAACGCTGAAAAGTATGACCGTCTGTATGGAATATATACAAAGCTATATCCCGCAATGGAAGAGCAGTTCAGAGAACTGGCAGCTTTACAGTTATAAATAAAAGAGCTGCTAAAATAATCAGATAATGCATAACAAGGAGGAACAAAAATGACACCCAGAGAAAGAGTGCAGTGTATTTTGGAACACAGGAGACCGGACCGTGTAGCAATTGATATCGGTTCAACCGCATCGGGTATGACCAATCCCACCTTCAGGCGGGTAAAGGAATATTTCCAGGTGGAAAGCGAGGATCTTGTGATTCGGCCGGATGAGAGTTCTGCATTGTATAATGATGAACTGATGGAAAAGATGGGAGGAGATTTTCGCCATGTTTTCTTGCTGCCGCCCGATGGATATGAGCCGGTATACGATGAGGAAGGTGTGATCACAAATGAATTCGGCATTAAGAAAAAGCTGGTCAACGGCCTGTCCCAGGGGCACAGCAGTCCCCTGGAGGATGCAGAAATAGAAGATATTGATACCTATCCCTGGCCGGATCCTTATGCTCCCGGACGTGCGAGGGGGATGAGGGAAAGAGCAGAATACCTGTATTATCACACTGATTATGCAATTGCATCCAGAGCAGTATCACATGGATTTTTTGAACTTGCCTGGGAATTGAGGGGAATGGAAAATATGCTGGTTGATATGCTGGTGGATAAGGAATTTGCCAACAGACTGCTGGATAAAACACTGGAAATTCAGATGGGGCTGTATGATGTTCTGTTAACGGCATGTGGCGAGTACATACAGATTGTGGAGACGGGGGATGATTATGGGACACAGAGGGGACCTATTATATCTCCGGAGTTATTTAATGAAATGATCGTTCCCAGGCGTAAAAAATTAAATGATTTTATTAAATCAAAAGCACCCCGGGTAAAGATATTCCATCACACCTGCGGATCTGTCTATAAAATATTGGACGGAATAATTGCTACGGGAGTTGACATATTAAATCCCATTCAGCCAAGTGCAGACGATATGGATACGTTCCGGCTCCAAAAGGAGTTTGGAAATAAGCTGATCTTCCATGGCGGCATTGATGAGCAGACGGCGCTGATCGGCTCCCTGGAAACGTTGAAGCAGGAAATGGAGGTGAGAGTGCAGTCCCTGGGAAAAGAAGGCGGATATATTATGGCGCCTACCAGTAATTTCATGGATGATATGCCATTGGAAAATATTGTAAATTTTGCACGGTTGGCGAAAGAAATCGGAGTGTATGTCTAGAGCCTTTTGGCGCACAGCTGACAAAAAAGCAATTGTCAGACACGCTGGGGAGCCTGTTTGAAAAATAAGCACAAGCGGAAAAGGGAATTCATGTGTGGGAAGTTGCGGTAAAATCATATGTTAATGAAAATAAGCGGAGGTATTGGTATGTTGAAGAAAATATTAAGTTCGGTGTTATGTTTCACAATGGTAATAACAATGGCAGGATGTGGCAGCAATGGGAAGGGTGAAGAAACAAAAGCGGCAACAGCAGCGGCTGCAGGACAGGAAGTGGAGGATGTACAGGAAACATCGGATATTAAAGTCGGTTTTGCAATAAAGACACAGGATTCCCCCTATTTCGTCAGCCTGGTGGAGGCTGTAAAAAAACTGTCCCAGGAAAAGGGATGGAAGTGTACCGTTCTGGATGCGAACAGTGATACTAGCAAAGAAGCTGAAAATTTAGAGACTTTTATTACTCAGGGGATGGATCTGATTTTTCTGGACAGTGTGGAGCCGGATGCCTGCATTCCAAGTATCAATGCAGCTGCAGAAGCAGATATACCGGTCATTAATCTGGACAGCGGAGTGGGAGAGTGTAATCAATGTACTACCATATACTCTGATAATAAGCAGAATGGACGGCTGGTCGGAAAAGCATATGGTGAACAGTTCGACAAAGACAAGGAAATTATTGCAGTACTTCTGAGTGCACTGAAAGGAAATGTGGCATGTATGGAAAGAAGGCTGGGATTATTCTGTGGAATCATCGAAAGCAGAGCAGGATACAGTGAAGAGGAAGCGTGGAAAGCGGCGCAGGAATTTGAAGATGATTTAATGAAAAATGGAAAAGCATCCAATGAGAAGGCCAGATTTACGCTGCGCGGACAAGGCTGGGGTGCAGGAACAAGAGAAGAAGGATTAACTGCGGCGGAAGATTTAATAACAGCAAATAAAGATTTAAACTGTATGCTGGGTGAAAATGACCAGATGCTGTTCGGCGGAATGGAAGCACTGGAAAATGCAGGTATCACAGGGGTGGATATGGTTGCAGCAGCAGATGGTGCAAAGGAAGCTTATGATCTGATAAAGGAAGGAAAATATTTTGGCACAGGAGAAAATTCTCCATATAAAGTTGCAGAAAAAGGCATAGAAGTTGCCAAAGAGATTCTGGTGGATAAGAAGGATTGGAAGAGCTATGAAGATGTTATTTTGACGGAGGCAGTTGCGGTGACAAAAGAAAACGTCGATGAACATTATCAATTCGGATTTTAGATTGCCGGAATATGGAGGGGCGCTATGCAGGATGAATACAGACTTGAGATGAAAAATATAACCAAGCATTTCGGAGGCGTTAAGGCACTGACCGGTGTTTCGCTAAAAGTTCAGAAAGGAGAGGTACATGCTCTGATTGGAGAGAACGGGGCAGGCAAGTCAACTCTGATGAAGGTTTTATCCGGCGCGTATCAGAAGGATGACGGGGAAATTCTGGTCGATGGTGTCCGGATCAAAATAAACGGTCCGAAAGATGCGAAAGAGCATGGAATTGCAGTTATTTACCAGGAATTTATGCTGGCACCGGATCTGACAGTGGCGGAAAACATCTTTATTGATAAATTGTCCGCAGGAAAGCTGACCATTAATTGGAGAAAATTAAAGTCCGACGCTAAGAAACAGTTAGAAAAACTGGGATTCGGGGAAATAGATCCCGGTGTGAGGGTAGGTACCCTGAGTGTGGCATATCAGCAGGTGGTAGAGATTTGCAAATGCCTCACACGCAATGCCAGGGTATTGGTGTTGGATGAACCAACTGCAGTTTTGACTTTTTCCGAGATCGAAAAATTATTTGAAGTAATCCGGAAATTAAAATCGGAAGGAACCAGTATCATTTATATCTCCCATCGTTTGGAAGAGATATTTCAACTAAGCGATCATATCACGATCCTAAAGGATGGCACCTACGTGGGTACGGTGCCAACTGATTCCATTGATAAACAAAAGCTGGTCAATATGATGGTGGGCAGGGATCTGACCCAGTTATTTCCCGGGCGGCATGCAGTGATTGGAAAAGAAGTGCTCCGGGTGGAAAGACTGAATGCCGGTGAGCTGGTCAATAACGTAAGTTTCTATGTGAAATCTGGAGAAATACTGGGATTCAGCGGCCTTGTGGGATCAGGCAGAACGGAAACAATGCGGGCCATTTTTGGAGCCGACCGGAAAGATTCCGGAAATATAATCTACTTTGGGAAAAAAGTGAATTTTAGAGATCCGAAAGAAGCGATCAAAAGCGGGTTTGGTCTGCTTCCGGAGGATCGGAAAAAGCAGGGACTTCTATTGGAACAGAGTATCCGTGTGAATACCACACTGGCTGCAATTGGGAAAATCACAAATAGATTTGGTGTAATCAATCATAAGAAAGAGAAAAAATATGTCTGTGAGTTACTGACCGGACTGGCAACAAAATATGGCTCTGCCGAGGACAATGCAAATAGCCTGAGCGGCGGGAACCAGCAAAAAATAGCTCTTGCCAAATGGCTGGCGGCAGACTGTAAATGTATCGTCTTTGATGAACCGACCAGGGGCGTAGACATTGGCGCCAAGATAGAAATTTATAAGATAATGAATACACTTGCGGAAAATGGCGTGGCAGTCATTATGATTTCATCAGAAATGCCGGAGATTATCGGCATGTGCGACAGAGCCATGATTATGTTTCAGGGCAGGATTACCGGGGAACTGAGTAAGGAAGAGCTGGCAGAAAGTAATCTAATTAAATATGCTATGGGGGTATAAGCGGATGCAGCAGGAGAAAAAGAAGCGCCGGATACGGCAGCTATTCATTCAAAATAATACATATATTATCTTTATCATTTTATTTATTGTCTGTTGTCTGCTGTCGGAAAACTTTCTGACAGTAATGAACCTGAGAAATATTGCTTTGCAGCAGGCAGCACCGATCTGTGTGGCAATCGGCATGCTGTTTGTAATCTTAACCGGAGGAATCGATTTATCGGTAGGCTCTGTTATGGCTTTCGGTGCAGCCCTGACAGCCATACTGATCAGAGATTTTTCCATGAATTTATTCCTGGCAATTCTCATATCACTGGCGGCTGGGCTGCTCATGGGAACTTTTATCGGTGTACTGGTTGCTTATACGAAGATGCAGGGATTCGTGGCATCTCTTGCAATGATGACAATAGCCCGTGGGATGGCATTTGTACTTACTAATGGCACTCCAATCAAATTAGAAAAGGGGTATCTGGATCTGCTGGTGAAAAAAGAACTGTTTTATCCTATTATTATAATTACAGTGCTTATAGTGGTGATTTTCTGGTTCATACAGAAATATACGGCATTTGGACGTATTGTAATAGCTGTGGGAAGCAATGAGACCACGGTTGAACTGGCTGGAATACGAGTGAAACGTTATCTGATTTCTGTCTATGCAATCTCCGGTGTACTGGCTGCCCTGGCAGGAATTTTTGTGGCATCAAGAAGCTCTACCGGCAGTGCCTCCGTGGGAATGGGGCAGGAGCTGGATGCCATTACGGCATGTGTAATCGGCGGAGCAAGTCTGGCGGGCGGAAACGGATTTGTAATAAAGACTGTAGTGGGAGCCTTGGTATTGGCGCTCATTGGAAATATTATGAATCTTATGGCGGTTCCGTCTTATCCACAGGATATTATTAAAGGATTTATAATTATTGCAGCTGTGCTGCTTCAGATTGTAACGGAGCGTTCGGAAAAGACAGTATAAGTTACAGTGGCAATCCTGCTTCTTATCCTTTCTTCTTTATCAGGAATTGCTTGTGCTGCACGGTATGTCCGATTAAACCGATGCAAAAAACCAGAGCAGACAGTTTATGTATTATTTTGAATATCAGCAGACCTGCTGACATATGGGATGCAATTCCTGAAATCAATATGAATACGAATGAAAGTATTAAAATTTGATCTACTAATCTGGGGTTTGGCGGCATATACCTGTATTTTTTCCATTTCGCATACAGGTGAACAGAGGAGATGACAACTAACAGAAAACCAATGAGAGTATGCACAGCGTTTCCTGTAATCTTTACGAAAAATAGTGCAGCACATAAAATAACAGAAATTATCATAAAAGTAAATTCTTTGTGTTTAATCATTTGCATTTTCCTTTTTTGTTTTATAGTGTTTTACATTCTGACATAGCATCGTTCGTTTGCGGTTGTGGGGCCCGGCAGAGAACGGTTATATGATCTTGGACATACAGAAGAGAATTATGAAAGTTAGGTGCGTCTAACCAGTGTATCATACTATAAAATTTTGGAAATGCCAAGAGGAAAGCAGTTAATAAGAAATATTCTCATTAGCTGCCTGGGAAATGGAAGCTGGAGATTATTTTACAGGCGCATATGAGTTCTGTAGGCGGTGTTTATCAGCCGTTAACTTCTGCGCTGCTTAAGGCGGGTGGCATGCTGCTGCCGGTTATAGTCTCCATTATCTATTTGCTGTTGTATCAGAAAGAGAAGCAAAATGTGTTTTATAAGATTTTTTCTTTTATGTTTATAATAGGGGCTACTTTCTCCGCTGCAGCATGGATTTTAGTACCGCTGCTTTATTTGAATGGAAAAGCACCGGTAGGTGATGATGTGACACAGTTTCTGGATGTTTCCGGGATGAATCCCGTTGTTGTAATTATTTTGGCGGGGCTGGTTATATGCTTTAATATATTGCTTGCATGGCGTAAGGGGGTTATACAAAATTATTGGAAAGTTTTTAATGAGAAAAAATGAAGTTGGTGGAATACCTGCACTTTGGGAATTTAGTTAATGGCTATTCACCCATGCAGCAAATTCTTTCATAAAAGGCTCTGGGGAAATAAAATAGCTATTGTGGACATCATTGATCTCAACGAGTTTTTTCTCACAGGTTAATGCATCAAAGTACTGATCGAAATAATCGCAAGAAAAATATCGGTCATGTAATGTTTTAAACACCAGAGTCGGACAGGCAAGGGGCACTTTTAATAAGCTTTCTTTTCCAACCATACACTCCAGCATTCGGAGCAGTGTATTTATTTTCATGATGAAAAAGTTGGCATCCCGTAAGCGGAAGGATTTATAAAACTCATTATCTAATTCAGCATGATAACCCTTTGCTGGCGGTGGGGTAAAGGTAATTGCCAAAGTTGGTTTTATCCTGATTAATAGACGGCAAACTTGAATTAACGGTTTTGCAAGGAACTTCGGAAGTCCTAAAGGAGCTATGTCTCCGTAAATTCCACAAGCAAATTGCGCAAAGCTCTTGAACTTACAGCCTGTTCCCAAATAATATTGTGCCATAATGCCGCCAATGCCCGTATAACCCAATAAATGAATATCGCCCGAATATTTTCCAGATACATACTCATACACGGCATCTAAATTTGCAACCATGTTAGGAAGTGTAAAATCTTTTGTCGTACCACTGCACTCTCCTTCGCCCGGTACATAATCCACAGCAAATACATTGAAACCATAAATGCTGCCAAGCTGTTCATAACATTCATAACAATTTTTTACAGCAATTACAGGTGTGTGTAAAACAATTATATTTTTACTGGCTGCTTCTGCATGATAATAAAAAATATGTACCCGTTCAGAATAGCCTGAAATATAAGTGTCATTCCAGCCAGCTTGTTTAATCGCTTCTTCATTTAATGGTTTAATTAGCATTCTCTCTCCTCCTGTATTAGATGCTCTGACAATGCCTTTAATACAATCTTCATCAACTCAATATCTTGTGTTTCATGTTTAAGATAAGATAATTGAATAAACTGCATCTGCAAGATTTTAGTTGTGATTTCTAAGCTATATCGATACATAAAACCCGAGTTTTCTAACATGGATATTAATTCCAAGTCTCTATCATTATTCTCATCTATACACGATTTTGGTGCTTTTGCTACAATTCGTTCCCATAACTGTGCATCAATGTTCATAATAAGTGGATTTTCAATAAACTTTTCCATTACATAGCATAACATACGGTAAAAAGTTTCAGCATTATGACAACTTTTATGTTCTTCCAGCATTGAAAGCAGGAATTCAAAAATATTAGCTTGTAAACGATTATTTATCACCATATATAGATGTTCTTTATTGTCAAAAAAATGGTAGAAGGTTCCTTTTGCTATTCCGGCTGCTAAAGAGATATCTTCTGCTGTTACTGCGTAGAATCCTTTTTCATTAAATAACGTTTTGCCTTTTTCCAAAAGCAGGGAGAAAATCTTTTCACGTTCTGTCGCTGTAAATTTAGGCATATACACTCCTTTATATGACTTATTTTTTGTTTAAGGTCATATAAATAATAGCATATTATTTCTAATCAGTCAATACAAATCATCTTACAGTCCACGAAAACAATTCTTCTGGATCTTCCGAACCACTCACTGAAATGATTGCACAACCACTTTTTCTATGCTAAAATGAAAATAATATTTTCAGGCGAAATAACTCGAAATATCTCTGTAATCCTAACCGTATAAACCGGCGGTTTATCAGGCAGTGTGACGTTAAGTTTTACGGCATTTCTTCGGTCATGCCATAGGTGTTCAGACAATTTAGCAAGTGAAAAATTATAATAAAGGAAATATTTGTTTATGGAAAGAGGAAATGATATGAAAGAACAAATTTCTGCACGGCAGACAGTCCGGCTATTTTGCAGTTCTTGGTTTGAACAGCGGGACGCAGCGCTGGCCACGGAATTCCTGGCGGATGATATCCAATTTATCGGTACGGGGGAGAAAGAGTTTGCCTTGGGGAAGACGGATATGGCGAATTATGTTCTTACTGATATCCGGGAAATTCCGGAACCGTTTGAAATGGAACTGACGGTTATCCACGAGCAGGTTTTTAACGATGCAATTTATATTATGACTGCTGAGTTTACACTCAGAAATTCCGTGTATGCCTGGCGCCTGCACGGCTTTTTTGCACTGTGCAGGCAGAGTAACAGATGGCTGGTATGCAGCCTGCACTTTGCTGAACCTGGCAGCAGCCAAAGGGGCGGGGAGCACTATCCGCAAACGTTGGTTCTGGAAAATGTGATGAAGCAGCGGCAGGCACTTCTAAATGATTCCCTGGCAGGCGGAATGATGGGCGGTTATATTGAACCGGGATTTCCTTTTTATTTTATTAATCGCCGGATGCTGGAATATCTGGGCTATGATAGTGAAGCAGAGTTTATTTCGGATATTGGCGGAATGATAACCCAATGTATGCATCCGGATGACAGGGAACGGGTGGATCATGAGGTGGATGTCCAGATAGAGGAAAAAGGAGAATATGTCGTAGAATACCGGATGAAGAAAAAAGATGGTACTTACATCTGGGTTCATGATACAGGGCTTAAGATGACTGCAGAGAACAACAAGCCTGCCATCACCTCAGTTTGTATTGATATTACAGCTCAAAAGCAGGCACAGGAAGAAGTGCTTCATATCTATAATAACATACCCGGTGCAGTGTTTCGCTGCCGATTTGATGCTGATTTTTCTGTAATCGATGCAAATGACGGGCTGTTTGAATTTATTGGCTATTCCCGTGAAGAATTTTCAGCAATGGGCAACAAAATGTCATCTGTAATTTATCCGGAGGATCTGTCAGTTATGGCGCAGCGGCTGAAAGTACAGCTGGCGGATGGAAATACCATACAGAATGAGAACCGGTTGATCTGTAAAGACGGGACGGTAAAGTGGATTTCGATTAAAGCCCAACTTCTTACAGAAGAGGATAATGAGAAGTATTTCTATTGTGTTTTTGTTGATATTACGGAAGAAAAACTGCTGCAGCAGAGGGAGAGGGAGCTGTACGAAAAGGAACTGGAGTATTTTGCAGAGTTGTCTTCCGCAGGAGGAAGTATTCAGGGACGGATTAATGTCACGAAGGATAAGCTGGAAAGTTATGCAGCCTCTTCGAATATAGCAATTGCACATGTAGGGAATACCTATGAAGAGACTGTCGAGAGTATAGCAGCTTCTGCTGTAGACAGGGATTATGGGCAAAAGATCCGCAATACCCTGAGCAGGGAGAAGCTGTTGGCTGACCATGCTGCCGGTAAAGTAGATTATCACTTTGATTTCTTATGCAGGAGTGAAGGCGGAGAAACTTTTTGGGGCAGTATGAGTTTCCGTTCTTCGCTGAACCCTGAAACGGGGGACGTGATCGTTTTTTTCTATATGTTTGACGTTACGGAGCAGAAATTGCAGGAACAGCTGCTAAATAGAATCACAGAACTGGATTATGATATTATTATGGAAATTGATATACAGCAGGATTCCCAACGTCTGTTTTCTTTTAGCAGCAGCCAGAAGAATATCTTTCCGTGTCAGGATGGTTTTCAGCAGGAAATACGTGTCATTGCCGACCAGTTTATGGATGAACCGTCAAAGAAAGAATTTCTTGCTAAGCTGGATTACGGATATATGAAAAAGACATTGGTGAAGCAGGATAATTATACTTTTATTGTGGAGATGAAAGATGAATTTGGTATGGTTCATGTCAAACGCTTCCAGATATTCTATATCAGCCAGGATCTGGGACGGGTCTGTGTAACGTGTAATGATGCCACGGATGTTGTACGGCAGGAACAGAAACAAAAAGAGGAGCTGTCGGCGGCTCTTGTTGCCGCGGAGCAGGCCAATGCTGCAAAATCGGACTTTCTTTCCCGTATGAGCCACGAGATCCGTACACCGATGAATGCAATTATCGGCATGAGCGCAATCGCTGCCCGTTCTATTGGTGATGATGAACAGGTTGCGGACTGTATTTCTAAGATTGGTATTTCCTCCCGATTCCTGCTTGCACTGATTAATGATATTCTGGATATGAGCCGGATCGAGAGCGGTAAGATGCTGCTGAAAAAAGAGAAGATACCTGTGGAGGAATTTTTAACCGGGATTAACTCTATCTGCTATTCCCAGGCGGCAGCCAAAGGGGTGGAATATGAGTGTATTGTGGATCCTGTACTGGATGATTATTACATAGGCGATGCGATGAAGCTGCAGCAGGTCCTTATTAATATTTTAAGCAATGCGATTAAATTTACAAAGGAAGGCGGAAAGGTCACTTTTTCCGCAGCGCAGCAGAGGAAGACGAAAAATGATGCCGTTCTTCGTTTTATCATCAATGATACCGGCGTGGGGATGAGCGAAGGGTATCTGGTACATATTTTTGAGCCATTTTCTCAGGAAAGCTCCGGAACTACTGCTTTGTATGGAGGAACCGGGCTGGGTCTGGCTATTTCCAAAAACATAGTGGATATGATGGATGGAAAAATAACTGTCAGGTCGATAAAAGGAATCGGCTCAGAGTTTACCGTGGATGTGAAGCTGGGTATTACGGAGGAGGAAAAGCTTCGTCACAACCAGAAGAAAACAAATCACAATTTTTCACATTTGAAAACACTGGTGGTGGATGATGATGTAGCTGTCTGTGAAAGTACCATCAATACGCTTCAGGAGATAGGTATCAGGGCGGAATGGGTAGACAGCGGCCGTAAGGCAATTGACCGGGTCAAGGACCTGTGGGAAAAATCCCAATACTATGACATGATTCTCATTGACTGGAAAATGCCGGAAATGGACGGTATTGAGACTGCCCGGCGTATCCGTGCGATTGTAGGCCCGGAAGTTACGATCATTATTATGACGGCATATGACTGGATTTCGATTGAAAATGAGGCAAAGCTTGCGGGGGTAAATTTACTGATGAGCAAGCCGATGTTTAAATCTACTTTGGTCTCCGCATTCACAAGAGCTTTGGGAGAGCAGGAAGAACAGGCTCAGCAGACGGAGGTGATCAATTACGATTTCACCGGCAACCGTGTGCTGCTGGTGGAAGATAATATGATTAATACGGAGGTGGCTGCCATGCTGCTGGAGGATAAGGGATTTGTTGTGGACACGGCGGAACACGGACTGCGGGCTATAGAATTATTCAGCAAATCAGAGCCGGGATATTATAATGCCATCCTAATGGACATCCGGATGCCTCTGATGGACGGATTGACTGCGGCGAACAATATCCGTCATCTTAGTAATGTGGATGCTAAGACCATTCCCATTATTGCCATGACTGCCAATGCCTTTGATGACGACATCGAAAAAAGCAAGGCGGCGGGGATGAATGCCCATCTGGCAAAACCCATTGAACCAGACCGGCTGTATCAGACTCTATATGATTTCATCTATGGAAAGGAGGTCTGAGAGGATGGGGGAATTAAATAATGAGGAAGATGGGATAATGCAGGATATCTCTCTTTCAACGGAGCAGATGGAGGCCATATTGGACAATGCCCCGGTAGCTATATATGTAAGCGCAGCTGAGAATATGGAACTGCTCTATGCCAATCAGATAGTAAAGGATTTGATTTTTCAGTATCCTGGCATTGGTGGGATTACTTGTTATGAAGCGGCGGGTTATGACAGGCCATGCCCCTTTTGTCATGCAGGAGACATGAGCCGGACCGAGCTTTTTGTCCGTGAATTCCATCATCCCGGCAATAACCGGACCTACCAGCTCAGTGGGAAAATTATCGAATGGGGAGGCAAATCCGCTCATATCGAGTACATACTGGACATTACGGATAAAAAACGGGAAGAAAATCACTTCAAAGCGGTGAAAGAGGAGCTGCAGACAACATTCACAAGCATTCCCTGCGGCTTATGCGTTTATGAATTTGAAGCTGGTTGCATCTCTCCATTATTCCATAACTCTGCATTTTATGAAATTATGGGGTATTCAGAAGAACATATACGGTTATTGGAACAGAAGACAGATTTTCTGGGGGTTCATCCGGAAGATCTTGAGCTTTTACAGGGAAAAATCCAAAGAGCAATCCTAAGTAATGGATTCGTCCGTCAAACTTACCGGGTGTTCAATGACCGGCTGGGAGAATACCGCTGGATTCATCTTGAGGGAGCGGTAAAGGAACAGGCTGACGGAAAAAAATTATTATATGGCGTATACAGCGATGTAAGCGAACAGGTGCATCTGGAAAAGGAACTTGCCGGAGCCAATGAAAAGATGCAGGAAGCACAGCTGGAAATGGATCATCTGGTTAATTCCATACCAGGTGGGATTGCCAGTTATCTGGTAAAAGGAAAGCGTTTCATCCCAACATTTTTCTCGGATGGGGTAATGGCACTTTCCGGTCATTCACGGGAAGAGTATTCAGAGATGGCAAGGCATGATGTGTTTGACATTGTATACGAGCAGGACAGGGAGCGGGTTCTGGAAGCGGCGCAGGCAGCTCTTGCCAGCGGAGAAGTTCTGGATGTCTCCTATCGTATGCGTCATAAAGATGGCCGTCTGATTTGGATTCATCTCAATGGAAGACGTATGGGACCTCTGTCAGAGAACTCAAAATTTTATGCAGTTTTTACCGGCATGTCGGCAGAGACGCACCTGTTTCAGAATATTGCCAACGAAACCGCGGATGGAATTTATGTGATCGACAAGAGAAATTATGATCTGCTCTATGTCAATGAATCCAAGAGTCTTTTCAGCAAGAAAGTGGATTGTATCGGTCTTAAATGCTATGAAGCAATGCATGGCAAAAGCGCACCCTGCGAATTCTGCACATTGAAAAATAATAAGCCTGACGGGGAAGAACAGGAGATCATGTCTGATGAGTCAGACGCCTGTTACAGCATACGTTTTCGTGAAACGGAGTGGAATGGAATTCCGGCGTATGTCAATTATGTCAGGGATATTTCGGAAGAGGTTCGGATTCGAAAGGAAAAAGAACGTCTGGAGCAGTATTTTCAGACTTTAGTTAAAAATCTTCCGGGGGGAGTTTCGGTTGTCCGTTATGAGAAGGACAGGAAAATGGTTCCTGAGTTTTTATCTGATGGATTTGCAGAACTGACCGAAATGACCCTGGAAGATGCTTGGGAGCTATACGAGAAGGATGCTTTGGCGGGTGTACATCCGGATGATCAGGAAATGGTGAACCAGCAGCTGACAGCATATATTTCCAGCGGTGAGAACCAGTGTGAAATGGTATATCGTCTGAAAAAGGGCGACAATAGTTATGTATGGGTGAAAAATAATCTCTCCCTGATTCAGAATGAGAATGGAGAGAGCCGGGTTTATGCTGTCTATCATGATATGACCAGGGAATTAGGGGAACAGGAACAGCTCCGGGAGCAGTATAAGGATATGATTATACAGCATTATCGGATTCCGGTACCCAATGCACTGATTATCGGCCACTGCAATATCACGCGGAATAAGATTCTGGAAATAATTGATCTTACAGATTCAGACCTTTTAAAAACTCTTGGTACGGTACGGGAAGAGTTTTTTACCGGGATAGCAGGACTTGTTGTTGATGAAAAGGAAAGGCAGACATTTTTAAAGACCTATCTGAATGCGCCTGCGCTGGAGGCTTTTGAGAGAAATGACAGGGAACAGATCCTAAAGTGTTTTATAAAAATGCCGCGGGAAGATTTTGGACGTTATGTTCAATTTAAGGTAAATTTGGTGGAGGTGCCCGATACCGGGGATATCACCGGGATACTGACGGTAACGGATATTACGGAGCAGACCATATCTGACCGGATTCTGCACCAGCTTTCAGTCACCAACTATGACTTTGTCATAGATTTAAACCTTAAGCAGGATTCGTATACGGTTTTGACATTTAATGAGAATTCAGATTTTTTACCGGCAACCAAAGGCTGTCATTCGGAAAGGATTGCAGATATGCTTCGGTCTCCCATTGTGCCCAAGGACAGAGAACAGTATGCCAGGGCACTGACACCTGATGAAATTTACCGGAGGCTGACGGAGAAGAGTTCCTATACATTTGCTTTTTCTACAATTGATGAAAAAGGTGAAATCCGTACCAAAAATATGACCGTTTCCGCTGTAGATCTGCGACTTGGGAGGGTCTGTCTGGTACGTACAGACATTACGGAATCTGTGCGGGAGCAGCAGGGTCTGCTTAATATGATTGCCTATACTTTTGAACTGGCGGGATTTATTGATGTCAACACCAAACGACTTGTGACATATACCCGTCAGACCGTGTTGGAAAACCTGTCTCCATATATTGCAGATAATTATGATAATGCAAAAGCATTTGCAGACCATTATGGTACAGAGGAAGACCGGGCAGAAATATTGCAGCGGTTCTGTTTGGAGAACATGCTTCAGCGTCTGGAAGAAAAGCCGGAGGGTTATGACTTTGTCCTTCCTTACCAATCCAGGGATGGTTTGTTGTATAAGCAGATTAATGTACTGTGGGGAGATGTAAACCACAGTACGATCTGTATGGTTCGGGCGGATGTAACGGATATGCTGACGGCTGAAAGGCAGGCGAAAAAGACCCTGGAAAATGCGCTTACACTTGCAAAGGAAGCAAACCGTGCCAAGAGCGATTTCCTGTCTGCCATGAGTCACGATATTCGTACACCTATGAATGCGATCATGGGGATGACTACGCTGGCAACAGCCCATATTGAAGAACCGGAGCGGGTGAAGGACTGTCTGCAGAAGATTTCTATTTCTTCCAGGCATCTGCTTAGTCTGATCAACGATATTCTGGATATGAGCAAAATCGAGCGGTCTAATATCACGCTAAACCGCATGAAGATATCGATGTCTGAGCTGCTGGAGCAGCTGACGGCTATTGTGGCACCCCAGGTCACGGCGTCCGGACTGAAGTTTGAACTCCGGACGGAGGGGATCTGCCATGAATATTTCTATGGGGATTCTTTGCGTATCAATCAAATCTTCATCAATATTCTGGGCAATGCGATGAAGTTTACCCCGGAATGCGGTAAGGTTCAGTTTCTGGTGGAGGAAGTGCCTTCCGTCAAAGGCGGGCAATGGGTGCGTTACCGATTCTCGGTTCGTGATACGGGGATAGGGATGTCCAAAGAATTTCTCGGGCATATCTTTGAACCGTTTACACGCAGCAGTGCAGCAGTGAATGTGGAGGGAACAGGACTTGGTCTTAGTATTACCAAGGGATTAGTGGATCTGATGAATGGAGAGATATCTGTTGAGAGTGTGCTTAATCAGGGATCTACATTCCGTGTGGAACTGGAATGTGAGGCAGCGCAGGGTGAACCGGATATTTACGCAGAAGATGTCCGAAGGGTTAAATCAGCTGCTTCCCAGGATGAAATATTTGCAGGACGCCGCTTTCTGGTAGCAGAGGATAATGCCATTAATGCAGAAATTCTCTGTGAACTGCTTCAGATGCACGGAGCAGAATCGGTTGTGAAGATAGATGGGGCAGAAACAGTACTGGCATTCCAAAATACAGCCCCCAATACCTATGATGCAATTCTGATGGATGTCCGGATGCCCGGCATGAATGGATACGAGGCTACCCGGGCGATCCGTGCACTGGACAGAGAGGATGCAAAAAATATTGTTATTGTTGCGATGACCGCCAATGCTTTTGAGGAAGATATTCAGGAGGCGCTGGATTCCGGAATGGATGCGCATCTGGCGAAGCCTCTTGATTTTAAGGTGCTGCATGATATTTTGTGTAAATTGCTGAGAAGATAATGGAAGCATTTTAGCATTTTACCATAGAATGTCTTGGAAATTGGACCGCAAATTAATATTAACATTTTTAAGCTTGCGCTGGAATAAGGCCGCTGTACTTTCCTGTTGTTTGATGAGACATAAGGGAGTACAGCGGCTTTTTTATTTTTAGAAATGGGAACAGCTGTTAAAATACAGGAAAGCATAAAAAGAAGACATTTTTATAGTAAACTTGTATAATATTTTACTGCTTAATAGAAAGGCGAAAATAAAGAATGAAAAATACATTACTGTTAGTGGAAGATGAAATGCTTATTCAGGAGATGGTAGCGGACTTTTTTACCGTACAGGGATGGCAGACAGCATGTTTTGATAATGGCAGGGAAGCGCTTGCTTATCTGCAAAGGAATGAGGTTCAGATGGTGCTGCTGGATGTAATGATTCCTGGCATGAATGGATTTGAAGTCTGTAAGGAGATTCGGAAAAACATGGAGATTCCGGTGATTTTCCTGACTGCATTGGAGGCGGAAAATATGCAGTTAAGAGGATATGGTTGCGGTGCCGATGACTATATAACAAAGCCCTTTTCTCTTCCGGTACTTTTGGCGAAGGTACATGCATTGGCCCAGCGGACCAGTAAGGACAGGAAGGAGCGGGTATTACAGAAAGGCATCCTCACGCTTAATCCGGAACAGAGAAAAGTAACTGCATCAGGTCGGGAGTGTATCATGGCAGACAAAGAATATCAGCTCCTGCTGTATTTTATGGAGAACGAGAACCGGGTACTGTCCAGAGAACAGATTTTAAACCAGGTTTGGGGAGTGGATGCCGAGATTCTGGACCGGGTTGTGGATAAACATATCGTTAAGCTGCGCCAGGCTCTGGGAGATGCAGGCAGCTATATCCGAACGGTTTCAAAAGCAGGCTATTCTTTTCAGATTCAATAAGGGAGAAATATATGACCAAAAAGGAAAAATATCGTATTCTGCTTAAAACCGGAGGTTGTTTTTTACTTTTGTTTTTGCTTTGTGCATGTATCATAACTACCTACGATACTTTACGAAACAGGAAACTGGGACAGGAGGCATTTCAACAAAAGAAAAATTATATATATGAAAAATTAGTAAAAAGCAGCGAAGAGGATTTTCAGAAAATCGTTAACGAAGTGGGAGACAGTGCGAAAAGCAGTCTGAATGGAAACTTCCAGAACCAATATTACAGTTACCTGGTTTACAATGATAAGCAAGATTTACTGGCGGAAAGTAAAAATTATCTGAATGTTAAAATAGAGGATGGAGAAACGACTGAATCGAAGCTGATATTTCCGGAAGAGCTGTTTTCTATAGAGCAGAAAAATGTTTTTATAACGGCTATAAAAGAAAACAGCAGGAATAAATCGAAACCACCGAAATATCGTTTTCTCTGCAGTACCGATAGCAGGGATGGGCAAGTGTTTTTAACGGGTCTGTATGTTGAAAAATTAGAGTGGGTCAGTGGAGAACAGGGAGAGAAAGCACAGCAGGATCCCTGGTTATTAACCTCACGCTCATGGAAATCAGAGTATGATGGGAAGAATTATTGTCAGTCCGGCAGTGAAATTGTAATGGAATGGATTTCTCCAGAAATAAGCGCCATATCTGAAAACGGAAAATACAGAGAAATACAGATATTGGGATTTCCTTACTATCAGGATGGTTTTGAAGAGTGGAATTACTGGGAGCAGGAGGAATGGCTGCATAACAGGAAAGAAATTTCAATGAACACCGCATCCGGTCAGGAAAGGAATTGGGATAATGGGAAGACCCTGACCTCTGGATTTCTAACAACACAGATGGAGACCTGTATGAGGTTTTCGTTACTCAACAGCAGGTCGTATATCTGCCTTCAAATACGGGCAAGCGGAAGGCATTTGTATACATCTTTGGTAAATCTGAAGTGGGCTTATCTGGTCATGTTCTTTATTTTGGGCTTATGTGCGCTGTATCTGGCTTATGGCCAGATAAAAACAGAAGAAAAGCGGCAGCAGATGGAACAGGATCGTAAGGATTTTATCAATGGAATGACCCATGAACTGAAGACGCCGCTGGCAATTATACGGATGTGTGATGATAATCTGCGGATAAAAGAGCTGGAATATAAAAAGGAATATTATCTGGATATGATTAACCAGAAGACAGAAGAGATGGATACTATGATTCGCCAGATGATGACGTTGTCGCAGATAAATTCCATACATTTCATGCTTCAGCTGCAAAGGACAAATCTGGCGAAACTGGTAATGGAATCTCTGAACCGGATTGCCCCTCTGCTCTTGGAAAAAGACATCGATTTACAGATGGATATAGAACGGGTGGAAAAAGAAGTGAATCAGAATTATTTTGAACAACTGGTATCAAATCTGCTGTCTAATGCTGTTTCCTATGTGACACCTGGTGGTTATATTCGTATTATGCTGGATGAAGAAGAACTTTCAATTGAAAATGCAGGGGAACCTATTTCGGAAGATTGGAAGAGGGATATGTTTGAACTTTTTTCCAGTGGGAAACAGCTGTCCGGAGGCAGGGAGAAGCATCTGGGATATGGGCTGTATCTGGTTAAAAAGGTTGCAGGTCTGCATGGAATGAGATGCGAGGCTGAAAATACATCTGCCGGGAATTTATTTCGTATTCGATTTAAGGCAGAAGAATAAAAAGGGGATATTTTTCTGTTATGCTTTTGTAAATGAAAAGACACCGGTAAATATGCCAAAGAGGGATGGATGTGCGATGGTGAAAGAAATAAGAAAACGAAGCAGACAAAATAAACAATACAGACAAAACAATAGAAAAAAGTGGTATGGTATGATTCTGCTGGCCGTCATGTTAGGATGTACGGTAACTGCCTGTCAGAAAACGCCTGACCAGGCACCGGTTGTTAATAAATCAGAAGGACTTCCCAAAGGATGCATAATTGACAAGGTGAAAGATGGAGAATTAAAACAGATTGATGCACCGGAACACTGGAAGGAAACCATGGAGCGCATGGATGGACGTGTGACAGTAGAGGCGGATGTGGACATACCCAGGCTCTCGGTAAGTAATACTCCGGTATTAGAATTAAAAAAAGCGAACTTTGATAATGAGCAGTTGAAGAAATTGACCGATTATTTCTTCAAAGGGAGGAAGTTTTATCAAAAGCCGCAAATGACAAAAGAAGAGTTATCACATCAGATTACTAATATAGAAAATAAATCAGGGATATACGGAGAGGGCACTTTTCTTATGCTCAGCAAAATGGAATGGAAGCCGCGATTGGAAGAATTAATGGAAAAAGCACCGGATAAAAAGCAGGAAAAAATATATAGGAAGCCGGAGTTTTCAAAACCGGTACAGTCAGAAATGGAATATATGTGGTGGGGTACTGAAGATGAGATGGTACGTACTGAGAATAACTGTTTTTGGGCAGTAGTGGAAACAGGAGAAAAAGTGGATCCTATAATAAAAGCTTTCAGCCTCAATGAAAAAGCAGGAACTGCAGGTTACTTTTCATACTCTACGGGGGATGTTTATGATGAAGAATTCCTGAATTCTGATAAGGAAGATTGTATATGGGATAGGAAAAACAGATATCCCCAGGGGAGCAAACATCTGGATGACAAAGAGGATTTTATACAGAGATGTGAATCAGCAATGGAAAATCCGGCAATAGCAATAGATGAAGCTGTTAAAACAGGAAATAAAATATTGAAGGATCTGGGAATTACCGGTCTTTCATTGGAACAATGCAAGAAGGCCGTTTGGTTTCCGAATCCCCCTATATGGGGGCATGGCTATGAAGATTATGCTTCAGATTTGGGAGAGAACAAAGCAGCCTATACGTTACTGTATAGTTGGAATCTGGATGGAATTTCGGAATATAGACCTATTAGAGGTACTTTGCATAATGATATGCCTGAACTAACCTATAATCCTCCTTTTCAACCGGAAAAAATCGAAATAACGGTTACGGAAGACGGAGTCGTGGGATTTTCCTGGATCAATATGGCGGAGTTGTATCAGGTGGTTGCAGAAAATACGAAACTTCTGCCTTTTGATAAAATCAAGGACAGGCTGGCAGAACATCTGCAGTATATCGGTCTGCCGCCAGATGGTGCAGGTGGGGCAGATAAAGATCAGACAGTTGTCACTTTCAAGGTAAAAAGTGCAGAATTAAAAGCGGCTTATTCCACGGCTTTTAATGCTCCGGATCATGCCTGGTTGATTCCGGTCTGGGTATTTGTAGTCCAGTCTTCTTACGAGGGCAGTGAGATGTATACGATGCCGGAAACGGTATTTCTTAATGGGATTGACGGAGGTTTTGTAAATCCTTCATAAAGTTACGGCAACAGGCAGGAGAAGTCTGAAAGTTCCTTTTAAACCACTTATTAAGGCAGTATCGCAGGCGGGCCTGCTATATGCAGGAGGTATAAAGATGAGAAAAGTATTTTTCACAGACTGGAAAAGGGCAGTGTTATCTATGGGATTCCTAACCGGCATTATAGGACTTGTCATCGCAGGCATCTGCGGTGGATTGCCAGCAGTGACATATATGAAGGAAAACAGGGTTTATGATTCTCAGGGCAGCTGGATTTATTTAGCAGAAGCGGTGATTCATTCAGAATTGTTTTTGATGGCGATTCCGCTGGTTAGTTCACTTGCTTATGGGGCTGCATTTTCGGATGAACTGAAGTACCGATTTGCATTAGCAGGCCTTGTACGTACCGGATGGAGACGATATCTTAGTTCAAAAGTAATTGTGACAGCTTTATCCGGCGGCTTGATGGTATTGTTTGGGGTGCTGCTGCTCTTAGCAGGTATAACACTGGTAGTTTTTATAGATCCGAAGCAGGGGATTTTCATGAAAACAGAAATTTTTCCCCACCTTACAGAAGTGGCAGGGTGGATAGTCCTCACCTGTTTTAGCGGCAGCCTCTGGGCATTGCTGGGTGGATTTTTTGCGGCTGTAATGAAAAACAAATATATGGCATATACCACACCTTTTATTTTGTATTATGTGTTGAATGCATTTCAAGAACGATATTATTCTTCTCTGTATATACTGAATCCCCGTGAGTGGGCAGCACCAAGGATGATACAGATTTGGGAAGCCGGACTGATGGTTTCTGTGGTAGGTTTTGCAGCAGCAGCGGCTTTTGTGATTACCATGGAAAGGAGGCTGAAGGATGCGTGACATAAAACAGTCTTTTCAGATTGCGTTCTATAATTTCCGTCTATGGAAGAAGAATCCCAGAGTCATTATGACTTTTGCCCTGGCATTTGTACTTTGTCTGATGTTATCGGACAAAGCAGTGTCCCTGGCGAGAAGTTACGGTACAAATATGCAGATATTGGAGGCTTTTGTATGGACATTCGGAGATGGGAATTCCATTATGATATCCTCTTTGCTATTGATTTTACTGTTTGCAGACATGCCTTTTATCAGCCAGGGAACCCCTTATTATCTTTATCGGACGAAGCGGTCCCTGTGGGTATGGGGGCAGGTAATCTATGTAGTGCTTGCTACAGTGCTTTATACTTCTTTCTTACTGGCGGTCAGCTGTATCATCTGCGCTCCTCTGTCTTTTCCGGGGAATATGTGGAGCGAGACAGGGGCTCTTCTTGGTTATTCCGGCGTTGGGGTAAAGATCGCACTGCCGGCATCTGTTAAGACCATGGAAATGTCTTATCCATACCAGTGTGCAGCGGTTATATTTTTACTGACTACCTTGTATTCTCTGGTGATTGCCTCTGTTATGCTGCTTTTTAATCTCTGTAAAAGCCAGTTTATGGGAGTAATCAGTGTTTTTGTTTTGAATCTGTACGGACTGCTGTTGAGTCCTCAGATTTTTATGACACTGTTTCAATTACCCCAGACGATGGAATATAAAGCAAATTTAGCGGTTGGATGGCTCTCTCCTCTTAATCATGCCACCTATTATATGCATAATTTTGGATATGATTATCTTCCCCGGATATGGATGAGTACAGGCATGTTTGGGGGAATTTTAATAATAATTTTACTGCTTATCTGCAAAATGGCGCATAGATATGAATTTCATTTCCTGCAGCTAAATGAGTAGTGAAGAACTTATTTGCGGCAATAGTGAAGGCGGGTTTGGAATACGGCAGAGGGATAGAGATGGTGAATAAGATGGAGAATATTGCAATCAGTTTAAGAAATGTGTGCAGGGATTTTGGTGAGGAAAAAGTATTAAAGAATATTACGCATGATTTTGAATGTGGAATGGTGCACGGTATTGTAGGGATGAATGGATCCGGAAAAACGGTGCTGTTAAAATGTATCTGCGGATTTTTATTTCCAACTAAAGGACGGATTTATGTAGAGGGAAAACTTGTAGGAAGGGATATCGATTTCCCGGAATCTTTAGGAATGATTATCGAAAGTCCGGGATTTCTTCCGAATCTTTCCGGGTTTAAGAACTTAAAATTACTGGCATCGTTAAGAGGGGAAATTGATGATGAAACAATCCGGAGTGCAATCCGGCGCGTAGGGCTGGATGCAGAGTCAAAGAAGCATGTGGGAAAATATTCTATGGGAATGCGGGAACGGCTGGGGATTGCCCAGGCGATCATGGAAGACCCAGATATCTTAATCTTAGATGAGCCCTTTAACGGTTTGGACAAGCGGGGAGTGCAGGAAGTGTACGATCTGATGTTGGAATTAAATGACCAGGGAAAGACGATTTTCCTGGTCAGCCATAATGCCGCCGATATTGAGATGCTGTGTGATACGGTATGCGAGATGGATGCGGGGGAATTGAAAGTTTTAGTATCCTGAGTGATTATAAATGAGGGAAAGGGCTGCCGCCCCGGCTGAATATGAGCCGGGGCGGTTCTCGTACTGTGCAAAACCCTTACTTTGAGGATTTTCCGGAAAAAACTTATACCCGCATTCTTTTAGTTCTTTTCTAAGAATTGTCACATCCATATTGACATTGACGGTATAGCTGGTTGGTGCCATCTTCGTGTAGTAGTAAAAAGCCTGTGTCATAGGCCATGTCGGTATATCTATTGGTTGAAAATTACTCATTATTTTTCTTTCCTAAGTACAGCCTGTTTTTCTTTACCGAATCTAAGCATATCTATAAATTAGAATAAAAGCAATAAACGCTCCGTAGAGTTTACGGACGTCTGCAAACTTTATTTAATTTTTTTCATCTATAAAAATATAAACAAAAATTCAAATAATAAATTATATATAATAAACAAAAAAATATTAAATAAACCATTTCTATTGACAAAAATGCCAGAGAAGAGTAATATTCTACTCATCACCTGTAATACAACTGACATATAACAACATACAAAATAGTGAAGGAGGAAATGGAATGGTTTATGACAATAAGTTGATTGAAGAGCTTCAGACGAAAGCAAAGCAAATTAGAAAAGATGTGGTCGTTAGCATCGGTGTAGGGGTTGCCGGTCATATCGGAGGATCTAATTCTTCTGCTGACATCGTAACTGCTTTATATTTTTACAAGATGAAACATGATCCCGTGAATCCGAAAATGGAGGACAGAGACCGGTTTTTATTAAGTAAGGGACATGTGGCAATCCTGCAGTATGCAGCTTTATCAGAAGCCGGTTATTTCCCGGTGGCAGATTTGAAGACCACCAAAGAAATCGGTTCTTACCTGCAGGGGCATCCGGATGTATTGAAAACACCTGGGATTGAAGCCGGGACCGGTTCTCTGGGACAGGGGCTGTCAATTGGTCTTGGAATGGCACTGGGGATGAAACTGGACGGGATCGGCCGGAAAGTATATGTGCTCTGCGGAGACGGTGAAATGGCAGAAGGCCAGATATGGGAAGCGGCTATGGCTGCAAGTGCATATAAGGCAGATAATCTCGTAGCTATTCTGGATAGAAACGGGCTGCAGGCAAACGGTAAAATTGTGGATCGGATGAATTCGAATCCCATAATTGAGAAATGGGAAGGTTTTGGGTGGAATGTCATTGAAATAGATGGACACAACATGCAGGAAATCTTAAGTGCGCTGGATGAAGCAGATACGGTTAAAGGAAAACCGACCATGATTGTTGCAAATACTGTAAAAGGCAAGGGCGTAAGCTTCGCAGAAAATGTAGTGGGATTTCATAATGGAATGCTGACAGAAGAAAATTATAAACAGGCTATTGCAGAATTATCTTAAAGGAGGCTAAGAGAATGAGTTATACAAATCAGAGAATCGCTTACGGCAGAACACTGGTGGATTTAGGAAAAGAAAACAAAAATATTGTAGTGCTGGATGCTGATCTTGGAGGTTCTACAATGGGTAAGCTGTTCGAAGAAGCGTATCCCGAGAGGCATTTTGAAATGGGTATTGCAGAGGCGAACATGACATCGGTTGCGGCAGGGCTTGCACAAACCGGAAAAATCCCATTTACAAATTCTTTTGCCGTATTTTCTGGCGGAAGGGCATTTGATCAGATCCGCCAGACGATCGCAATTGGAAAATTAAATGTTAAAATATGTGGTTCTTCTTCGGGAATGTCTGATTTTGGTGATGGGGCGACCCACCAGTGTGTGGAAGATATGGCAATCTTCCGGGCTGTCCCCAACATGACGGTAATTTGTCCGGCAGATGCCAATGAAACCGTGGAAGCAGTAAAGGCAATTACAGAATACAATGGTCCCTGTTATATCCGGTTGAATCGAAATGATTATGAAAATGTAACGCCGGAAGGCAAAAAATTTGAGATCGGGATGCCGTCAGTTTTAAAAGAAGGAAAAGATATCGTTGTATTTGCTGCCGGAATTATGGTGGGGCTTGCATTAAAAGCAGCAGAAGAATTGGAAGGAAAAGTGTCTGTAAAGGTAGTCAATGTCAGCACTATAAAACCATTGAATCAGGAGGCTGTTATCCAGCTTGTAAAAGATGCAAAAGCAGTCGTGACAGCAGAAGAACATAATGTAGCCGGAGGGATGGGATCTGCTATTGCAGAGGCAATCTGCAAAGAATGCAAACCCATTGAGTTTGTAGGAATTCATGACACATTCGGCTGCAGCGCACATAACTATGCGGATGTGCTGCACTACCACGGACTGACGAAAGAGCGTATTGTGGAAGCTATCGAAAAGATGGATAACTTTAACTGATTAGAATAATCACAAATCAAAAACATTTTAGAAAATGGAGGTAATGAAAATGAAAGTAGGCTTTATCGGACTGGGAATCATGGGGAAACCAATGGTTAGAAACCTGCTAAAAGCGGGATATGAGGTTGTGGCATTTGACGTAATGGAGGCAAATGTTGAGGAAGCGGCAGCGGATGGGGCAGTTCCCGCACAATCTTCCAAAGCAGTTGCACAACAGTGTAAAACCATTATTACCATGCTGCCTAATTCACCACATGTAAAAGCGGCTGTTATGGGAGAAAACGGAGTTCTGGAAGGTGCACAGGAAGGAAGCATATTAATTGACATGAGTTCGATAGCACCGCTTGCATCCCAGGAGATTTCCAGGGCATGTGCCGGAAAGGGAGTAAAAATGATTGATGCACCGGTATCCGGCGGCGAGCCAAAAGCAATTGACGGAACCATGTCAATTATGGTTGGCGGAGATAAAAAGGTCTTCGACCAGGTGTATGATCTGCTAATGGTGATGGGGGGCAGTGCGGTACACTGTGGTGACATCGGTGCAGGAAATACAACGAAATTAGCCAATCAGGTTATTGTGGCATTGAATATTGCTGCTGTATCGGAAGCATTTATGTTATCCACAAAAGCAGGAGTGGATCCGGTGAGGGTATTTGACGCAATTAAAGGCGGGCTGGCAGGCTCCACAGTTATGAATGCTAAGATACCAATGATTACAGCAGGCAACTTTAATCCGGGATTTAAAATTGATTTACATATTAAGGATCTGAATAATGCTTTGGAAACAGGCCATGGAGTCGGCGCACCGCTTCCGATGACCGCATTGGCCATGGAAATGCTGCAGACGCTACGTGCTGACGGATGCGGGCAGCAAGATCACAGCGCAATTGCAAAGTATTATGAAAAAATTACAGGTGTAGAAATCCGCGGATAATCTGAATCTGTTCGGACCGGGGTGTGTCAGAAAGTAAATTTCAAACAAGCTCGAATTCCGGCAGATATCATCTACTAGGGGGGTCTTTATGGACGTTGGTACTTTATTAATTATTAATCTGGTCATTTCGATTGCAATTATTTTGTTTTTAATTATGGTTTTGAAAATCAACCCAAGTATTGCAATGATTATTGCCTGCTTATATATGGGGATTGCATCAAAATTGGGTGTCATGGGTACAATTACGCAGATTTCAGACGGCTTCGGCAGCATGATGTCCAGTATGGGACTGCCTATCGGATTTGGTGTTATTTTAGGCCAGTTGCTGTCAGACAGCGGCGGGGCGAGCGTAATTGCAGAAACGCTTGTCAGAAAATTCCCTGCTAAAAAAGCTTTATATGCCATTGCATTTACGGGCTTTGTATTATCCATACCGGTTTATTTTGATGTTACCTTTGTGATTCTGATTCCAATCGGAATTGCTATTACAAGGCAGATCAACAAACCGATGGCATATACAACGGGGGCACTTACGATTGGTGCAACCACTGCCCATTGTATCGTTCCGCCAACCCCGAATCCATTGGCAGCACCGGATATCTTCGGGTTTGACCTGGGCATCATGCTGATCTTCGGATTGATTTTCGGTATTATTACGGTAACGGTTAGTGTATTTTTATATACCAAAATTCATGACAGGCATTTCTGGAATGAGGAAAAGGATGTAAATCATTCTTCAAATGTTGTGAAAGAATTAGAAGAACAGGGTAAAGTGATCAAGGAGAACAGACCAAGCTTTTTCATCTCGCTGCTGCCAATTGTAGTTCCTATTATCTGCATTTTATGCGGAACCGTGGGAACGGCAATATTTGGAGAAGAGAACCAGCCTATAATCAGCCAGTTCCTGGGCAATAAATTAACGGCTCTTCTATTAGGCGCACTGGCATCTTATTTATTAGGTTATAAATATATTGGTAAGAAAAATATTGAAAACTCTGCCGGAGAAGCATTAAAGGCTGCCGGAGTAGTTCTTCTGATTACCGGAGCCGGCGGTTCTTTCGGTGCAGTGATCAAAGCAACCGATATTGGTACAATTTTGGTTGACAAGCTGGGACTGGATACCAGTTCTGCCATTGTGGTATTGTTCCTGGCATTCTTCATCGGATTTATCTTCCGTGTAGCTCAGGGTTCCGGTACGGTAGCAGGACTAACCTCTATGACGATTATGGCAACCCTGGCACCAACGGTGGGCATACATCCGGTTTATATTGCCATGGCATGTCTGGCAGGCGGAAATAGTGTGGGGCATGTAAATGACAGTGGATTCTGGGTGGCAACAAATTTGTCGGGATTAACGGTGACCGGCGGTTTGAAAACTTATACACTGGGTTCTTTTATATCAGCAATCTGTATCTTTATATTAGCAATTATCGGGGCATTGGTATTCCCGGTATTCTAGAGTGTGTTTGAAAGGAGGAAGAACGTAATGAAAGCATTAAAATATATGGGACCAGGCAAACTAGAAATACAGGAAGAGCAGATGCCGGTTCCCCGGGAACAGGAAGTGCTTCTGAGAGTCAGGGCATGTGGTATCTGCGGAAGTGATGTGCACGGATATCTGGGTTTGACGGGAAGAAGGATTGCACCAATGACGATGGGGCATGAGTTCGCGGCTGAGGTAGTGAAACCGGGGGCAGGTGCCACAAAGTTTAAAGAGGGTGACAGAGTAATCGTTCAGCCGATTCACTTCTGCGGTACCTGTGAAAACTGTAAAAGAGGACTGACAAATATGTGCCTGAATAAAAGATTCTTTGGCGTACTGACGGTAAACGGGGCGATGGCTGAATATGCAGCAGTACCCGAAAAACTTCTGTATAAGTTACCGGATAATACGGATTATGAAATCGGTGCTTTGGCAGAGCCTTATGCGGTTGCATACGGAGCGGTGAAGAAGGCAGGAAATTTAGAAGGCCAGAATGTGCTGATTATTGGAGCCGGTGCCATTGGGCTTTGCATTTTGCAGATTGTAAAATTACAGAATCCGGGCAGGATCATAGTTTCGGATTTAAGTGATACAAGACTTGCTGCTGCAAGAGCCTTTGGAGCGGATGAGGTAATTAATCCTAAGGATGAAGATTATATGGAAGCTGTTTCCAGATATACGGATGGGAGGATGATTGATACTTCCATTGAGGCAGTGGGCGTTCAGGCTGCAGCCAACCAGTCCATTAAGTGCCTGAAAATCGGCGGACAGGCAATCTGGGTGGGAATGTCCCAAAAGGAAATGGAAATTAATATGCAGGATATCGTATGCTCTGCCCGCAGAGTGATTGGCTCCTTTAACTATACCCATGAAGAATTTGGAGAAGTAGTGGATTTAATTGGAAGCGGCAGATTGAATGCAGCAAAGCTGATAACGAAAACAATTTCTCTGGAGGAAGTAAAAGATGCTATGGATGATTTGCATACGAACCCGGATGATTATATAAAAGTCATGATTGATCCCAGTATAAAAAGAGGTAAAAGAAAATGAGATTTGGTTGTTGTCTAAATATGATAGCGGAGGGTGCAGACGGAACGGGCATCGAATTCCTGGAACAACTAGTATCTTGCGGATATGATTATGCAGAATTACCCCTTGCGCAGATGATGGATTTGAGTGAGGATGAATTCGGGAAATTAAGGCATTGTGTAGACACCTCCGGTGTAAATTGTGAGGTTTGCAATAATTTTTTCCCAACCGGTTACCGGCTTACAGGTCCGGATGCAGATATGGAAGCCAATCTGAATTATGCTGCAGAGGCATTAGAGCGGGCACACCGGTTAGGTGTGAAGTATGTAGTGTTCGGCAGCGGGCCTGCAAAAAATGTACCGGACGGATTCCCCCTGGAACAGGGATACCAACAGGTAGTTTCTTTATTGCAGCAGGTAAATGACATTGCACATAACTTCGATATTACAATCGTGATTGAACCCCTTCGCAGACAGGAGTGTAACCTAATCAATACTTTTGAAGAAGGATGCCGGCTGGCAAGGGCTGTGGATAGAGAGTGTGTTAAGGTACTGGTTGATTTTTATCATTTGACGGAAGAAAAAGAACCGGTTGAACACCTGTTGAAAGAAGGAAAAGAGTATTTGCGACACGTTCATTTTGCAAGACCGGATGGGCGTGTATACCCGGAGTCCATAGAGGAAGAAACTTATCAGCCCTTTATAGATGCCCTGAAAGCTATATCATATGACGGGCGCGTCAGCTGTGAAGCATATACCCATGATTATGGGGTAAGTGCTCCAAAAGCACTTGCGTTTTTTAAGAAATATTTCAGATGATGAATCTAGTGTCGCCCGGCGAATCTTCTTTTACGCAAAAAGCCGAAACATACTGCGCTGCATCCAATAAAGAACAGCCTGCCACAGCCCATGCCAGTTTCCCACACCCATCTTTCTGTACACTACCAATCATTTACAAAGCGTCTTAATCAGCTAAACCCAAATTCAAGAAACTGTTCGTTGTAGTACTAGAGCGTGGTTTGCAGCAGTGGCGGCAATGCGGCAGTGGGGAAATTGGAAAAATAGAGTGCCCCTACAGATCAGGCGGAAAAGATTATATTTATATGGATATTCATAAGAAAAAGCCTTACAAAAACAGTTGCAATCATGCTAAAAAGAAGGTATGATGATTGTATCTGTATGACAACGTACAGGCAGAAAGATGGAGGCACGTATGAGTATAAAACCAATCAAGCGCGTGAATGTCGGGGAGCAGGTATTTGATCAATTAAAACAGATGATTATAGATGGAGAATGGAAGCAGGGGGATAAGCTTCCTTCGGAGAATGCTTTGGCGGATATGCTGGGTGTCAGCAGGATCACTGTCCGCCAGGCACTGCAGAAGTTAGGGACGCTGGGACTGATTGAAACCCGCCTGGGCGAAGGGTCTTTTGTGAAAGTGATTGATATCAGTGAGAATATGCAGGCATTAGTTCCGGCAGTGTATTTAAGCGGGCAGGAAACAGAACAGGTATTTGAATTCCGCCAGATCATCGATGTGGAGTCGGTAAGGCTTGCAGTCCGCAGAGGTACCCAGGAGGATATTGAAGAATTAAAGAAAATTCATAAGAAAATGCTCCAGAAAAAGGATGAGTCCGATTCCTTAGGATTTGCGGTAATGGATACCGAGTTTCATTTTAAAATCAGCCAGATGACAAGAAATCCTCTGATTATAAAGACAAATGAAATATTAAGGGAAGTCATCAATTCTTACGTGACGACCATTATCGAGAAAATGGGCTGGGATCTTGCTCTGAAATATCATGGAAAAATAATTGACGCAATCATAGCAAAAGATGAAAAGGGTGCTGTGGAGGTAATGAGGGAACATCTTGAGAATAATGTGAAATATATTGAAGAGATAAAGTGTGAAAGTTCCATTCGAACTACTTATTAATGCATATCTCAGGCGGAACCTGCGATATGCAGGAGGTATAAAAGGAAGGCAGGTAAGCTGCGTCTGCAGGTGGAGGGATGATTGTATGAAAGTGGTAGTTGCTATTGATTCTTTGAAAGGAAGCCTGAGTTCCATGGAAGCAGGCGGTGGCATACGCGCAGGAATAAAACGGGTTTATCCGGATGCAGAGGTCATTGTAAAACCACTGGCTGATGGTGGTGAGGGCACCGTTGAAGCTTTCGTGGAAGGATGCGGAGGGACCTATATCAGCCGTTATGTCTGCGGTCCGATGAGAGAACCGGTAAATGCCGCATATGGATTCATACCGGATAAAAAACAGGCGGTCATAGAAATCGCAGCGGCAGCCGGAATTACTCTTGTAAAAGCAGGAGATAAAAAACCGTTATCAGCAACGACTTTTGGTGTGGGAGAATTGATCCTGGATGCAATAAACAGAGGTTGCCGCAATTTTATGATAGGAATTGGCGGAAGTGCTACTAATGACGCCGGCATCGGGATGCTCACTGCGTTAGGGTACCGGTTTCTGGACAAAGAAGGAAATCCTGTGGGGATCTCCGCAGACAGCTTAAAGCTGGTCGCATCCATCAAAACGGATGCCGTAAATCCCGTGATCAGTGAGTGTACTTTCCGGATAGCGTGTGATGTTAATAATCCACTGTGTGGTACAAACGGAGCAACCTGGATCTATGGTCCCCAAAAGGGTGTAACGGATGAGATGAAAGAGGCGTTGGACAGGGATCTGCAGCATTTTGCAGATGTCACTGCCCACACTTTTGGACATGATTATTCCGGATATCAGGGTGCAGGTGCGGCAGGCGGGCTTGGATTTGCATTTTTAAGCTTTCTTAACGGAACGCTTTCGCCCGGAATTGATCTGGTGATGAAAGCGGTTGATCTGGAAGAAGAGATAGCTGACGCAGATTTTGTGATTACAGGAGAAGGACGGCTTGATTTACAGACTGCCATGGGAAAAGCACCGGTGGGCGTAGCAGGTCTTGCCAAAAAACATGGAATTAAAGTGATCGCCTTTGCCGGCAGTGTCTCCAAAGATGCAGTGAAATGCAATGAAAAAGGGATAGATGCATACTTTCCCATCTTACAGGAGATAACAACATTAGAGCAGGCAATGGACAGCCGGGTGGCGCTTACCAATATTACAAATGCGGCGGAGCAGGTATTCCGGTTGATAAAAAGCCTTGATTAAATCAAGGAGAGCTGTCAGCAATGCAATTCCTTTTCGGGAAAATAGCAATATCTTGTCATAGTGACAAGATATTGCTATTTTTTTGCAGCTATGACAAGATAATAGATAAAACAGCAAAATCGTTCCTTATGCAGCAATATGCTGAGGTTACGCTGCTCACGGAATTTACAGTGTCTTTAGAAGAAATTCTAACCTTAAACGATACAAAGGAATTAACGCTTTATTTGGAAATGCAGCTGATTACCATGCAGGAGGGAATCCTGAAATTTAACCGGACCAATAATCACTATATTGTGGAACAGGCGATGATGTATATCTCAGAAAATTACAGCCATAACATTACACTGGATGATATGGCGGCATATCTACGCATCTCTCCATTTTATCTGAGCCGGGTGTTCAAAAAAAACACCGGGAAAAACTTTACGGATGTACTTGCAGAAAGGAGGATTGAAGCGGCAAAGCGTCTGCTTCGTCAGAAAAAAAGCATCAAAGAAGTCACTTATGAGACCGGATTTAACAGCCAGAACTATTTTTCCAAAATATTTAAAAAATATGTAGGGTGCAGTCCCCGGGAGTATCGTGGGGATAACAATCCCCGGTAATCTTTATAGGGATTCTTTGTACTGAACAGGGGTCATCCCTTTCACGGATTTAAACATCTTATGAAAATATGCATTATCGTAGATCCCTGTCTTATCACTGATGGATTCGCAGCTCAAATCCGTATTCTGCAGCAGATAACAGGCATATTCAATGCGCTTCATGTTGATATACTTAACAGGAGTCACACCAACATTTTTCTGAAACAGTTTCGTAAGATAAGTATGACTGATATGAAGATTGTCTGCTATGTCACGAATCTGAATCTGACCGGTAAAATTTTCATCGATGTAAGTTAGTGCTTTTACAATAAGCGCAGGGGTATTTTTTGTGGGAATACCGGTCATTAAATCCAACAAATACATGATAAAAGTGTAAATTTTAGAAGATAATTCATATTTATTTATAGTAACCGGGGGACTTAAATATTCTAAAATATCAAGAAGCTGCTGACCGGCTTTTTCAGTGGATACATTTTTGAAAACATATTGATTATTGGATAGCAGATAACTGAATAATTCTTTACAGTTACTGCCCGACAGTTCAATCCACAGCAGTCCCAGGGAAGAATGGCTGTAGTTGCTGTAGTCATGGGCCTCTCCGGGGAAAATAATAAATGCATCTCCTTTTTTCAGGAGATGTTCTTTTTTTGAGATATGAAAAATTCCGCATCCGTCGAAAACAAAATGAACCGTATAATAAGGGTAATTATTGTCACGGATAATTTTAAAATCTTCATCAAAATAACTGCATCCGGCACGGATTACGTGAAATAAAAAGTTATCGTTTGCTGGTGGCGTAGCTAAACGGTAGTTGAAATGCAGTACGTTTTTTATTCTTTCATCAATTGTCATATGATAACCTCTAAATTGTCAATAGTAAAATGCAAAACCCACATATGGAAACATCGAATATGAGTATATCTCCATTATAAATCATGGTATAAAATTGTCAATTGAAGTTTATATTTAGTTTTAAAATATACAATAAAATGTACTGTTTTCTTCATTGCTGTAAGAGGGGGTAAATTGTACAATAAGGCTATCATAAGGTACTGAAGGAGGATAATTATGACATCCAGAGAAAGAGTCAGGGCGGCAATTGCCCACCAGAAGCCGGACCGGACACCGGCGGCATTTGAAGCTGTAGATTCCGTAGTGGAAAAATTAATGGTGCACTATCAATTTACGGATTACAGCCAGTTATTAGATAAGTTTAAAATCGATGTAGTACCGGTTTCGCCAAAATACATCGGACCAAAATGCAAGGAGTATGTAAACGAAAAAGGGCAGAAAGTCACCACCAGCTATTGGGGATACGAAACTACCATCCATAAAACAGCTATTGATGAGTACGGTATGACATCCTATTTTCCGTTAAATGATGTTACAACCATAGAACAAGTGGATGCGTATCCATTCCCTGATCCGGATTGGTTTGATTATAGCGTTATCAAAGAAGAATGCGATAAATATCCGGATAAGGCTATTATTGTAGGACATGAAGGACCTTTCCAGATAGTAACATTTCTGATTGATATGGATCGTTTTTTTGTAATGATGATTGAAGAACCGGAAGTGGCACAGCGTATATTAGACCGCATGGTAGCTTTTGAACTGGAATATTATGAAAGAATTTTTAAGGCTGGAGAGGGCAGAATTGACATTTTAAGGCCCCACGATGATTATGGTACCCAGATCTCCCTCTTATTCAGTGTGGACATGTGGAGAGATTTCTTCAAAGAAAATACGAAAAAGCTCACCGCACTGGCACATAAATACAACGCGTTTTACCAACAGCATTCCTGCGGCGCCGTGCGCCCTATTATACCGGAACTGATTGAGTGCAATGTGGATGTACTGGAGCCGATCCAAAAAGTTGCGGGTTTGGAACCGGAGAGCCTCCAGGAAGAGTTTGCCGGAAAAATCACATTTCACGGCGGAATCGACACGCAGGGAATACTCCCTTATGGGACACCTCAGGAAGTTGCAGAAGAGACAAGGCGTTTTATTAAAACATTGAATCGGGATGGCGGTTACATATTAATGGCAAGCCAGGCTTTTGAAGGAGATGTGCCGATTGAGAATATTGAGGCGCTGTATGAGGTAGAACGGCAGATACCCCGTTAAGCCTGCAAGCTGTAAGGACGAAACGGAATTAGCGGTGAGGCCGGCCGCCAGTTTGGCCGGGGCTTGCCGTTGTCCGTCAAAACAACCCCTCTCCTAAATATTTGTCATGTGGCACTATTAAGCACTTTTCGATAGATTTCCAATAACTATCGTAAAGGTTTTTCTGTGCAGTTCCATAACTTTCTTTAGTATCAAATTCCCAATAAAGCATGTACTTAACGCTTTTTACAATGCGCGTAATTTTGGGAGGGGGAAGCCCCTCTTTAATTTGTTTTAAGTCTATATGATACTCCCTTTTGACAAATCGAAGTAAAAGCAGTCCTACTTGCTTTTCTAAAAAACTCTTAACCTCAAGCATGAGTGCTTCAAACTCGTCCACCTTTTGCGGCTTGACCTGATAAATACATATTTCGGTAAATGGCATATTAAATTCCTCCTTCACAGTTCAATTTTATATTTTTAAAACTATATTTTGTTATGACTGATATAATTATCATTATTCCACAAATAAATAATACAGGTAAGTAGAAATTACCGCTAAAGGTTTCCAGTATATTTCCGCATATAATTTGTCCAATTGGTGTACTGCATTGTGCCCCGGCAATCATGATTGACATGACTCTGCCCAACATTTCATTTGGTGTTTGCTTTTGAACCTTACTAACTACAAAGATAGAAAGTATTTGTATCATAGCGGATAGCGGAACTGCCCCTAACATAAAAATTGAAAATGCAGGTAAATATCCAAATTTCAAGACGGATGGTAAAATTGATACTGCTATAGGAAGGAACATTACGCTCATAATCAACACCCAGCGATACACTCTATTAAAATACAATTTTCTCGCAAAAATACCAACCGTCAATGCACCAACGACTGTTGCAAAATTGATCAGACCCATGCCTAGACCATACATTGTTTCTGTACTTCCCATAACCAGACGAAGAATTGTGGGAGTTGCAATTACTAAAAGTGGTGTCACTATAAGATTTAGTGCCATTGCAAATAGGACGGATTTATAGATATAAGGTTCTTTTACTACATATATAAAGCCACTTTTTAAGTCAGATATAGTCGTATGTATGATATGTCCTTTTTCCCTGGTTTTGCTAAAGGGAATATCAATAAAAATTTCCATAATTGCAGATAGTATAAATAATATACTACATACTAATATGAGAATATTAAAATCTATAGCGCTATATAAAAGACTACCTATAATTGGAGCAGAAACCATTGCCAATGATTGAACAGCCATTACAATCCCATTGCTGCTTTCAATCTTTTTTTCTTCAACCAGTAACGGTACACTGGCTGAAACAGTTGGATTGTACATTGCGCTGATTGCGGAAAGCAGTATCATTATGATACCAATTACTACAATAGAAGTATTTCCAGTTAAAAGTAAAAGAAATAAACAAAATACAATCGTACCACTACAAAAATCATAGATTACCATTAAATTTTTACGATTAAACCGATCCGCTATGGCCCCACCAAACGGACCTAATAAGAGTGGGATATTAGAAATAGCAAATAAAGTCGCAAACACATCCGCACGACCTGTTTTATCTAAAACAAACAACGATAATGCGAATCGTAATAGTGAAGAACCTAGTATTGATATGATCTGCCCGAAGACCATTAGTTTAAAGTTTTTTAACGGTGGAATATTTCTTTTTTCTACAGAATTGCATTGTATATTATCATTAATTGTATTATTCACATTCTCCTCCTTTATATCATAATTCCTGTTTGAATAGTTCTTTGGCTTTATTTATTCCATCACTATCAATAATTGGTATCTCCATTTTCTTTAAAAGAAAAAATAAAAAGTCTAATCTGCTGCATACTTCAGAATAACTACGAGTGAATAATGTTGGGTTGAGTAAAACGTCGACAGCAAAAATAAGAATTTCAGCCAATTCTTGCGGATATTCGCATTCATATTCATGGTTTTCAACGCCTTGCTCTATTATTTTACAAAAATATGGAGCAGCCACATTGTTAAGGTATTGTACTTCTTCTAATAGAGCAAACGGTATTTTTTCACTCCAATAGCAATCTACCATTTGTTTATGTGTATAATCCTCCGCGCTATGAGTAATAAGTTTCATCAATTTTTCTTTTGATGTAAGAGTAGTATCTGCAACAAGATTTTCTAAGAAACTATTCATATGTGAATAAAATCCTTCTGTTACACTTCTTAAGATATCTTCCTTACTCTTAAAGTGATGATACATTGCGCCTCTGGACAGACCAGATAGATCTATAATATCTTGTGTAGAAGTCGCATCATATCCTTTTGCTGAAAACAAAGAAAATGCTGATTGAATTATTTTTTCTTTACTATTTTTACTTTTTTCTTCTCTATTCATATTAATCCCCCAATAAACAGACTGTCTGTTTGTTTTATTATAGGGTTTCATTTTTGATTTGTCAAGGTAATAAATAATAAATAGCAAAAAGGGGCTTGCTGCATAAGCACGGACATTACCAACGGACATTATCAATACACAAATGATTCACAATTTAGAAACATTTCTCAAACAAATCACAAACAAAATTCATTTATAATCAATCCTATCATACAACAAATATACTTTATTTTAAAACGGGGTATCACCAATGAAGAAAATGAGAGAAACAGAACTGCTGCAAAAAGTAAAAAGAATCTGTAATCCAAGACGTTCTCTGCAGATTACCGGAGCATCCTGTATTGGAAATATTCTTGTGGGGGCCGGGAAGCTGATTATGGGAATACTCTCATTTTCTGTATTTACCTGTGTCAGTGCATTTTATACTTTTGGTATGGTTCTGGCTAAGCTTTTTGCGTTATCCGGGATCTCAAAAGGGAAAAGCCGGGAACTACAGTGCCGCTATTATATGCTTTCCGGAGAAGTTCTCATTATAGCCAGTGCGTTATATATTGCTTACTCTGCAAGGCTTTTCTTCTATCCAGAGGTCAGTTCGTACCATCCCTATGTGGGAATTACCATTGCAGCTTTTACATTTACGGAGTTAACGCTGAATATCCGGGGAGTTATCTTAGAACGCCATAATCATACTCTTTTAATCCATGCAATTAAAATGATTAATCTGGCATCTTCTCTGATCTGCCTGGTTCTGACCCAGACGGCACTGCTGTCATTTACCCATGAGCGTGAAATCGGCTACGATCCATCCCTGTCCAATGGATTAATGGGTGTGTTGATGGGAAGTGCAGCCACCCTGCTGGGAGTGATCATGGTGATCCGGGTAAACCGGATAAAAAAAGAATGCAGCAAATAGATTATATGTTAAAATAATGAGAAGTTCTTTGAGTGCGTTGGATTCTGAAAGAAAAAAGGAGGTACGGAATGATTCGTATATTAGTAGTGGAAGATGATGAGCGGTTAAATAAAATTGTCTGTACATATTTAAATGACAGCGGGTTTCAGGCTAAGGGCTGTATGTGTGCGGCGGAGGCATATGATGAGATGTATCAATCAATCTGCAGTATGATTATTTCTGATATTATGATGCCGGAAATCGATGGTTTTGAGTTTGCCCGGACGGTGCGTCAGGTGAATAGCTCTATTCCCATCCTGTTTATGTCGGCTAAAGATGATCTGCCATCCAAACAGAAAGGGTTCCGGCTGGGGATTGATGATTATATGGTGAAACCCATTGAACTTGATGAACTGCTGCTTCGGGTCAGGGCTTTGCTGCGCCGTGCCAATATTGAAACGGAAAGAAAGCTTGCAGCAGGTAATCTGGTGATGGATTCGGATGCTATGACTGCGATTGTCAATGATGTGGAAATCCCAATTACCACAAGAGAGTTCCATATCCTGTATAAGCTGCTTTCTTATCCAAAAAAAACTTTTACCCGTGCACAGCTGATGGATGAATTTTGGGGTGTTGACTGTGATACCAGCCTTCGGGCTGTGGATGTCTATGTGACAAAACTAAGAGATAAATTTTCGGGATGTGATGGATTTCAAATTGTGACTGTACGCGGAATCGGATATAAGGCGGTGTTATTATGAGCGAAAAAGAATATGCCGATCCCCGCGTAAAAGTCAAGCATTTCCCTATCCGCATATTTGTGGTTACGTTTTTTGTACTGGCTTTCCTGACTACCACGCAGAATAAAATTTTAGGAGCATACATTGATGTTGCATCCATTCCCAAAGGATATATTTTTGGAATGACTGCGTACTGGCTTCTGGTTTCGGCAGCATTTACTATACTTATACGCTGGCAGATAGTCCGGCATTATGATAAACCTTTAAAGCAGTTTGTAAAAGCGACGAAGGATGTTGCCAACGGTGATTTTTCAGTTTATGTAAGACCCATTCACACAGCAGATAAGGCGGACTATCTGGATGTCATGATTGCAGATTTTAACAAAATGGTGGCGGAGCTTGGAAGTATTGAAACGTTAAAAACAGATTTTCTCTCAAACGTGTCCCATGAGATCAAAACTCCTTTGGCTGTGATCCAAAATTATGCCGAACTTTTGGGGAAATCAAATCTGTCAAAGGAGAAAGTTCAGGAATATGCAGATAACATATTACAGTCTTCCAGACGGCTGTCCCAACTGATTACAGATATTTTAAAGCTGAGCAAACTGGAAAAGCAGACGATTCACCCGGCAGCAAGTGAGTATGACTTATGCAGTCAGCTTTGTGAATGTGTGCTTCATTTCGAAACACTGTGGGATCAAAAAGAAATTGAGTTTTCAGCAGAGATGGAAGATGAGGCGATTATTCTTGCAGATGAAAATCTTATGGAACTGGTGTGGAACAATCTGATATCCAACGCCATTAAGTTTACGAAACCCGGTGGTACCGTAACTTTAAAGCAGAGTTCCACGGAAAAAGAAATCATTGTTCAGATATCGGACAATGGTTGCGGCATGAGTGAAGAAACATTAAATCACATTTTTGATAAATTCTATCAGGGGGATACCTCCCACGCAACGGAAGGGAACGGACTGGGATTGGCAATAGCGTTACGTGTATTGCAGTTAATGGAGTATACAATTTTGGCAGAAAGTGTAATGGGTCAGGGCACCACCTTTACGGTGCGGATCCCGATTACGGAGGCAGGTGAGTAGAGAATGAGTGGTATTGTGAAAGAAGGAAAGGATTTTGTGGGATATGAATATAAGGAAGTAGAGATTGAGGAAGAACAGTTATCCCGTTATCTGGATGGTTACAAAAATTTTGGATGGATATCAGATGAAAATGTAGAGCCGGTAAAGAAGAATTCAAAAGTTATTCTCCGTTTAAAAAGGGACCGTAAAATATTAAACAGAGCAGAGCTGACCCGTCTGCAGCGGCACTTCGAAGCATGTATGGATGAAATTAATGCCGCTAAGAAGTCAGAGACAGCCATGCCAACAATAATGGCGATAACGATTGGCATTTTGGGTACAGTATGTATGGCAGGTTCTGTATTTGCCGTGACAAATGAACCCCCCATTATCTGGCTCTGCATTTTACTTGCTTTCCCGGCATTTGCAGGCTGGATACTGCCGTATTTTGTTTTCCGAAGCCTAAGGATGAGCCGCAGAAAGAAAGTAAATTTGTTGATGGAAGACAAATATGATGAGATATATGAAATATGTGAAAAAGGAAACAGTCTATTATAAAAGCAATATTATTGAAAGATTATAAGGAGGGTAAAAAATTGAGAGCAGCGATCTATCAGGGAAAAAAGAATATTAAAATGGCAGCACTGGAGATGCCTGAAGCTGGTGATTATGATATTGTAGTCCGCAATCTATATTCCAGTATTTGCGGGACGGATGTGGCAGTTTACCAACATGGACCCGGTACAGGGCACAAAATTAACGTAGGTGGTGAATTTGGACATGAAACAGTTTCAGAAGTTGTACAGGTGGGAAAGATTTTCGCCTGAAAAAGGCCGGTGCTCTCGGTATGGAAGTCTGCAATAACGGGCGGGAAAATATGAAAGAAAAAGCGATGGAGTATTTTGGTGAGGCACCTTCTTTAAATGGGCCTACGGCTGATGTGGATATTTATATTGATGCGGCAGGAGCCGAGTCTATTCTTTTTACATATCAAAATATGGGAAAGATAGAGAGCCGTATGGTGATCGTAGCGGTTCTGGCCGGAATGAGGCCGGTGGACATATTAAATATGACATTTGCCCAGCATGCATTGATTGGGAGCGGGGGCTATATGCCGGCGGATGTAAAGGATGTTATGAAGATTATGAAGTCCGGAAAATGGGATATTGAAAGCATTATTACACATGATTATACCTGGGAGGAACTGCCGGAAGCGATAGAAAAAGCCGCTGATGTTGAACGGGCATTAAATGTAGTAATTCATTATGAACAATAAGAATATTATTTGGGGAGTACTCCGCAACGTGTGGGAGTTGCGGAGTATAAATTGAAAAATTAAATACAATTATATTATAACTATTAATTTTAAATGTAGTTGTGAAATGTATTGAAATACCGGTTTTATGTTATGAAATATTAATTTCATATTTTTTCGGTTATTTCCTGGGTTTACGGGGTTTGTAATGGTAGTAAATTTTACCAATCGTGCATGGATGTTTCTAATTCGGGTAAGAATGTGAGATTTACAGATCATTTCAGATAATCCATATTTTGAACGTATGCCAGGTGTGTCAAAATGAAATAGCCCAGACGTGGGATCTGGGCTATGAATCATATGTGTCGAATTAAGAAGTTAACACGTTCTATAGTATATAATTCCGAGCGGAATATGTCAATTCGTTTTACGACACGATTCGAGTCGATTTGCGAAAAAATGATTCAATTTACTTCTTTTAAGAGATTTTCCATCTGTTTAATTTCTTCTTTTTGAGCGGTGATTATATTTTGAGCCAGTGAGATTACCTGTTCTTCATCTGTATATTTTAAAATAGATTCTGCCATATCAACTGCCATCTGGTGGTGCATGATCATGCTTTCAGCAAAAGCGGCTTCTACATTATTAGTAGTAGAGTGATTCATTTGGTGGGAAGAAAACATCTTCTTATACTCTTCCAGATAGGCATTTTCCTGATCCAGATCCTGTTTGCCGGCAGCTTTTAATTCCTTAGCGAGTGTTTGCATTTGATCAATTTCCTGTTTCTGGACATCAATTATATCGTTTGCAAGTTTTTTCAATTCTTCGTTGGCACCGCCGTATTTCAGGTAGCTTTGCGACATGGAAATAGCTGCTTCATGATGGGGAAGCATTCCGTTTAAAAAATCAATAGCAGCATAGCCTGTTTTGTCAATCTCCTCCATGTCCTCCATCATATCTTCCATATCATCGTCCTGCTCATCCAAATAGGAAGCCAGATTTTTATCTCCATGGTTGTTCGTATTATCATGATTCATACCGCTGTGGTCAGCGGCATTGCCGTCTGTTTGGTCAGCAGCATTGCTGTTAGTATTGCTGTTGGCATTGCTGTTTGCGTGGTCAGCACCGCTGCTGTTGGTAGTAACCTGGGTGGTGTTTGTATCTGTGTTTGGCATAGGAGCAGTTTTATTTCTTCCGGCAAAAAACAGCCAGATCAGAAGAACCACTAAAAGAGCAGCTATGATTCCCATCGTCCAGTAAAATCCTTTTTTATTCATAAAGACCTCCATTCAGCCGTTCAGGCAGTAAGTTAGATTTAGTTATAGCTTTTTCAGGATAGGGGAAATTATACAGTAAATATTGTTTTTCTAAAACTTAGGAGGTAAAATGACCGTTATAATTGTATTTTTCAAGAAAAGTGGGATATAAAACGAGAAAAAGGGTAAACGATATATACGGTTTACCCTTTTTGCAGATTATTTAGTTCTTAAGTATTTAATCAAAGCCAATATGGCAAGAACATATAATATTAATTTTAAGACATTGAAAAGGATACTTAAAAACATACCGAACTGCCCCATAAAAGCTGCTAACATGCAACATACCTCCTTTCACATAAACATAATTATTATTGCAAAGGGAACAAACCGATCAGTAGTGCTGAAATCGAATATTACCGTTTTATAGAAAAATGTACTTGGGACATTCACTATAATGTATATAATCATCATAAAATGATTTATTATAAATATCTGTCAGAAGTTTCGCATCTTCTTTTTTGGCATTTCTATATTCAAGTTTCATATTTGCTCCTTCATAGATATTACGAATTCTGCGTAGAGCCTGTTTGTAAATTCATTTCCACAAGCTGCCTGTGATGATTACAACGCTTATATTTACACCTTGATTATTAATTAGTTTCATTATAACACATGGAAGTATAATAATATAGATTAGGATGTTTTTACAGCAAATATCTTACTGTAAATTTGCGGCTTATTTGCCTTGCCTTTGAAAAAGAAAATATAGAAGATAAGGAAAAATAAGAATATTCATAATAGAAAAATAAGAATATTTATAATAGAAATATAATGGATAGTTGTGTTAGTATATTTCTATTATAGAATAAGGAGGAGTAAATGGAGAATAAGAGTCAAAGGAAATTAACATGGATCTTGTTTATAATCTATGTTTTTGTATTAGTATGGATTATATTATTAAAAATGCAGTTTACACTAAAAGGCTTACCACATCTAAGAGGAGTAAATCTAATTCCTTTTGCCGGATCTGTAATAATTAATGGGAAAATGGATTTTGATGAAATAATTAACAATGTACTTATTTTTATCCCTTTTGGATTGTATATCTGTATGATAAAAAGTAACTGGTCATTTTTGAAAAAAATCGTACCGATTGCACTTACAAGTTTAGCGCTGGAAATATTACAATTTATATTCGCAGTTGGAGCAACTGATATAACGGATTTAATTGGAAATACCCTTGGAGGTGTAATTGGTTGTTTGATCTATATGGTTTTTTATAAGCTGTTAAAGGATAAAACCAACAAAGTATTAAATATATTAGCCTGCATTGGGACAATTGGGGTTATTGCATTTTTGGGACTTCTCATTATTGTAAATTTATAGCAAATATTGTTTGGGGCATAAAAAGGATCAGCGGGACGATTGATCCTTTTTTATGCAAGTTTCCTTTATCTTTTCTAATAAAGTAGCAGCGACACTTATTACTGTGTATCCTCTTTCCCTGACCCAAATGAAACAGCACACCATGCGATCCCCGCTATAATCAACACGGCTAAAAACAAAAGTTTACTCTGGGGATCAATACCATCCTTCTTGCTTTCAACAGTAGGCGGCAGATCGGCATCTTGATGACTTTGCGTGCTCTCGCTTGGCGGAGTATCCGATTCTTGCGGAGTACCTGATGAACTAGGGGTAGCCGAAACTTCTGCGGATGCCTGATTGCTGTCTTTTTTTAACAGGTATGCGTAACCCAGGTGATGTTCTCCATAATCATACCGGATGACGCCGACGGCATTGGAAGGTGGATTATTCGGAAGCCCTTTGATTAAGATACGTTTAATTCCTTTAAAGTCAGTGGTATCTGCAGGTACGGATACTATGCTGTTACCGGCAAGTTCCAGTTGTGACGGTTCGTAAGTATTTCCATTTATGGTAACGGGTTCTTTAAAGAGATTGGATGTATTGTCGTATTTGGAAATATCCAGGTTCTTGAAGTTTTGAAAGCCGCTTTGCAGCTGAGCCTTGCTATCAAGATAATATTGGGAAGGTGTGCCCCGTAAGATGACACTTATCAGTCTACGGCCGTCCTGTTCCGCGTAAGTGACCAGGGTATTTCCCGCAGGGGTGGTGTATCCGGTCTTGCCTCCGATGGCAAATGGACAGTAGAATTCGCTGTTTTCATCGGAGGTGCTGACCAGTTTATGTTCCATATATATCGTGATCCCATTGGGATTATTAAGAGTCGGACTGATATCATGAGACAGGGAAGAATCAATTTCCAGAAGCTTTGGATTGGAAAATGCCGCCTGAGCGATGCGCGCCATTTCATATGCGGTGACAACCTGTGTATCATCATTTAAACCGGATGGATTTGCAAAGTGGCTCTTGGTGCATCCGAGTGCTGCTATTTTATCGTTCATCATCTGTACGAACGCCTCACGGCTTCCGGCAACATGCTCTGCTAAAGCATTTGCCACCTGATTGCAGGAGTGCAGGAGCAGGGAATAAAGGCAGTCCTCTACGGTTAACTGATCACCTGCAGCAACATTGAGCTTGTTCCCGCTGCCTTCTTCCACGTTATTTACCGCATCCTCAGAGAAAGTCACAATGTCTTCTAAATTACTGTTTTCTATAACGATCAGGGCAGTCAGAAGCTTCGTGATACTTGCAGGAGGATAGGGTGTATCAATATTCTGACCCAAAAGAACTGCACCGGAATCCATATCAACTACTACGCCAGCTTCCGCCTGAATCCAGACATCAGAAGGCCAATCCGGCATTGCATATACCGTTAGGAGTATGGCGGGACATATGAACATGGAAATTAAAATAGCGATGGATATACGTTTCATGGACATCTCCTTATCAGGTCTTATTTTTTAAGTGACCGGAATGGCGGACAGATAAAAAGCGGTACAATCTGCCGGCTCTTTAATATACTATTACAAAGATGTCTCAAATAGAAGGCTTAAATTAAAGTCATTAGCAGTCATTAGCAGTTGACTGTTATTGCGTAAGGAGAACGTGGATTACCTTTCTGATATCATCATTGATACAAATTGACTGGCTTTCGATTTCAAAAGGGCAGTGCTCTAGTCCAGGATTGATACAGGCATAGGCAGATTTGGGATTTTCGTATGTCATTTGCCAAAAGGGGTATTTTATAATGCCCGGAGTGTTATGTTTATTGCGCACCATTTTGTTCTTTTTCCCTTTTAGGCTTCCAGAGCCGGAAAAACACCAGCTTCCCGCAAGAGTTTGGTATTCCTGCGGATTTTAGGAGCCTGCAAATCCTCGCCGTCCATAGCACCGATTTTCCCGATAAAGCGGTAGTAAATATCCACTCGCATAATGATTTGACCATCGACAACCTCTTTTTCATGCACCACGATGTTTTCAACCAGTGTGTGCAGAAGCTCGGCGGTCACTTCGGTAATATCGGTATACTGCTCTGTTTCCCCCGGTCATTCGGGACTATGTACTTGCCAACGATATTCCCAAGCCCTGCCGTTGGTTCTGCGGGCGCACACAGGAACTGGAACAGCTCCACGACCTGTTGGAAAAGGACGGAAAGGTGGTTTCTGCATGGTATTGCCGGTATCGGCAAGAGCGAGCTTGCAAAAGCCTATGCAGCCCAATACCAAAAAAGCTACACCAATTTTCTTTATCTGACATACAGCGGAGATTTGAAGCAGGACATCATCGACATGGATTTTGCCGATGATCTGCCTACTGATACCGAAGAAGAACGCTTTAAGAAGCATAATAAATTCCTGCGCACCTTGAAAGACGACACTTTATTTGTCATTGATAATTCTCTGAAAGTGAGCAAAACATCTTGCGTGGGCTTGCTCTTGTGCCGCTGACGGGCATCCCCGCACGGCAGTTTGCCGGATGGATAGGGCAGCCGAATATGAACGGCATTAATGATTTAATTGAAATGGGCTTCATACAGGAAAAGGCAATGCGCATGATTGCTCTGCACCCGATGATGCAGGAAATCACAGTCACAGATACAAAGCCGTCTGTCACCAACTGCCGTACACTGCTGGAAAACCTTCAGCACATTTGTCTGCTGCATGGACAGGATATTGCCAACTACAAAACGCTGTTCCAGACCATTGAAAATGCCGTGAAGCTACTTGACCGTGACGATGAAGCGTTCCTCCTGCTGTTCGTTGAGGATACCATTCCTTATATGGAAAAGTACAGTTATGAACCAGGCATTGTCTTTCTACTAAAAGAGGTGGAAACTATGCTGAATAACCCGGATTGTGGCAAAAACACTGACCAGGCATTGCTGCTGGACTACACCGCATTATATGAGGATACCTTCCATAACAAGACAGAGAAAGCTGTCAAGCTGGAAAAGGATGCGTTGGCGTTGTGAACTACTTTGTTCTGCTTGGTGAAATGGGCAACCCGGAGCAGGGGCTTGAAGCCCTGCAAAAATGTGCCATCATTGTAAAGAAATATAATTCCGATAAGTGTTTGGACTATGCGATAATCCAAGAAACGATTGCCTGCCTGTACCTTGGCATGGGGCAAATAAAACTGTGTGAAAAGCACTTTGACCTTGCACTGTCAATCTATCAACGATTCTATGCCGATGAGCCGGAATTCATCGAAGCAAAAAAGGCAGAAATCACTAATTACTTTGCGCTGACAGGTGTTGGTGGTAAAGGCTCTGTTAAGAAAGGAATAAACATATGGTTGATAATAAAGATTTACAAGTAGCTACAAATCAATATACCAGCTCGGTTGTCTCTGAAATTAAGACGATATTAGATTCGTCCAGAAATAAGGTTGCGGCGCAGGTAAACACCGAATTGCTATCCACCTACTGGAAAATCGGTGAAATTATCGTTCGTTATGAACAAAATGATCAGATACGAGCCGCCTACGGAGAGAATACACTGAAACAGTTATCCAAATCACTTTCCAAGGAGTTTGGAAAAGGATTTTCCCGTTCCAATATCTATAATATGAGGTTGTTTTATCTCAGCTATCAAAAAATCCAGACAGTGTCTGGAAAATTGTCGTGGTCACATTATTGTGAATTGCTCAGCTTCGTTCTCCTATGCACATCATCTGGAAGAAATATCAAATATTCACTCCCGTTGCAAAACTTCTGTTAAATGAATTAAAAGAAAGTATGCAAAAATCTTGATTCATGCTTTGAGCCAAAAAATTCGGAAACGAATGCCCAAGCAACATTATAAAAGCAAAGGCGTAGGCAGAGCGAACATCGCTTTACCTACGCCTTTTGAGTTAGTTATAAATCAATTCTGGCAGCACAATTTCCTCCGCTGCACTCTTAATATTGTTTTTCGCCCCAACCCATGCCATCTGGTCACAGGCTTTCAAAGCTTCGTTTACCCCCTGTTTCTCCGCCATCTGACGAACAATCAAATCCACTTGATTTTGTGCTTGCTCGTCTATCTCATTCAGATGCTTTACCAATTTACCATCTAACAAAAGCGCCATGAACATCCCGTGCCTGTGTTCCATGAGGAATATTTTCCGCATCCTCCCGTATCTGCCGTAGCGGGGTTTTTCATCCTCCGGCAGCTTTAAATCGGGATAGTACATCCCATCCTCAGCCAAATGATAGGTAAATCCATTTTCAATAATCGTATGTTCCATTTGCGTATCCTTTCCGGCTCTCATAAGCCTGTGCCGGTTATCGGTACGAGTTAAATTTGCTTCAAGACACTTCCAATGTCCTCATTGATACAGATAGACTTTGCTTTGATTTCATCTGGTGCATAGGCTTCACCCATATTGATGCAGGCATAGGTAGCATTAGACCACTGGTTTGTCATACGCCAGAAAGAAAATTTTACAATCGAAGGCGTATTCATTCCAGTACCTAATTCCAGAAACAGCACTTTCGTATTTTCGTGCCGCCGCAAAAACTCTGAATAGCGTTCCGCAGCTTTATGCCAGCCCTCGTCCTGGGCGAATGTATTGTCTGCTCGCAGATTCATACTCATGGGCTTGCCACAGACAGGGCAGTGAGGTATCAGCTCCGTTGGCACACGCATATCTCTTTGCTGTTCCACCATCTGACGAACGATTTCCTCATTGTCATAGGTTTTCTGGCAGCATGGCTCACTGCACTGAAACAGACCGTAATCACCCTGCGTATAGAACAGCCTCTTTTTATCAAATCCGGCTTTCTGGAACTGATGGTCAACATTGGTAGTCAAGACAAAGTAATCCTTGTCTTTCACCAAGTCAAACAGCTGGTCATACACTGGCTTTGGTGCCTGTGTGTAGCGGTTTATCCAAATATAGCGGCTCCAGTATGCCCAATGCTCCTCCAAGGTATCGTAGGGGTAAAACCCACCAGAGTACATATCGTTAAAGTGATACTTTTCTGCAAAGCCATGGAAGTTCTCCTGAAAGCGTTCTCCCGTATAAACAAAACCGGCTGATGTGGAAAGACCGGCTCCTGCACCGATGATGACAGTGTCTGCCTGTGCCAGTGCGCTACGCAGCTTATCTATGCCATTTATCGTATTGGTTTGTCCAAAGCTTCGTCTGCCAAACATCATGCACACCGCCTTTCCTTATAAGTTGTAGTTTGAATTTGCAAATGTCCTGAAATACGCCGTTTTCTCAATTTTTTCGTTAATTTGTTTCTGGTGTGCGCGGTTTGAAAGCAATGGTCTACGTTGGTTGTCAGTATGAAATACTCTTTGTCTCTGACCAGTTTTAGCAGATCCGTATAGGGTTTTCCCGTGGAATATTTATAGCGTTTGATGTAAATATGACGGCTCCAATATGCCCAGTATTCTTCTAATGTTTCAAATGGATAAAAACCTGGGGAATACATATCGCTCAGACCATATTTTTCAATAAAATCGGAAAAGTTGTCCGTAAATCTTTTACCGCTGTATTCCAATCCTGCCGCTGCAGACAGTCCTGCACCGGCTCCGATCAGAATGGCATCGGCAGTATCTATTTTTTCTTTTAAAGTCTTAATTTTTTCTAAGCAGCTGTTGGTAGATGCTGTAGTCCTTTTCTCCAAAAACATTGAATACGACCTCCATTTCTGTATGTGTATTTTTACGGTAAGCGGTTACCGTATTGACTGCTATCTGTGCTGCGGTTTCATTTGGAAAATGAAATTCTCCGGTTGAAATACAGCAAAAGGCGATACTTTTTAAATGGTAAGTGTCGGCAAGTTCCAAACAAGAGCGATAGCAGGATGCCAGCAAAACGCAATCTTCTTCCCCCAGGCGCCCGTGGATGACTGGACCTACCGTATGCAATACAAACCTGGAAGGAAGATTATATGCTTCTGTAATCTTTGCTTTGCCAACGGGTTCCCCGCTTTGCTGCCGCTCCATTATCTCCTGGCAGGCTAAACGAAGCTGTATGCCTGCAAAAGAATGAATAGCATTGTCAATACAGCCGTGGCAGGGAACAAAGCAGCCCAATAAGCCAGAGTTGCCGGCATTTACAATACCATCAGTCTGAAGTGTGGTAATGTCCCCTTTCCATAAATAAATTCCATCCTTTACAGGGGATAAATCAAGAAGGGAAGTGACTTTTTTTTCATGTAGTTCCTCTTGTAAATAAGCATCCTGTATTTCTAAAAACTCCGGAGAAATGGGTCTGGGCAATCGTACATTCATGAGGGAACGCAAAAGCTTTTTTTGCTCCTGCCCGGCTGCCGGAATCTGGAGTGTACTGTATTCAGAATTTTCATTCAGGAGAAACCGAATCAGGTAACGTAATCTTTTATCTTGTGTCATATTAAATTTGAATTCCTTTCCCATTCAGTAATTTTTCCACAAATGGATTGGCGGGCGAGTGAACTACTTTTTCCGGGGTGTCGTATTGCTGGACGGTACCCTGATCCAATACCAGGACTTTTGTACCGAGCTGCAATGCTTCAGAAATATCGTGGGTAACGAAAATAATAGTAATACCCGTTTTTTGATGGATCTCTTTGATTTCTTTTTGCAGCTGTACCCGGGTGATTTCATCAACGGCACCAAAGGGTTCATCCATCAGTAAGATTTCAGGAGAGGAAGCAAGTGCACGTGCGATCCCCACCCGCTGCTGCTGTCCGCCGGACAGTTCCGATGGATAGCGCATCCGCATATCATCGGTCAGACCTACGATCTTCATCCATTTTGCAACGGCTTCATGGGTTTTCTTCTTGTTACGATGGTTCAGCAGATTGGGGACATAGGATATATTATCTTCCACGGACATATGGGGGAAGAGTACGCTTCCCTGGATGCAATAACCGATACTGCGTCTGAGTGCAATTAAATCTTCATTTTTAATATCTTTCTGGTTCACCAGGACACTCCCGTTGTTCGGGAGCAGCAGTCCATTTATCATTTTTAATAGTGTTGTTTTTCCACAGCCGGACGAACCGATAACGGTGAGAAATTCTCCTTTTTCTATATCCAGATTGAAATGCGTGATGATGGCATTTTCATCATATTTTTTTTCGATATCTTTAAATTGTATTATTGGCATTTTTTTATCAAACATTTTTTACCTCCAGGCTAGATTAATCCTTTTTTCTTTAAAAAAGCAGTTGCAGTTTCTCTGGGTTCCGAGCCATTGTTTTCTACATTATAATTCATTTCAGCCATTTCTTTATCAGTCAGAATACCCTGCACCATTTCAAATATATCTGCCAGATCCGGATTCTCTTCCAGTACTTCCATGCGGACAACGTTTCCGCACTGATAAGAGGGATAAAAAGTTTTATCATCTTTCAGCACAATGATATCAGAGACACTGTATTGTCCGTCTGTTGTAAAAATCGGCATTACATCGATTTTCTTTTCATTGATCGCCTGGTATTTTAAACCGATATCCAAATCAACGGTATTTTTAAAATCCATTCCGTAGGCAGCACATAGCGGGGTGTATCCGTCTTCCCTTTCATAGAAATCGTATTCCGCACCGAAGGTCAATTCAGATGATATGTCCTTTAGATCGGAGATACTTTTTAAGTTATATTTGTCAGCGATGTCCTTTCTTACGGCAAGTGCATAGCTGTTTGCAAATCCATACATACCCGTCCATTGCAGTCCATACCCGGACTCATACCCGGACTGTAACTGCCCGAACATATCTTCCGTGTACAGTTCATTTCTTTTGAGCACCATGTTCCATCCTGTTCCGGTATATTCCGGATAGATATCAAACTCGCCTTTTTCCATTGCAGGCTGGATATTTGAGGTTCCTCCGCCTACACCCTGGGTAATCTCTACATTTAAATCTGTATAATCTTCAATCAGAATGCCCAGCATTTCGCCAAGGATATATTGTTCTGTCATTGGTTTTGTAGCAATATGTAGCGTTTCTTTTTTTGATTTGTGGAAGAAAGCAGCGGCAGCAAAAACAACCAGGATGAGAATAGCGCCGCCTATGATCACCGATATTTTTTTCCTGTTTTTATTTTTTCGTTTCCTTTGCAGCAGTTTTTCAATCAGCCCTAGTATAAAATCAGATAACAGGGCGATCAGAGCGATGAGAAGGCTTCCTGTCATTGTCATTGCAGCATTGTTCGTCGTGATTCCTCTGTAAATGGCAACACCCAGACCTCCGGCACCAATGAAGGAAGCGATACCTGCTAAAGCGATTGTCATAATTACCATATTTCGGATGCCGGACATAATTACCGGAAGCGCTAATGGCAGTTTAATCTTAAATAAAATCTGCCTGTCTGTGCTGCCCATCCCTCTTGCAGCTTCAATAATATTTTCATCTACATTGGTGATTCCTGTATAAGTGTTTCTCACCATCGGCATTAATGCGTAAAAGGTAAGTGCAATCACGGCAGTTATGTTTCCGATGCCCGAAAAGGGTATCAGGAATCCCAGCATAGAAATGGATGGAATGGTGTACAGAAAGTTGATAATGCCAAGTACAGGCTTAGACGATCGTCGGAATTCACTAACCAGAATACCAAGGATCCCTCCGAATAGAATTGCAATTACGATAGAGATAATAGAAATTTTCAAGTGTTCCAGGCATAGATTAATGAAAAATGCACTTCGTTGTGTTAGTAAAATCCAAATATCCATTAACATATTTTCGTTCTCCTTTTAATGGCTTTTACGGGACAGGTTTCATAGCATAATCCGCAGTGCAGGCAATGCTGCTGCTGTATCATATATTTGCTTTTCGAATCAATACAATGCTGCGGGCAGTTCTCGGCACAAATGCCGCAGGAAATACAATCCCCGGTAATTTCAAATCCTTTCATAATGGAGTCCATGTTTCCAAAAGAATCATATTCTCTGTATACAGGAGTTGAGCTTATATCAAAGTATTCTATGGAACCGCTGTTTATGCAAAATGGTTCTAAGATATATCTGGCTTCCCCGGGATAAACGTCATTCATAATGGGGTTATTTTTAAATATTTTATCAATCCAGAGCTTCTGCTCTGACAGATGTTTTGCTTTGCCGCTTAAGCGGATCATCTGATAATTCTTCGTCATTCCCACTACCGCAACCATATTGTTCTCCAGTAATTCTGCGTAAAAATCTTTCCCCCTGGCGGTACAAAAATATAAGGATTGATTTTCAACAAGCATAACATCAATAATTCTTGCCTGGGGCATTCCCTCGCTGCTGACAGTTGACATCGATACACTTTTAATTTCCCTAAGTATGTTGAGATATTTGTTTTCCATAGGTATTCCTCCCTAGAGCGTGTTTTAAAATTCATTCCTGCCATCTGCACGCCCCACTTTGCGGCATATTTGCCCCGGATTCAGGTTGCGTAGCCCGTTACGCGCCCTTCATCCGGGACAAATCTACCACAAACTGTGACGCACATCTGTCAGAAAGCAATTTTCTAACACGCTCTTGTCTTGACTTCTTGTTTTATAAGTAATATATTAAAGGCATACAGCGATTAGAGCAAGTAGGCACAATAAAGTGCTTAAGGTGCCAAAAAGAAACTAATGGAGGAAATCATATGGAAACACAGATATTACCGGAATGTCCGGTTGAAACAACACTAAGCTTAATCAGTAACAGATGGAAAGTTTTGATTATCCGTGATCTGTTAACAGGCAAGAAAAGGTTTGGAGAACTGAAAAATTCGATTGGGAACATTTCACAAAAAGTGCTGACTTCTAATCTAAAGGATATGAAGGAGGCGGGCTTGATTACCAGAACGGTATATGCGGAAGTACCGCCCCGTGTGGAATATGAATTGACAGAGATGGGGTTGAGTTTGAATACAGTTTTGGAGGCAATGGTTGTTTGGGGAAAGGAATATAAGAAGAAACAAATTTAGAGTCCAGCCTGACAAACGCAAGATTTAAACTTTATAGGCTGCTGGCAGGGGTGAATTTTCAAGTAAGCAGCAGCTTCTTTATAATTTCCTTAAAAATAGCTGTTACCATAGCAGTAACAAATCAAAAGAGTTACAACGCTATGGGACGGACACTGTTCAAACCGGCTGCAGCCGGCAGACCGTTTTATGTTGTCAATTATGTAAAATGGAGGAAGTTATAAATGTATGAGTATATCATAAAAACCAATCATGTTTCTAAAAAGTTTAAAAAGACGTATGCAATAAAAGATTTATCGATGTGTGTAAGAAAAAATTCTGTCTACGGTTTATTAGGACCTAATGGTGCCGGTAAATCAACATTGCTGAAGATGATCACAGGAATTACCAGATCGACTTCAGGAGAAATATTATTCAACAATCATCCCTGGTCCCGAAAAGATTTATTGAATATTGGTTCATTGATCGAATCACCACCGCTGTATGAGAATTTAACGGCATTTGAAAACTTAAAAGTGAGGGCGACTCTTTTGGGGATTGGGGCAGAAAAATGTACTGAAGTATTGCAAAAAATGGACTTAGCGGATACGAAAAATAAAAAGATATCCGATTTTTCGCTGGGAATGAAACAGAGACTGGGTATAGCATTAGCGCTGCTTAATAACCCCCAATTATTAGTCTTGGATGAACCTACTAACGGGCTAGACCCTTTTGGCATAGAAGAATTAAGGATCATGATCCGAACATTTGCGGAGTCTGGGATTTCTGTAATTATATCCAGTCATATTTTAAGCGAAATACAACAGGTTGCCGATGATATAGGGATCATATACAATGGATCGCTTCTTTACCAGGACAAAGTTGAAGCAGATGAAGATCTGGAACAATTGTTTATGGATATTGTAAGAAGGGAGCGTGCATAATGATGCTGCGAACATATTTAGAAGCAGAAAACTTGAAATTTAAACGCTCTTTATTTAGAAAACTTATTATATTTATACCAATAGCTTTAATTTTAATATCCATGATATTTATATATTTAAATATTGGTTTAGGTGGCTTTTCAAGCTCTATCGTTTGCAATTGGTGCATGCCTGTTGCATCTTTGTCCATTGTGATTTTATGTCATTTAGTTAATCATAAGGATCAAAAAACACAAATACCGTACGCTTTATAGTTTGCCCATTAACTTGAAGAAGACATTTATTGCTAAAACAATTCTAATAGCGCTGAATCTTTTGATGATATCATTATTGCTATCGTTTATCGCCATAATCTCTGAAGTCATATGGTCAGGTGTTTCAGCTGCGATAGGTTTTGCCGGTTTTTATGTTTTAGGATACTTCTTATTGTGTCTCTCTTTATTATGGCAGATTCCGTTCTGTTTATTTTTAGATCAGAAAGTCGGATTTGTTGGATCTGTGATAATAAATTTGTTTGCCAGTGCATTAGGCGGTCTGTTTTTTTCCTTGACGCCGTTGTTTTGGGTTTTCCCATATAGCTGGACTGCCAGGTTTATGGTTACTTTATTTGGAGTTTTGCCAAGCGGATTATTGGTTGGTGCAGATTCACGATTATTATTAAATTCAGGACAAAATTTGCTGCTGGTATTGATAAGCTTGTTTGCTATGTTAGTTTTTTCAATCTTGTTTGCCCGCTGGTATGGAAAGCAGGTGTACCGCAAATGACTATTATAAGGGAGTTTTTATCTAACTTTACCAAAATCAGACGAACTCCGGTTGTTCTATTGCATTTGTTACTGCCTGTTGTGGTTACAACATTATTTTTGGTTTATTACGCTTCTGCCGGTTACCATATTATTTCGGATGCGAGATTGTTTTTCGTGGTATTACAAATATGTTATCCGATTTTTGTTAGTATTGCTGCACCAATTTTAATTAATCTCGACAGGAATATAAACGGTATTCAAAATGCTCTGGGTTTAGTGAAGTCCCGAAGAAGCGTATATTTGGGAAAATTGTTCTTTTTACTGTTTTTTTCAGCCATAAGCGTGATCATATATGAACTTTGTTTCTATATTGGAGTCAATTTTTTTCTGGATATAAGTGTAATGAACTTTGGTTCATATCTTGCCATATTTTGTATTATATTAAATAACAGTTTATTATTATATTTATTACACGTACCTATTGCATTTCGTTTTGGTTCAAGTATTTCTGTTTTGCTGGGGATTTCTGGTACGATTTTAGCGGGTTTCTTTGAAAATCCCATTGGTGATAAAATTTGGCCGTTCATTCCCTGGGAATGGGGTGTTCGGTATTTGAAAAATTATTTTGGATTTTCAAGTGAACTTATTTTTCCTGGAATTATTTCTCAGATTATTATTACTTCGATGATTCTGATTTTGACATTACTATGGTATAGTAAATGGGAAGGTAAAGTTATACAAGAGTAAAACTAGGAGGATAGACTATGGCGAAACTGTTAGTGGTCGATGATGACCTTGATATGCTGGCACTGGTACGCACCGCCCTGGAAAGGGACGGGCACCAGGTAGACACCGAAACGGATCCCGCTACCGTGCAGCCTGCCAGGTGTCAGCTGTATAACCTTTTGCTGTTGGATGTGATGATGCCCGGAGAGGATGGATTTTCTCTTTGCAGCCGCATCCGTGCCGAGGTGGATTGTCCCATATTGTTCCTGACTGCCAGGGCGGAAGATGCGGCCCTTGTGCAGGGCTTTGGCCTGGGCGCTGATGATTATATTAAAAAACCATTCAGGATCGCGGAGCTGTGCGCACGGGTAAATGCCCATCTGCGGCGGGAGGTACGCCAGCCCAGCCGCACCCTGAACCGGGGTGGTGTTCGCTTTGATATGCAGGCAAAGGGGGCCATTGCGGGTGAACATACACTGCCTTTTACCAAGGGCGAATACGCCATCTGTGAGCACCTTGCACTGCATGCCGGGCAGGTGTTTACCAAAGAACAATTATACGAAGCCGTTTTCGGTTTTGACGCGGAAGGCGATTCGTCGGCCATTGCGGAGCACATCAAAAATATCCGCGCCAAGCTGAAAGCCGACGGCTTAAGTCCTATAGAAACTGTTTGGGGGGTGGGATACAAATGGCGAAAAGACAGCGTTCTGTAGGCCTTTCTTTTGTGCTTTTGCGCTTTGCAGTAGTTATGTCCGGCTGTATGCTGTTATGCTGTATGGTATGGTCTTTTTGCCTGGTGAGGTTTCAAAACACCGGCATTGCTTACCGGGGAGTTGTCCCGAACCAACAGGTGGATCAGATGCTGGACGGAGCGCCAGAAACATTTGTTTCTCCCGGTGACGATTTCCTGCCTGAGTATGCTTTGTTTGATCCAAATGGCAAAGTGCTGGAAAGCAACGTAGAGGGAAAGAAGCTGGAAACCCTTTCCGGAATTTTTCAGGAGGATGCCTACAGCCTTTATGTTTCCCGGCACACCAACGCGGATGTTTCGCGGTACACTTACGCAGATGGAAGCACCATAATCTTTCGCTGGCATTACAGGGCAGAGTTTACCAATCCTGTGCTGCGTGACATGCTGCCACCCTTTGAATACCTGTGGCTGGCCACCTTTGGTGCGGCATTGGTGCTCTGCCTGTTATTTAATACTCTGTGGCTCCGCCGGCGTCTCGCAGCCAAGCTGAAGCTGTTCAGTGAGGTAAGCGAGAAGATCGGCGCCCAGGAACTGGATTTCACAATTCCTCACGCAGGCATCCGCGAGTATGACCAGGCTCTTGGCGCCATGGAGCATATGCGGGAGGCATTGTACAGCGCCCTGTCTTCTCAGTGGGCGGCACAGCAGGAACGTGAGGCAGAAATAGCAGCACTTGCGCATGATTTAAAAACCCCGCTCACCCTGGTGGGAGGCAATGCCGAACTTCTGCTGGGTGAAGAACTGCCTGGCAGCAGCCGCAAAATGGTGGAAACAATTATGGCAGGCAACGACAGGGCCAGGCAGTATGTTGCCAGCCTGCTGGAAACCGCCGCCGGTGGTGATGAGGCATTTGAAAACACCAGCCTGTCTGCTATGTTTGACGAGCTGGGCAACAGAACAATGGCTTTTGCAGAAACAAAGAGGGTTTGCCTGCAAACCCATAACGGCCTGGAGGGTACAGTGAGCATTCAGAGAGACCATTTACTTCGTGCCCTCGGCAATGTGGTGCAGAATGCAATTGAGTATACCCCCGCAGGAGGAAATGTGTATCTGGAAAGCAGCATGGCAGAGGGGGGCTGGCAGGTCACTGTGCGTGACGAAGGTCCCGGCTTTAGTAAATCGGCATTACACCATGCAACAGAGCGCCTGTGGCGTGGAGATGCAGCGCGTGGCACCGATGGACACAATGGACTTGGACTTTGGTTTGCAGCGGAAGTAGTAAAAGCTCACGCTGGACAACTGGAACTGGACAACTGTGAATCTGGCGGGGTGGTTACAGTCAGGTTCTGTTAAGCCGCCGAAAGAAAGTTTACAACTTGGTAACATCCCCATGTTATATTTCCATTAAAAGCAGGAACATCTGCGATATGAAAGGGGGATAAAAATGGCAGCAATACTAATTGTCGAAGATGAGTTAGCGATAAATGAATTAGTACGCAGAAATCTGCAGCTTGTGGGGCACACGTGTGTGACGGCATTTGATGGAGAGGAAGCAGTCCGGGAGCTTGGGCAGAATCATTTTAATCTGTTAATCCTGGATATTATGCTGCCCGGGCTGGACGGATATGAAGTATACCGGGAATCAAAGGGAACACCTACTATATTTCTCACTGCCAGAACCGGTTTATCGGATCGGGTGAAAGGTTTAAAAATGGGGGCGGATGACTATATTACCAAACCGTTTCAAATGCTGGAGCTTCTGGCGCGGGTGGAGGCGGTTCTGCGCAGGACATTAAAACAGAATACCGGGTTTTCGGTTGGTAAAGTCAGAATAGATTTTGAAAGCCATCAGGTATTTTTAAATGACCTGCTTATGGATTGTACGCCAAAGGAGTATGACCTGCTGGAAACGTTGGTTACGAACCGAAATATTGCTCTATCCAGGGAAAAACTTCTGGAGCTTGTCTGGGGGTATGATTTTGAAGGGGATACCAGGACGGTGGATGTACATATACAGAAACTGCGGAAGAAACTGGAACTGGAGGATTATATAAAAACAGTATATAAGATGGGATATCGTCTGGAGGTCACGAAATGAAAAAACGGGCCTTTTTTACCACGCTTATTTTGTTCTTATTCTTTTTATACGCCGGAATAACCGTAATGTCAGCAATCATATTTAAAGATAAGGTTGGGGTTATAAAAGAACGATGCCTGGCGGAGCATTACGTGATTGTTTCTTCTATATTAAAAGATTTTCAGGCTCTGGACAGCAGAGGGGTAGAGATTGGGGGCTCGATGGAGAGCTTAATGCATCCGTATTCCTATCTGGCAAAAGGTAACGGCATGGGTCTTGCAGTGTATAAAAAGGTAAACCTGGTTTATACCAATATGGCGCAGGAAGTTCTGGAGGATATAAATACTGATTCTTATAAGGAAGGACAGCGCTATGTATCCATCAAAGGAAATGAGGAGCCGTCTGTTTATGTGGCGGGTCTGCTTCCGGCACCTTTTGAGGACTATGCCCTGGTATACCGCTATAATATAGAAGAGACCATAACTTCCTGGAACCGGTTAAAGAATACACTGTATATGGCGGGAACCGTTTTATCCGTATGTCTGGCATTCTGCCTGCTGATTTTGCTAAATCAGATTTTCCGCCCGCTGAAGCAGATTTCGGAGGCATCCATGGGGATTGCGGCAGGAGAGTATGAAAAACGGCTTCCGGTCTCCGGCAATGATGAATTGGCATATATGGCACAGAGCTTTAACCACATGGCAATGGAAATACAAAAACAAATAGCTGACCTGAATGAAGCGGCAAGGCAGAAACAACAGTTTATAGATAATTTTGCCCATGAACTGCGCACTCCCTTAACAGCAATTTATGGGTATGCGGAGTATGTACAAAAAGCGGTAATTTCAGAAGAAGACAGAATCATGTCCTGCGGTTATATCATGTCTGAAAGCAAAAGAATGGAAAACATGGCGTACCAGCTGTTGGACCTGGCGATGATGCGGAACAATGAAATCAAAAAAGAAAAGATAGAAGTGAAATCATTGCTGGATGCTGTAAGCAATACCATATTGCGTAAGGCTGTCGAAAAAGAGATTACGGTTAACTACAGCTGTCAAATGGATTGTATTACCGGAAATGCAGAACTTCTGGAAAGTCTGCTGGTGAACCTGATTGACAATGCCATCAAAGCAAGCAATCCGAAGTCTTGGATAGAGGTAAAAGCTTATCAGGAAGATAATGTAAAAGTTTTATCCGTCCGGGATTATGGAAAAGGTATGACAGAGAGACAGCTGCAGCACGTAAAAGAAGCTTTTTATCGGGCAGATAAGTCCAGAAGCCGCAAGGAAGGCGGAGCCGGATTGGGACTATCGATCTGTGAACAAATTTCCCAGCTTCATAATGCACATCTTCAATTCGCATCCGGTCTTATGGAAGGGACCGAGGTAAAAGTAATGTTTACAACTCTGTAACAAGTTCATTACAAGTTTATAATCTCCGGAGTCTAAGATAGGAAATGTGATCACAAATACGAATAAAAAGGCAGGCATGCCAGAAGCAAAGGGGTAAATATGGATAATAGAAAAGGTAAAAGAACAGGCAGCAGAACAGATAAAAGAACAGATAAAAAGATATATAGCAGAAGAGATACTGCAGCAAATAACAGAAGAAATAAAAAGAGTGATAAAAATGAATTTCCCAGGATTATCGCTGGTGCATTTGCAGCAATTGGCGTATGTGCATTTTTATTTGGGAGTGTGAGCGATGCTGTTATGGCAGCAGAATTGGGGAAAACAGCGACTGTTTCCACCAGCTATCTGTTGAAAGAAGAAACGGCAGAGGCAAAAGAAGGAACGGCAGAGGCAAAAGAAGGAACTGAAAGCAAGGGAGCAAAGAAAGTAGACGCAGCCATCGAAGCAGAAGAAGAAATCCAGGAAGCTGATGCTGTGATAAATGGAGAAGTGCAGGAAAATAAATATGTGAAGGGAACTTATAAAGTGGTTTCTGATCCTCTGACGAAGGACAGCATTCCAACTGAGAAGGATCTGAAACAGGATGTAGCAGCTGAGACAGGGGCTAAAATGCTGTGGGAGCTTTATGGATTAAAGATGAACGGGGCGACCATCTATATGTCATATAATGCCGGTACGGAAACATTTCCAAGGGCATTCTGGAGCGGGGATGTGCGTCTGGGGGATACCCGCTCACCGGAAGATACCTGCTACTCTTTTATGATCGATGCCGTAACGGGGGAACGCTTTAATGCAGGTTTTTCACGCACTCTGGATAAGAAAGTGTCACTGGATTTTGACCAGAAACTAATGGATAATCCCGGCGAGTATACGCAACTGGCAAAAGAACTGGCAGAAAAGCTGGATATTGTGAATGGGAAAGCAGCATCTTCGGAATATGGCTGTCAGGGTTATTCCAATAATGATCCTGATATCACTATTGAAGTGACCGGGATAAACGGAGAAAGAGCACTATTATCTTTTTCCAGATATGATCAGAAATTTAAAGGTGTCATCTATGATGCCAGCCTTAAGATTTCTGAGCCGGCTGAAAAAGCATCTGCGCTGAAGGCTTCGGAAAAGGCATTGGAAACTTTGGAATCAATGCCGGAGGCAGAGTATGCGGAGGCAGAAAATTCCTATCTGATACCATCGGCGGGGGAGGAATAGATTACTAAAAAGAATTCTGAATATGGGAAAATGATATAGGAAGCAGAGCGCAAAAGTAAGATTTGCGCTCTGCTTTTTACACTTTTGCGGGGCTAATGAGGTTTATGACTTTTATTTTAAATAGCTGTTTGTAAATGTACGAATGTTCAAGCAGATAAATTTTCCGTGATGATTGGAATCAAAATCGATACCTGAAATTCTCTGTCTTTCAGTTGGATTGAGCATAATCCATTGTGATTTTTAATAATTTTTTTGACGGATGAGATACCAATGCCATATTCATTCCGTTTGGAAGAAAGAAAATGGTCATGTTTCTTATATAATTTTCCAGCATAAGAGTTATAAACAATCAAATGGAATTGTTCATTCGTAAACTTTCCCTGGAGGCAGATTGAGCGTTGTTCTTGTTCTATCTGACGGCAGCAGGCTTCAACAGCATTTTCTAAAAGATTTGAAAGAATGATACACAATTCAAAATCCGGAAAAGGAAAATCTTCCGGTAGGGAAAGGGCAACTTTAAAAGATATCTGTGCACTGCTGGTTTTTTGTACATAATACCGGATAACGGCATCAGCTGTTAAATTATTACAGTATGTGAAGGGTACCGTTTGCAAAGCCGGCTGTTTTTCATATTGGTTTAGATAATTTTTGATACTCTGTATATTACCCGAATCCAGGAATGTACGGAAAGTTCGCAGATTATGGCGCAGATCATGCTTTACAGCCCGGACTTCCTCGATTTTTTCCTGCAGTTGATTGAAATGTTCATGCTGCATAGAGAGCTGCTGCTCCATATGGTGCTGTTTCTCTTCAAGAAGTATCCGATACTTATAGGAGTCGAATATTTCAGACCATAATAAAAATCCCAGGCTTAAAATCAATGCGGCACCGCCCCATTCAGAGAAATATCCCCCATATACAGGTTCATACGCTGGCAGGATACGGTCTGCCAGGAGAGAAACGGCATAGAATAAAGTTCCGGATAAAATAAACCATTCCTGCAGAAGTTGTCGGTACATTGCGGCCATTACGATTACAACTAAATAACATGCTGTTAGCCATTTATTGATGGAAAACAGATAAGACCATGCTTTTAATGCAGTAAGATTCCAATAAGGCATGAAGACACCGCATACCAGAGAAAGAATACAAAGCATGATGCATGCAGCTACAGAGATTCCGGCAGCTATTCTGTTTGTTTTACAGAGCTTATTCTGAAGGAACACAATAAACAAAAACATAGAAAAATAACAGAAACGCTCTATTGTATACCAAGGCTGGATAGCGGTAAGCAAAAAGGTATGGATAAGTGGGTAAACGGTATAACCGCTCAATGCCAGGCAAAGTGCAGAAAATACCAGGGCATATCTGTGATGAACCCGAACTCCAAGAAAAAATGAAAGGAACAGGCAGCCAATGGAAATTAGAAATACAGCAATGCGAATACAAAGCTGTACGTCCTGCCTGAAGTTGACTGAAAACGGATCACCAAATGCGGGGGGATAGACCAGTCCGCTAAAGTAATATGAATAATCGGTAACAGCCAGAATAATCTGTACACTGCCTTCACCATTGAAAGAATAAATTTTGTTTTGCAGACCTGGTGCATATAGGCCGGCATCCGGATTTCCTATCTGGGCAATCAGGGTATTATTTATATATAAACGATATGCAGAATAAACTTCCGGAATTTCCAGGGCATAAACGTGTTGAGGCGACGGCAGATTAATAGTAAGCCGATATGTGGCACTTCCATGAGGAGAACGGACTGGATTGCCTGTTTCAAAACCTCCATATTGCCCGATAGATATGTATTGGCGGTAACGGTCCGGAGGACCATCTGTAAAATCAGACGGAGATAATAATACACCCGGATAGAATTCCCATTCATGAGTAAGGAATCGAAGATCTTTCTCAGGAAAAAAAATCTTCAGTAAGATTCAAAACTCCATTAACTGGCTGGAGTGCAGTATTAGTATACTTATTATCTTTGTAATATAAAATATGAAAAAGTAATACAGCCGATAATACAGTAACAAGTATTATAACGATCAATTTTAGTTGTTTTCTATAGGACTTATTTATTAAAGATGTAATTAGTCTAGTCTGCATTTTGAATCCTCCGGAGATCTCTGTAAAAGAAAATGCTGGTTAACCGTAATGTTTTAATGATGTTTCTTTATTTTTATAATGTAAGACAAGAAAAAGAAAATGAGAAACACAAACGAATTTACACCTTGATCTGTAATATAAGATTGCAGCTTAGATTCATTGGCAACATGCCTGTTGGATGAACTCCCGGGAGATTCCTGTATATAAAAGGTTCCGGTATCGGAAATTGTAAAGCTTACAATACCCAGATCTGAATCGGATTTTGCCTCAGATATGAAAGAGCCGTTCTGATCGTAGCAGTATTTGTTGTTTGCCGATATAGAAAGGCTTGTAGGAAACTGTACCGAAATTTCTGTAAGTTTATTCACAGGTTTTCCATTTATAGAAATTGCAAAATAAAACGAATTTTTGCTTATGGATTTTATGGTAACAGCCAGCATATCATTTTCTGATAAATTAAGACCTTCCAGAAAATCGTTTGGAATATATAGAGAGGTTCCGTTTTTTTCAAATAGCACCGTATTATGGCTTATTTTCATAAGCTGGTTTAGCATAGTACCTGAAATAATAGTCTCCGTATCGGTCACCGCCTGCACTGGCTTTGCTTCTGCTGTTTCATCCTGCATATTCTGATTTTCAGTTTCAATGTTGCCAGGTGGTAATTCCTGATCGGTCCGGTCACCATCCCCACGGCTTCCGTTCCAATTCATAACTGTAATATTATTGTCTTTTTCTATAAAAAGCTTTTGAACTGCAGACCATCCATCTGGTGTTTGTTCCTCAGATATGCTATTGGAAGAATTGTCAGCCTCCATCTTGAGCAGGTAATTAACCTCGGATATCAGACCGCCAATATAAATGCTGGAATTATCATAAAATACGTTGAAATCTTCAGCAGCATTCTTCCAGGACAATCCATTGTCAGTGGAATACCAGATCTTACTGTTTTTTGATGAGTAGTGATGAAGCGTATCAATGCGAACAGTATGTCTAGGTTCCTCATCAAGCGGTGACAATATGGGAGCAAATATTTTGATTAAACTGATATCGGGGACGGATTTATCCTGTACACCTACAGTCAGTATCTTATTTTCAGGAAGGTTCTGTACATGCATACCACCTATAGTTTCAAGGTGCACAGACAGGGGATATTTTCCTTCTTTGAGCGTATTGATTTCACTGAAATCATATTTGCACATAATGGGGATAGCTTTCAGGTTGTTCATATCTCCTGCTTTTGCAACGGTAATATAAATATAGTCAGGTGTGGTAATCCAGGCATCAATTCTATTTGTATATAAAGGTAAGACATTGAGTTGATCAATATCTATATTAAAATCAACAAATTTACTATATGTTGTTATAAAGTCAGATTCAAACGGATCCAAATAAGAAGAATCTGCGTTTACCTGTAATGCTTCAACGGCTTTGGCATTCAGCCCCTGTGCAATAATTGTACTGTAAAAAACATCAGCTGTTCCAACACAGGAAAGTGCAGTACTATCTGTGCCGGAAACGGACAGATACATAGCTGCAGGCAGGGAAAAACCATCTGGATCAAGACTCTCAATTGCTTTTGCCTGATTGCCTTCCGCTATTATTTTCACATATTCTGCAGAAAGTGTACTGCCTGGATCCAAAGAAATGGTGGTACCTCCATTCATTCCATCGCCTTCAGATCGTATGGTGTAATAGTCACGCAGATATGGATCCTGTCCGCTGAAAGACTGCATAAGAATCAGCTTTCCTTTATTCTTTACCTTGATCAAAGGCTGATTGACACCTTCACCATATAATTCATTTACATTTAAAAACAGCACTCCGCCTTCTTCAACTATAATCGAATAAGGACCCATATCTATGGAAGTAGTGCCAATTTCAAAAAAACGTGAATTAGAATCAAGACGTTGAATGTCGGAAATAATTAAGTCTTTTTGCACATGTACCGCTGCATTAACCTCATTATGTGAATTAATCCAGTTAGTCAGTTCGCTTATCGTAGATGCTGTATAATAGGGTTCTTCCGGATTTTCTATGACAGAAGCATTTGCTCCGGTACTCCAGTTATAGTTTCCGTCAGCGTAAACCGTTAAATAGAATAGATCGGAGCGCAGACCGGGCGAGCTGCTGTCCGGTTTGTTTTCCAGAAAAAAAATATATTCTTTTCCAAGCTGAATATTTGTTTCTTTATCAGAATCACCGCCGATTTGTATATACTCAGATGCAATAGTTACCGGTTCAAAGGAGTACTTTTTCCAGGATTGACCCTGATTATCGGAGCCCCATAAATCAAAATCTGAAGAATAACCGGAACACCGGAACATAATACTGGCATCCTTTTGATTTACACTGGGGATGGCAGCGGTCAGATCGGGCTGATTATCCGAACGGACAGTAAGAAGCACTTCTTCGTTTTCGACTAACACCATTCCATTAGAGTAACTTCCGAGATGACCGCTTATTGTATAGTTTCCATTGGCATCTGCTGTAGTGGGGGGATCCCATACAACGGGTACCGAAAAATATATCGGATTGGTAGGAATTCTCGGGTCGTTGGATACAAACCAAACATTATACAAACCTGTATGCAGATAATGGCTAACAGCTGATTTAAGGATTGTTTTTTTATTCCACTGATCAGCTTTAATCATAGAAAGGTTACTATTTTGATGGAAAAATTCAGGAATAATATCATTTTCTGTTAAGATCCAAGATAAAGAGGCGGGAGAATCTATGGATAAAGCACCCAATCCTGAGGCGTGAATTCGGCTGAAATCAATCCGGTTTTGCGCTGTCTGCAGCATATTATCATTACTATTTGTATTATTTTCCCAGAAGATTGCCCTGGAATTTTCTCCTTCTGCTATTATACTGCCCGCTTCACAGTTAATTTGCCCTTCTTTGATGTGAACTGCAATTGCTCCAGGTCCGGAAGCGGTAATAAGGGAAGAATCAAGTAATACGGTACTGTCAGAATAGATGGCAGTTCCTCCCTTCTCTGAAGTGCCTCTTGCGATTACCGTACATGTGCCATTGTTTCGTAACAGTGATAATCCATAATCCCGGTTGGCAGATTTTAGAACGGGTTGATCTGTACCGATACCGCAAAAGGTAAAAGGGCCATTAAAGGAGACTCCTGCCAGACCGTAAGAACCTGTCTCAATGGTAATGGGCTGGCGGGTATAGTAGGTATCCGTTGAGGGCAGGGAAATATTATCAGCCAGAGTTACGCAGCCCCCAGTCTCCTGATGAGAACGAAGCCAGCTATCCAGTTCATCAGCAGTAGACACCATGTCCTGAATATCCGGCTGGTCAGATTCAGGGTCCGTCGCCGGATTATCTGTTTGACCGGCTGCAGATTCGGTATTCTCGCTAATGGTATCAGGGGATTTTGCAGCGGTTTCCATAGATAGAAGAAACATAAGGAAAATAAAAATAGTTATATAATATTTCATAAAAACTCCTTTTGGGCGCGATAAAAGATAGCCTTTTCGTGCAGAAAAGACTATCTTAATCCATAGTATTTTAAATCTTTGCTTTTGATAATGTATTTTATCATATATTAATATGGAAGAAAAGATTTCTTTCAAATTATATGATCTGTAAAGCCGGAATTATAGAGAAAGAACCTGACCACCAGCTTTATTAACAAGATGTTTCACATATAAATTAAGGAATTCCTTCTTTTTACGTCGGGCAATTGGAAGCTGTTCACCATTCGTAAGTAAAATGTAATTGTTATATATATTTTTTATATAATCCATGTTAACTGCTACTTCACGATAACATTCCATAAATATTTCCTCTTTTAAAAGCTGATTGATACAGTAACTGACGGGGTTTGCAACGATAATAATATCATTGTTAACCATATGTATTCGGCATCTGCGCAGCTGGCAGTCTACATAAATAATATTTTTAAGCGGCAGCTGGGCTTTGAATTTATTAATTGTAACTTCTAGGGATTTTGGTTTTTCGTTTAATTTCTCCAGCTTGTCAAAGCACAGATGAAGCCCTTCTTCAAATTGTATTCTGTGCATAGAGAGGGGTTTTAGGATATAGTAGACAGGTTGTACAGAGAAACTTTCCAGTACATAAAAGTCGCTGTCTGAAAAAAACATGAGACAGGCGGTTTGATCTTTTTGATATATCTCTTTTGCAATTTCGATACCATTTTTTCCATCCATATAGACATCAAGTAATATAATATCATACAATCCAGGACGAAATGTTATCAGCAATTTTTCGCCGCTGTTGAATTCAACATATTCAATAGGTAGATTCGGATGATAAGTACTACAATAACTTGTTATGTAACTCATGGCTTCCTGCCGATCCTCTACAACATCGTCAACGATAGCTATTTTCAATTTTTTCACCTCACTGCTGATTTAAGACTACTTATGCTTATATATAGATAAATATTATAAAGTCGAATTTTATTATAATATAGAAGATTTTAGAGTTCAACCACCACTCCGTCATAAAACACACCTCTCTGTGTAAAAAGGTACCATTGAATTAAGCCGGTCCTGGAATTAGTTTTGATCATATACTGACCGGACTGTAATAATTATGACCTCTGTGCGGCATGGACATCCACTGGGTTATTATCCGTTGACTGGTACAAAACAGTCTGCTATATTTGAAAAAATCATGGCAGAAAACGGCCGAGGTACAAAGGAAAGGATAAACGTAAAGGTGGATTCTATGGTCAGGACGAGTAAACGCAGGTATACACGACTTGAGTGGGAAGAGTGGTACCAATATGCAAAAGAATATTATCTTACATATCAGAATCTTAGAATTCCCATCAAGTATAAAACAAAAAACGGACTTCTGTTAGGCCGCTGGATCGAACGGCAGAGGGCAGCATACCATGAAAAAGGTTCATATATAATAAGTGATACGCAGATATCGTTACTTAATCAGATTGGAATGGAATGGACGATGGGAATTCGAACACAATGGGACATCTGGTATCAGTATTGCGTTCGGTACTATTCGAGTTATGGGCATCTGGATATTCCGAAAAACTACATATACAAACATCTTCCTTTAGGTGAATGGCTGTGTTATCAAAGGAAACGCTATAAGCAAAAAAAGATTAGCGACAGTGAGATTGAAAAACTGGAGCAGCTGGGTATGAGATGGCAGATACGTATAAGGCGGGAATGGGATGACTGGTATCAGGAAGCAAAAGAATATTATGAACGATACGGTGATCTTAAAGTGCCTCTTAATTACGTGACCGAATCCGGATTAAAGCTTGGATTATGGATAAATATACAGAGGGAAAAATACAGAGGTACCAGAACGAATAATATCGATAGCAGTAAATTGCTTAAGTTAAATCAAATCGGTATGCTGTGGGGATTTCGCAGCAGCAGATCGTGAGAAAGAACATATGTTGGAGATAATATGAAAGAGAAAGCAGCAGTTGCGGCAGGTATATTAGTGATTGTTATCCTTGTCATTATAGGTGCAGTAAAAATTACAAGGATATTCCCGGATAAGCCGAACAGGGAAGCAGAAAACAGACCGGAGAACTTTGAAAAGGATACGTTTCCTTCCGGTTTAAATGACAGAAAGAATGATTACAGCCTTCCAGATAATGAAGACATTGCAATAGGATGTACAGTATCTGAGTTTAAGGAAAAAAACAGTTCTGTTTCTGCTACAAATGATACGACGGGAGAAGTTCTCACCGGTAATGTCAATATAGCAGATATGCTTTTTGAGGCAGAGTTACATTTTGATCAGCAGGGTTCGATGGATTCTGCTTTTTATACGGCAGAATACACGGATGGTGCATGGGAGTGTTTAATCCGATATCTTGCGCAAAAGTATGGATATGCAGCAGCAGATACGGAAGATGGCAGTACATACCGATGGCTTATAAGAATAGCTGGTGGAGAAACATTCGAGATGAAAAGCTGTTTACAAGACAGCAGTATCATTCTTAGCCTTACGAAACAGACAGATACAAGTGGGGTCTGGAATTATGTGATACCAGATATGAATAATACAGGATACTACAGTCCGGCTGAACAACTTCAGGAATTTACAGAAAAGTATCCCGAGTGTATTGGCAGCGACGGAAGGATTCTGATAACCGAAAAGAGTGCGGAAAAATATAATTATTGTTTTGAACAGTTTAGAACTTCGGAAAATATACGTTTTACAAATCTGAATACCCCGGTCTTATTAGATGATTTTTATCTGAGCGATGGGAATATTATAAATGACTATCGAAATAATGGCGGGAATACTGTCATAACCCTTCGAAACGGAGAAGTTGAGAATGGAATGATAAGAGCATGTAATATGGTAATAGATAAGATTTATATGCATGATTCAGAGAGTGATTTTATAAATGCATTATATAACGTGAAGATCTATGACAGTTATTTTACCGATGGAGGGACTAATCCGGAAGCACATGCTGATGGAATTCAGATAGCAGGATATGACTCTATTGATGCATATGATATCTATTTGGAAAATGTCCGAATTGATATGCCGCATATTCCCGGATATCATGTGGCAAATGCCTGTGTAATGATTCAGCCGGATTATGGTGCTGTGAATGGCACAGAGTTAAACCGGTGTATCTTAAACGGGGGAGGTTTTACCATCTATTCTTTTCCTAAGAAGAATACAATTGCAAATGTTGTGATGCAAAATACGATTATCGGAGACGGTTACCGGTTTGGAGTATATTACAAAAATTCACAGCAGAACATGTCGGAAATTAATACAGCAAGGAGTATGGAGCCGCTGATTGGCAGCATATATGTTGAAGATAATCAGTTTGTGTTTAATTTGAGCAATTATAACACGCAGGCAAAGTCTGTCAACGGAACAATCAGATATCTAAAAAATGGTGAAGAATCGGGAGAGCAGGAATTTTCCGCAGATATAGGGGGATATATACCGTTCAGCGATTATGGGGAAAAACTGGATTATGGAGGAAAGGTAGTTGATTATCCCCGGCAACCAGTGAATCTTACAGAGCGTATTGATATGGAGGAACCAGATTGCGATGCAGTATCCGTCACATTTTATTCCGACGGAAATTATTTAGGATCATATTATATTGCAAAACAAGGGGAAGTGGAATGAAAGTATCGGTAGCGTTGGCAGCCTTTAATGGCGAACGATATTTAAAGGAACAATTACAGTCTGTCTATGAACAGTCGCTAACGGTAGACGAGGTTATTATATGTGATGACTGTTCATCAGATAATACGGTATTAGTAGCCGAATCTTTTATCAGGGAGAAGAATCTTCACGGCTCATGGCATATTTATAAAAATAAAGAAAATCTCGGATATGCAGGAAATTTTATCCGAACCATGAATTTGTGCCATGGAAAGTATATTTTTTTATGTGACCAGGATGATATTTGGTTTCATGATAAAGTGATGCGCATGGTAAAGGTTATGGATGATAATCCTGGTATAAAACTGCTGGCATGTGATTATGAACCATATGCATGTACAAAAGATGCACCAAAACTCTCCCGTGAAATCATGAATAGAATGAAAAATGATGGATCTGTCCGGCATATACATCTGGACTGTAAAACAATTTTTATCAGAAGCGAAGGCTGTGCCATGAGTATCCGGCGGCAATTCTTTGAGCAAATCAAAGGCTATTGGACTTCGGGCTGGGCACATGATGAATTTATATGGAAACTCTCTTTATGTGAAGATGCCTGCTATCTCTATCACAGGATATTATTTAAAAGAAGGCTGCATTCTGACAACGTATCAAAAAGGAAAATGCATCAGATAGAAAAAAGAATCCAGTTCCTGGATATGCTGCTGGTCAGTCACAGACAAACCCTAGAATATGCAAAAATGAAGAAGCTTGCTCCCGACATCCTGACAATGATCCGAAACAACCAGGAATCTGTCAGACTGCGCATAGAATTATTGAAAAATAAAAAATGGATGAATATAATTCCATTGACTTTGCGGTACCTAAAGTATTACAGCTGTAAAAGATCTATATTGGTCGAAATGTTGATGTCAGTGAGAAATAAATAAGATGCTGTATGAGGAGAAAAAATGAATGACAGACTGAAATTTATTGATATAGCAAAAGCAATTGGAATCATTTGTGTCTGCATTGGACATTCCGGAACTTCAACATTTATAGTTACAGCAGTCATGATGTTCCAGATGCCCTTGTTCTATTTCATCAGCGGATATCTGTATAAAGATTTCTATTCAGAACATCCTTTTATACGTATTAAGAAAAGTATAAAGGCATACTATCTTCCTTTTCTTGCTTATGATATTGGATATCTGGTTTTACATAATATTTTCGCCTTGCTGCATCTGGTAGATGCGAAAAATGGAGGCGGTGCATACTCGCTAAAGGAATTTAAAGTACATTTTTTTGATATTATAACTGGATGCCATAGAGAATATTTTTCAGGTGCACTTTGGTTCTTAATAGCGATATTTATAATAACAGTCGGGTTTTCAGCGGGTAATTTCCTTTTGCTGAAATTAGGGCTGGAAAGGTACAGAATTTATATTATTACAGCCGTGGCACTCTGCTGCTTTCTGTTCAGTAAAATTTCTGTAATCCCAAAACCTATGATTGTGAGAAGGGCTTCCGGGGGAATGTTTTTCTTTGTGATGGGATATCTTTACCATTATTATGGCTGGGATCGAATTCTTGGCAAGTATAGAAAAACAATTCTTTTATCAGCAGTGACTACCCTGGGTGTTATAGCCTGGCTCAATGAGATGGGATATTTTAGTGATGTATATAATAATATAGGTGCTTCTGCAGCAGGCGGTTTGCTGGGTATAAGCTTAGTATTGGTGATTGCCAGTTTCGGTTGGTTTCAGAATAATAAGTATTTGATACAGATAGGCAAATGCTCGCTGGAAATAATGGCATTACATTTTCTGGCATTTAAAATAGTAAGTTTAATCATCATCATAATATACCGACTGCCGGTTACGCGCCTGTCAGATTATCCGGTTATAGAGACCGGGGGTTTGTGGTGGATCTGTTATACATTAGTTGGAGTATGCGTACCTGTAATTTTAAAGTTAGCGGCAGTCCGGCTGCAAGGAAGATTTATAAGGGGGGGAGAGAACATAATGAAAATAGTATTATCTGGCGGATGGAGCTATGGCAATATCGGAGATGAAGCAATCGCCCGCAGTACCATATACTTATTAAAAAATTTTTTTCCCCGGAACAATCTGACGATTTATTCCTATGATCCGCAAAATTTTTATTATCACCATGAAATGAAATCGCTGGAATCCGTGCATAAAAAAGTAGATCGATGCGGGTTAAATACGTTATCCGGGATTGAGGAGGTACTAAGAGAACCAAAAGCGTTTCTTCTGGATGAATTTTCAGATAGTCTTGATGATAGTACATTATTTGTTATGGCAGGCGGAGGGTATTTTAATGATCGCTGGAAGCGCCAGTTTATAGCCCGTATTCTGGAAATAGAGATAGCAAAGCGTAAGGAGGCAAAGATTGCTATTATCGGGCAATCCATTGGTCCTATAACAAGTGCAGTGAACAGGAGATATTTTAAAAATGCAATGAATGCCTGCGACTATATAAATGTCCGTGATAAGGATACTTTTAATCTGATCAGAAAATTTTTACCTGATAAAGATGTGACACTCGGAATAGACACTGCAATCATAATATCAGATACCTATATTTCAGGTAAAGAGCAAAAAAAGCCAGTTATAAATGTAATGGCAGCCGGGTATTCCAAGTACACTGCGATTCAGGGTGACTTCATACAAAACCGTTTTTTTAATAAACTCATTAGCAGAATTACATTAAAATATTATGTATATAGTTTTAAGATGAAAAAAATAATAAAGCTTCTGAGTTACGGGCAGAAATTCAAAATACGTTTTGTTATGAGCACAAATTGGTATTTTGATTTGAATTTCACGAAAAAAATCGCAAAAAATTTACCGGATAAAGATTATGAAATCATCATAAATCCTAAGGTAAATGAACTGTGCAGATATCTCTCAGAAGGACAGGTAATGATAAGCTCAAAGATGCATCCAGTAATTATATCTGCCTCTTATAACATTGAGAGTATTGCTATATCCTATAATTTTAAAATTGATAATTTTATGGAGGCAATCGGGTGCCAGGATAATTGTTATCGCAATGACAGGCTTGCTATAGAGAATTTAGTAAATAAAATCCCCCTGATTTGCAGCAATGAGAATAAAGAATTTGAGCAAAAGGTTAAGGATTGGAAAAAAAACGTTTATTCCATGGCTGAGCAAATGGCAGCTATGTTTGGAGAGAGCAGATAAGGGGCGGTGTCTGTGAGCAGAATAATTAAAATCAAGGAAAAATACAGTACGCTGTCAATAGCCGCTAAAGCCGGAATCTGGTTTGTTATTTGCAGCGTGATACAAAAAAGTTTTTCACTTATTACAACCCCGGTGTTTACTCGCCTTTTAACAAAAGAACAATTTGGAATATATAGTGTTTATCTGTCATGGCTGCAGGTATTTACCATTGTGTGCACTTTCCGGTTAGATTTTGGGGTATTTAATAAAGGGATGACCAAATATCACGACAATAAAGAAGAGTATACTTCATCCATGCAGGGAATTACAACGTTACTGACAATTACTGCTTTTCTGGCATATCTGTTGTTTCGAAAACAGATTAATCAATTAACGGAATTAAGTACAACAATTACCTTGTTTCTGTTTTTAGAATTGTTATTTACGCCTGCTCTGAATTTCTGGATGATCCGGCAAAGATATGACTTTCACTATAGAGGTGTAGTTTTTGTAACAGCAGCTATGTCTGCTGCAAATTTTCTGATTGGCTTAGCTGCTGTTATCTGTATGGAGGATAAAGGAATTGCCAGAATACTTTCGTGTGTTATCGTACAGGCATGTTTTGGCATGATCTTTTACCTGCTTAATTTAAGCAAAAGTAAAAAGATTTGGAAATGGGAATATATTAAATTTGCAATTATATTTAATATCCCTTTAATTCCCCATTACTTTTCGTCTTATATTCTGGATCAGTCTGACCGTATTATGATTCAGAAAATGTGTGGTCTGGAATCTGCAGCTTTATATAGTGTAGCCTACAATGCCGGGCTTGTAACGAAAATAATTGTTAACAGTATTAATAATGCACTGATTCCCTGGCAGTACCGGAAACTTGAAAAGGGCCAATACAAGGCTGTAGCAGGACAGATGAAGTCTGCAGGTATTATGATGGCATTTGCTTTTTTAGTATTTATAGCACTCGGTCCGGAGCTGATCAGATTAATGGCATCTGAAAAATATTATGACGCGGTAAAAGTCATTCCGCCCGTTGCAGCCAGTATGTTTTTTGTTTTTCTATACAGCGTATTTTGCAATATTGAGTTTTTTTATGATGCAAATAAGGCAGCAATGATCATTTCAACAATAGGGGCAGCCGCCAACATTATACTGAATTATTATTGTATTCCCCGGTTTGGATATTCAGCAGCAGGTTACACAACGCTGTTTTGTTATCTGCTTTTTGCAGGAATGCATTACGTTTATGTCAATAAGGTTGTCAAAGCTAACACCGGATCTCCATTGTTCAGTACATCAGACTTACTGGCAGTCTCATTTGCTTTTTTGATGTTCGCGTCAGTTATTAGTGTGTTTTATGGAAACTGGATTATTCGGTATCTGCTTATTTTGGGGTTGGTTTTAACGGTAGTAATAAAAAGAAAATATCTGATAAATATTATAAAAGATATTCGGGACAAATAGTGGATATCTTAGTGTATGCGAGAGGAATTGGAATGAAGAGGGAGACAGAAGAACTGGTAAGTATTGTTATTCCTATCCATAATTCGGATGAAACCATTGGATTTTGTTTGGAGAGTCTGATACAGCAGGATTATAAAAATATCGAGATACTCTGCATTGATGATGGGAGTACTGACAATACAAGGAACATATGTACAGAATATGCAGGCAGGGATTCCAGAATACATTATTATAAAAAGAGAAACAATGGTCCCGGATCTGCCAGAAACTATGGAATTGATCATTCAAAAGGGAAATATATTCTATTTGTAGACAGTGACGATACCCTGGAAACAGATTCGTGTTCTAACATGTGTAAGGAAATGAAAGAAGATTATGTTGATTTTGTAATCTGTGGTTTTCATCTGTACCGTAAAGGAAAATTGGTTTCCTATCAGATTGGCAAGCGTTTTTCAGGAAGAAAAGACAGATTTGTTACGACGAGGTTTCGGAAAATGTATGATGATTTTTTAATTAATGCACCCTGGAATAAGATGGTCAGAACAGAGTTTCTAAAAAAATATAACATACGTTTTCACGAGAATTTTTGGTTTCTGGAAGATTTAATTTTTTCAATGGATTTAATAAACTGTTCAAAGTATTTGAAAGTAATCGATAAAGCACTTTACCGTTATAACTATTTCCGCCCCGGTGCATTGACAACGAAATACCATGAAGATACAGATAAAGCAATTATGCTCTTAGGAGAGAAACTTGAGATCTGTCTTCTGCCGCATAATATAGATATGTCACATTACTATGCGGATCTGGTTCATAAAATGCTGATGTTTTCAAAGGAGGTACGCAGAAATAAAAAGTTTTCCTGGAAGTTAAAACTGGAAAAAGAATATCAGATGTTAACGAATCCGAAATTTAAATATTACCTGGCGAATGCAGTAAGCAGAAGAAATAAGATGAAGGTTAAAATATGGCTGATGAAAAAAAGGATTTTTTTCTTTGAACATTATTATAAGTGATAAAGAAAATCCAGGGGAATGGAGGAAAGGAAGTAATGGAATGATCAGTGTAATTGTACCGGTATATAATGTAGAACCTTATCTAAAAGCATGTGTGGATTCTCTGCTTTCCCAGACTTACCAGGACATGGAAATTCTCCTTATTAATGACGGATCTACCGATCATTCCGGTGAAATATGCAGAGACTTGTCTAAGACATCTGAAAAAATACAGTATTTTACACAGGATAACCAAGGATTATCTGCGGCTCGAAACAGAGGGATTGAGGAATCTTCCGGAGAATATTTGTGTTTTGTTGATTCTGATGATATTGTCCATCCACGATATCTGGAAATTTTATACCGGAACATTATTGAATTCCATGCTTTAGTTTCAATATGCAGCTTCCTGGTTTTTGAACAGGATACAGACCTGAATTTTGATAAAGAACTTTCTGACAAACCGGTCATAAAGGACAAAGCAGAGCTAATGCGGTCGCTGGCATATACAGGATGCGATGAAAAGAACACGACAATTATTATTTCCTGTAATAAATTATTTTCAAGGGACTTGTTCTGCACGTGTCGTTTTTCTCCTGGAAAGCTGCATGAAGATGAATTAATTATCCACCAGCTGGTTGATAAAATCCCATATGCAGTTGTAACCGCCAGCCAGTTATATTTTTACAGAAAACGGCGTGGAAGTATTATGGATAAAAAGTTTTTTCTGGATATACGTCATCTTTCCATGATCGAAGCTTTCCGGGAAAGGGTTATTATATGCCAGAAAGAGGTATATGCAGAGATTCGCAGTAAAATGACAGAAAGTTATCTGGATACTATCTGCATACAGTTATTTCGTATGGTAGAGGCAGATAAAAAAGATGTATGGGAAAGCTTAATCAGGCTGTTGGAAGCCGAGACAGAAAAGTATCAAAAGACAATACATAAGCGAAAGCAGCTGATTTACCGCGTAATTGCGAAATATCCGGTAACAGCCAGCAGAGTCTTCCTATGGAGTCAGTTTTTTTTAATAAAGAAGAAAAACATAATCCATAAATGGATGAGTTAGAAGGAAAAAGTGAAAAAAGTCAGTGTAGCAATTATAACGTATAACCATGAAAAATATATAGAGAAAGCCATACGAAGCGTATTAGCGCAAAAGACATCCTTTTCAATTGAAATTATTGTCAGTGATGACTGCTCTGGGGACCGGACACAAGCAGTGATTCAAAAACTGCAAAAACAAAATTCTGATTGCATAGTGCCAGTACTCCGGAAAAAAAATGTAGGGATGAAAATCAACAGTATTGAAACGTTGAAAACCTGTAAGGGTGAATATGTTGCCTTTTTAGAGGGGGACGATTACTGGACAGATAGTGGGAAACTGCAAAAGCAGGTGGACTTTCTGGATCAGCACAGAGATTATTCAGCTATTTATCACGCATGTAAAGTTATAGACCATCATGAGACAGAAATAGAATTACCCGGTACATTTTCAGCTTCGCCGGAATATTCGGTAAAAGATATGGAGAATTATTTAATCCCAGGTCAGACTTCAACAGTAATAGCCAGAAACTTTTGGAAAGAGGATTTATCCCTCCTGGAGCTGCTTTACAAGGTACATTATGCGCCGCTTGACAGAATTGTCCCGCTGTTTTTGCTGAGTGAGGGGAAGATTGGCTGTATGCAGGAACAAATGTCCGTATATCGTTATCTGATTGAAGAGAAAGGCAGCTGGTCATATAAGTTTCAAAGGGGAAATTATCTGTGGAGAGCGTATGCCTTTGCAATACATAGAGAAATTGAAAAGATAGGAAAAAAACTGAATGTTTTAATTTCTTATCGTAATCTGGAGGCGAAGCTCTATTCTGACTATATGGCGAAAGGGTTTGTATGTAAACGGCCGGGATATTTTTTTCTTGCTTTTTTTATTGATCCTTTTTGGAACGCACAGAATGTATATGATAATTCATGGTAATCGGATATTATACCTTCGTTTGAAAAAGAAAATTCAGAATAGATATGATGGAGTACGTGATGATAAAAATAAAAAAAGTGGTTCATAAAATCAGGGAAGGATTTTTTAAAGAGGTTTGTCAGGAGCTGAAATTTATCTATCAGCTTTCAAATGCATATAAAAAAGGAATTATTCTGTATACTGCACTGGCATTGTTTACGGCATGCATTACACTGGTTATTTCCGTACAGCTAAAAGATTTTGTGGATTTGCTGCTGAATAAAGATTTTAAGGGTGTAATAGCCGTTGCTGCAATTTATATCAGCATAGGATTAGTGAATTTAATAATAGCCATGCTGAGCCAGAGATTATCTGCCATAATCAGCAACCGGATGAGAAAGGATTTATCGGTGCGGGCTTATAAAAAGATACTGACGGCAGAATGGGAAAATCTTACAAGGCTTCATTCAGGAGATTTGATGACCAGGCTAAGTGAAGACATTAATATGGTATCCGGGAGCGTTGTCGGGTGGATACCCAGTCTTTTATCCCTGGGAATCCAGATAGGTATTTCTGCACTGCTGATAGTCTATTACGATTTCAGCATGATATTTTTAATTATGTTTCTAGGGCCTGTAGTACTGTTTGGTTCCAGAATTTTTTTAAAGAAAATGTACATATGTAATCAAACGCAGAGAAAAGCTGTCAGCGATGTGATGACGTTTTTAAAAGAAAGTTTCCATAATATCCAGTCAATCAAAGCATTTGATCTTCATAAAGTATTCACGGAAAAATCTGTAGATTTACAGGAAAAACGAAGGAAAATTGAACTGTTGGTAAATAAATACTCCATTGCTTCCTGGGGAGTGATGTATGTAAGCGGCCAGCTTGGTGCAATGGTATGTCTGGCATGGACAATCTATCATATCTATACCGGTGTGATTTCCATTGGAACGATGACTCTGTTAATCGTATTGGCAAACTATATAGCCACAGCTTTTAAGACTTTGGTTCAGACAATTCCCAATGCAGTAACAACCATAGCATCTTCTTCCAGGATACGCAGCCTGCTGGCTATGGAAGATGAAAAGACAGAACATGAAGAAGAGAGCGTGGACTTTCTGGAAAAAGGGATGCGTACAGGTGTGACAATTGATATTCAGCATATGAATTTTTCTTACCAAAATGGAAAAGAGGTCTTTGAAAATGTCACTCTGAAAGCAGAGCCCGGTAAAATTGTAGCATTGGTAGGCCCTTCGGGTGAAGGAAAGACCACCATGCTCCGGATATTACTTGGTCTTGTTCGTGTGCCGGGGGACAAAGCGGTGATGCGGGTTGGTAATAATCAAGAAGATACTCTGCCACTGAATCCGTCTCTCCGTAAACTGATTGCTTATGTCCCACAGGGAAATACAATAATGAGCGGTACAATTGCAGAAAACCTTCGCTTAGTACGGGAGGAAGCTTCTGATGAAGAATTAATGGAAGCTCTGGATAATGCCTGTGCCCTGGATTTTGTCAATAAACTTCCGGCAGGCATTCATCAGCCTGTTGGAGAAGGCGGTATCGGTTTTTCAGAAGGCCAGGCTCAGCGGCTGGCAATAGCCAGAGCCCTGTTATGCAGAACACCCATCCTGTTTTTAGATGAGGCGACTTCTGCGCTGGATGTAGTGACGGAACGGAAAATACTCAAAAATCTTATGGGCCAGGCAAGCCGAAGAACCTGTATACTTACCACTCACAGACCAAGTGTACTGGCTATGTGCAGCAGCGTATACCGGATTGTTGATCATAAGGTAACGGAACTGGATGATGGTGAAATAAAAAAATTGATAAATGATTTTTAAAAGGAGACTGATATGGTACTAGGGGTATATGGAGCAGGCGGAAATGGCAAAATTCTTGTAGATCTTGCAGAAACAGTAAATATGTTCAAACAGAGATGGCAGGAAATTGTATTTATTGATGATGTTATTGGTGTGAGTGAGTCATATCAGAAAAGAGTTTATACTTTTGAGGAGGCAATCACTGCATATGATTCAGATGAGATTGAATTTGCAGTATCGGTGGGAGATCCGGCTGACAGGGAACTTCTATACAGAAGAATAAAAGATAACGGATATTATCTTGCAACAATTATCCATCCTCATTCGAATATATCCCCGTCACTGATAGCCGGAGAGGGACTGATCGTAGCTAATGGATTTATCGGGAGCGATGTGACACTGGGAGATAATGTGGCGGTGGGGTATATGGCAGTGATCGGACACGACACATGTGTCAAAAGCAATACAATGATTTCGGCAGGTGTTTTTATTGCAGGTCACTGCAGTGTAGAAGAAAAAGTTTATATTGGACCGGCAGCGGCTATCCGTGACCGGCTGCGCATTGGTACGGCGTCTGTGATCGGTATGAATGCTGCTGTATATAAAGATGTTCCTGCACATACCACAGCAATTGGTAATCCCGCCAAAAGCATTGTACGTGAAAATGGTAAAAAGCTTTTTTAGAGGAAGGAATGGATAAGATGAAGAATCCTATTTATGTGACGAGACCATTTTTACCGCCAAGAGAAGAATATGACCGTTACCTGGATCAAATTTGGCAATCCGGTGTAATTACAAACTCAGGACCGTTGCATAATCACCTGGAGGAACAGTTAAGAAAATATCTTAATGTTCCTTATGCCATGCTTTTTACTAATGGACATCTGTCACTTGAATTTTTAATTCAGGCCGCCGGTTTGACAGGAGAAGTTATTACAACACCATTTACATTTGCATCAACGGTACATGCCATTGTCAGAAATGGACTGACACCTGTGTTCTGCGATATTTTGGAAGACGACTATACAATTGATACCGGTAAGATAGAAGCACTGATTACAGATAAGACTTCAGCTATTATTCCGGTTCATGTATACGGAAATCCCTGTGATGTGGAATCTATACGAAAAATAGCCAGAAAGCATGGGTTAAAAGTTATTTATGATGCGGCGCATGCTTTTGGCGAAGAAGTAAATGGAATTGGAATTGGTAATTATGGTGACGGCTCCATATTTAGTTTTCATGCTACAAAGGTGTTTCAGACAATTGAAGGAGGGGCAGCTGTTGTAAAGGACATGGAGACCGGTTATAAGCTGTATCAGCTTAAAAATTTTGGGATTACCGGTGAAACTACAATCAGCAGTATCGGAGCAAATGCCAAAATGAATGAATTTCAGGCTGCAATGGGCTTATGTAATCTGAAGCATGTTGATGAACTGATTAACGGAAGAAGAAATATTGTACATCGGTATGAAGAAAATTTAAAAGATGTTACCGGAATCCGGTTAAACAGACGAAAAGACAATATCAAATATAATTATGCTTATTTTCCGGTCTTAGTGGAGGAAAGCTTTGGAGCAGACCGGGATAAAGTCTGTGAGGCACTGAATAAAGAACAGATCTATCCGCGCAAATATTTCTACCCGTTAATCAATAATTGCAGATGTTACAGGGAGAGGTTTGATCCTGGATTTACACCTGTAGCAGAATATATATCCGAGAATATCATAACATTGCCGCTCTATCCGCAACTTGCTATGGATGATGTGGATCGTATTTGTGAACTGATGAAAGCATGCAGATGAGGGAAAAAAATGAAGAAAGCAGATAAAAAGTTAAAAGTGTGTTTTGCGGCATCTTCCGGTGGGCATTTTGATCAGTTAATGATGCTTGATCCTTTAATGGACAAGTATGACAGCTTTATATTGACGGAAAAAACCGGCTATGAAGTCAGTACAAAAAATCACAAAACCTATTTTCTGAAACAGATCAACAGAAAAGAGAAGCTGTGGGTCTTAAATATGTTTCAGATAACATTAAGATCTTTTTGGATTTTTATGATGGAAGGACCGGAAGTGGTAGTCTGCACCGGTGTTTTGGCTATGGTACCGATGTGTCTGCTATGTAAACTGTTTCGAAAAAAAGTAATTTATATAGAGTCTTTTGCAAAGTCTGAAAGCCCAACGGAAACTGGAAAACTTCTATATAAATTTGCGGATAACTTTTATGTACAATGGAAGAAAATGTTGGATATATTTCCCCGGGCTTCTTATCTGGGAGGTATTTATTAAGGCAGGAGATGATTAAAAATGATTTTTGTTACAGTGGGCAGTCAAAAGTTTCCTTTTGACAGGCTATTAATAGAGGTAGACCGCCTGATCGGGACAGGTGTCATAAAAGAAGCTGTTTATGCCCAAACCGGTTATTCCCAATATATCCCTGTTAATTATACATACCGTGCATTTCTGAACCAGACTGAGATGGAAGAAAAAATATCTGAAAGTTCGATTATTATAACACACGGTGGAACCGGGATTATAGTCAGGGCAATAAAAGCTGGGAAAAAGGTAGTCGCAGTGCCAAGGAAAAAAGAATACCATGAACATATAGACAATCATCAGGTGGAACTGCTCAGCCAGTTCGAAGCAGCAGGATTTATTTGCTTTTGCAGGGAAACAGCTGATCTTGCAAATAAATTAGAGGCAATTGAACAGTTTACCCCCCTCATTTACAACTCGAATACGGAATCTTATATCAAAAATATTGGAGGCTGTCTGGATCGGATACAAGCAGGAAAACAGGATCAGTCTGCTAAGAAAAGATTTGGGAAATATATAGAATATCTCACTACAAAAATCAAAATCATGTTTCATCAGAAATACTACTGGTATGAAAATACTACTGTGAAATATCTATTTGAAAAAATGCACTCTGATGCAGTCATTTTTGTGTTTAGTTCCTGTACAAGAGCCGGAATTAAGGCCAGATATAATTACGTCAGAACACTAAAGAGGATAAATGCAGATAAAATGTTTGTGCTGGACGATGGAGGGAATGATGCAAGAGGATTATTTTATCTGGGTGAGAATATGGATTTTTTTGTTGAACGCGCAGTTGAAAGCCTGATTAAGAAAACAATCAGTGAAGGCCGGTATAAAAAAATCATTTTTGCCGGATCGAGTAAAGGCGGTTATGCAGCAATCAATTTTGGGGTTCGGATTCCTGGCAGTACAATCATTGCAGGTGCCCCCCAATACCGGCTTGGAGATTATCTGATGGATGAAAATAATCGGCTGGAGCAGACTCTGGTATCGGTTACCGGCTGTGGGTATTTGGATGCAGATCAGGATAAATTAGAGAAATTAAATAATCATCTGAGAGTGAAGATCCTGGATGCTGTCCGAAATAATAAAGAAAACCATATTTACCTGCATTACTCTAAAGCAGAACATACCTATTCTGAGCATATTAAATTTATGCTGATGGATTTAGAGACAGGTAATTTTTCAACGAAAAAAGAAATCTTATATTATGAAAATCATTCTGATATCAGTTTATATTTTCCGGATTTTTTAGTCAGGTCTATAGAAGAGGTTATGGCATGCAGAGATCAAAAATAAAAGTCAGCGTTATAGTACCGGTATATAATACCGAAGCATATTTAAAAGAGTGTCTGGACAGTTTGGTGCACCAGACATTACCGGAAATAGAAATTATCCTGATAAACGACGGATCTACAGATTCTTCAGAGGAGATTATGAAAGGATACTTAAAAAAATATCCGGATAAAATCCGGATGTTCACCAGGGTTAATGGAGGCCAGGCTGCAGCCAGAAACCAGGGCTTATCTTTATGTTCCGGAGAATATGTAGGATTTGTGGATTCTGATGATTCAGTTGATTCTGCTATGTATGAGCAAATGTATAAAAGAGCAGTATTAACAAGTGCAGATATGGTGGAATGCGGCTACGGATATTATGAGATTAAAAATGGAAGAAAATACCGTCTGAAAAATTATGCCTCCGTATCAGAGAAAAAGAATAAGAGAGAACTTTTTCTGGATCCCCTGGTTTCTCCCTGGAATAAGCTGTATAAGGCATCGGTATTAAAGCGGGCCGGAGTGTTTTTTCCGGAAGGGCTGATATACGAAGATACTGCCTTTTACATAAATTTAATTCCGTATATTAACCGAGCCGTTTATCTGGAAGCTGAATATGTAACACATTATTATAGAAAAAATTCTACCCAGACACAAAAGCATAATCCACGGGCTGGAGAAATGATTACGGTAATACACGAAATCATTCAGTTTTACCATGTACACCATTTCTGGGATACCTATTTTGCAGAACTGGAATATTTCTGTGTAAAAATCCTGCTATGCAGTTCCCTTGGAAGAATTGCTTTATTAAGGGATAAGAAATTAAAAATGGATTATCAAAATCAGATTATAAACATAATTGATACTTATTTCAGTAATTACAGAAGTAATAAATATCTTAAAAGAGGAATAAGAGGATGTATTTTAAAGTTAGTTAACAAATATACGATAAGGGGATTCGGAGTGGTTTTTGGACAATTCTATAGAATCAGAATGAAGGTGTAGGGGATTTAGAATCAGGAGAGGATGTGAATATTTCCATTGAACAGCGAAGTTGGTTTCCAAAAAAAATTAAGGCACCAGAATAGAAGTAAGAATAAAAAAGTTTCCTTATATTCATTATCAATTTTTCTTGTAATCTCGATTTTTTTTATTCCGGATTACATAGGTTTTTCTGTTTTCAATTGCCAGAGGGTAACACTCTTAATCATCTGGTATATGATTTTGCGTAATCCTGGGCGGACAAAGGAATTTAAAAATGTCATTTTTTCATTTCGAGGGAATGCTTTTGTACTGATATATATGATTGTTTTGCTTTACACAGCAGTATACCGAAGAAATATAAATACATTCTTTAACCCGTTTTTTGATCAGTTGGCGGTTCTATACACAATGATCTATTTATTTAAAGCCGAACTTTCGGTTGAGAAATTTTTATCCGTTTTGATCCGTATCGCTTATGTGCTGTGCATTCTTGGTATTTTGGAATTCCTGTTAAAAGGTTCTGTTTTCTTACAGTTTGAAATGATACCAGGCATGGTGGTGGGTGATTCTTTTCGAAATGGTCAGTACCGGATCATGGGGCCGGCTCATCATCCACTGGGGTACGGATTGTATTTATTGATAATGACACCTTTGGTTTGTTTTCATTACAAGAAAAGAGCAATTAGTTTATTTTCACACTTCTGGCTTTTTTTGCTGATAGCCGTAAATGTATATCTGACAGGTTCCAGATCTACGTTGGGACTGTTTCTGCTTGAAATCTTCATTATCTTTCTGGCAAGTTCCCGTAAAGAAAAATTACCGGTGTTATTAATTGCTTTTTATACTGCTATAACCGGTATCATTGTCATAATGTTGTTTTACAATACCTCTGCTGTCCAGTCGGTACTTATCTCCATTGCCCATCTGATTGATGCAGCCTTAAATACAAAGTTTGCAGAATCTCTGGGGGTGGATACAACGACATATGTATTGAGTGAAGATTACAGAAAGTTATTGCCGCTTATTTTTAAACTAGATTGGATCAATCCATTGATAGGAAGAGGATATGGATATACCTTTAACTGGGCGTATCAGGGATTCTGGATAAGTTCCATTGATAATTATTATGTGAACCAGTATATAAAAGTCGCCTATCCCGGGTTAATAATACAGCTGCTGCTATATGGATTTTTTCTTATCAAAGGCTTTCGGAACGCGTTATGCAGGGGCTCCCGTCTGGCGGCTGCACTAAGCATATGCTTTGTCTTATATTTTATATCTCTGTGGTGGGTAGATGTGCTTGGAACCCTGGATTACATTTTTGTATTATTTGCGCTTCTATATGCGATGGATGAGAAATATATGCTGGTAAAATACAAAGAATTACCGGAATAGAAAAAAGAGTTTCAATGAAAGGAGTACTTAGTAATATGAAATGGTTGAAATATGTAATGAGAATTTTGTTTGCATGCTCTGTGATCTGTATGGTTGTATATATATTCATACAGATTAAAAATGAAGATCTGAGAGAGCCGGTTTTAAGCTGTAATCCCACAGAAATAAAAGCAAGTATACACGATAGCCAGAAAGATCTGTTAAAAGGTGTGACTGCGATGGATCCTGAAGAAGGTGATCTGACAGATTCAGTTTTCCTGGAAGGAATTAAAAAAAATCCGGAGGGGGACCAACAGGAATTTACAGCAACTTATGTATCGATAGACAAGGCAGGGAATATTGGGAAGACCTCCAGAAAGCTGGAGTATACAGATTATAATTCCCCTCATTTCAACATAGACAGTCCTTTGAGATTTTCCAAATCTACTGCGATAGATTTGATGTCTATTGTTCATGCCGATGATTGTATTGATGGCGATATCAGTGCATTTGTAAAAGTCACAGGCGATGATATTTTTAAAGAGGATATAGAAAGCGGAATTTATAAGTGCTCTCTGGAAGTGGAAAATAGCCTTGGAGATACTGCCGTTTTGCCGGTCTCTGTGGAAATATATGAGGATAGTTATGAGAAAACAGCATTTGAACCGCAGATATATCTAAAACAATATATATTATACATGAAAAAAGGTGAGCAATTGAATCCGGCAGATTTTGTGGCTTATGTAAAAGACGGAAGTGTAAAACAGATTGAGCGGGGAAGTGTCTCAGAGGGAGAAAACACAGAATCACAGCTTTTAGAAAAGGCAGGGGAATGGATCTCGATTGCTGATATATCTTACAAGTCAAATGTTGATACTGCCAAAAAGGGTAATTATTCCGTTATTTATAACTATACATCAAAAGAAACCGGTTATAGCGGCAATGCAGAATTGATAGTTGTTGTTGAATGAGGAGGATATTATGGCATCAGAAAGTAAAGTTTTACTAAATAAGACCATGGGTCTTGACATGCCGGCTATTGCCAGAGCAGTGCTGAGGAATTTAGAAATTATATTGATGTTGAGTATCATTTTGGGATTCCTAAGTTATGTAGGTATTAATCAATTGTTACCGGTTAAGTACTCTGCTGCCTCAAGTGTAGTAGTGGTGGCAAAAGATAATTCAGCACAGACTTTAAGAGAGTTTCAATATAATCAGGCTGTGGCACAGTACTGCGGAATATTAAACAGTGATATTTATTTAAACATAGTAAAAGAAAAACTGGGAAAGAATGTCTATACGAAAAACTGTCTGATTGCAGAAGGAACTGAGAATTCAAATCTTATAGTTTTAAAGGCATCCGGAGATACTCCGGAAAATGCTTTTAAAATAATGAAAGAAGCAATTAACAGTTATAAAGATGTGTCAGCATATGCCATGGAAAGTTATACATTGGAAACGTTATCTGCTCCATCTGCTGACCAGATTGAACCGATACCTAATAATGCAATACTGTTATCTGTCGGTATTAGTCTGCTGGCTGTTATTACGGGAATGGCGGCTGTTATACTATTTCATGTGTTCAATGGGAAACTGGATAATGAACAGCAGGCCAAGGTAAAGATCGACGCTGATTTTATCGGTAGTGTTCGTTACGAAGCAAAAGATCATAAAGGAAAAGAAAGTATTCTGGTAACAAAACCCTCAGTGTCATTTGCATTTTCTGAAAATATGAAGAAGATTGTAACTAAAATGGAATATCAAATGGATAAAACCAAATCCAAAACTTTGCTTTTGGGAAGTGTCCTGGAGAATGAAGGAAAGTCTACGCTTGCAGCTAATATAGCATTAATTCTGGCACAAAGGGAAAAGAAAGTATTGGTTCTGGATCTGGATCTTCGAAGACCAGCATTACATAAAGTATTGGGACTTCCTGTACTGCCGGATAAACAGATCGGTAATTGTTTTGAATATGGTACCGGATATAAAGACCTGATATCTTATGACCGACGCTGCAATCTGTACTATATTCTCGGTGATAAATTTATAGCAGGAAACAATTTCATACAAAAGATAGGGAATCTGGAAGCATTGCTGGAAGAAGCTAAAAAAGAGATGGATTATATTATTATTGATTCTGCACCTGTAGGTATTATTCAGGATATCGAAGTAATGGCGGGATATATGGATTCCATGCTTATGGTAGTACGTCAGGAGTCATCCAGGGTTACAATGATTAATGACAGTATTGACCTAATGGAGAGCAATGGGGTTCCGGTTATTGGATTTGTACTTAATGGAGTAAAGAATAAAGTGTGCAGCATGGTGAAAAGACAAAAAAGCAAAGAAAAACGAATTAGTACTTATTAGTAATTATAGAAAATAAGAGGATAAATAGATGCGAGATTATGAAAATGAGGTAAAAGATATTTATGATGATGCAGCCGTAATAAATATCAGCAGTATCATAGATGACATCTGGAGGTGCCTGTCACGTTATTGGCTGTCAATGTTATTGGTTATTTTATCATCAGCAGCATTGGTCTTATCTGTGGCAGGGTTTATATACTATCCGGAATATAAGGCAGCTGTTACATACATGGTCAATAAGACCCAGGATTCTTCCCAGAATATACTGATGGCAAAATACCTGGGAACAGCATTTGAAGAAACATTAACAGCCAGCGGCTGCGGACAAGATATCGCGAATGCTCTGGGGGTGGATTCCCTGGACAGTATTCCTGCTGAAATTACCGGTTATTATGTAGAAGGTATCAATATGATCACCATAGAGGCCGTGTCGGATCATTATTCCGTCTCTCAGAGTGTAGCGGAAACAATAAAAGAAGTATACCCGTCGTATGCATCTGACGTAGTGGGAAATGTTGATTTGAAAGAAGTTAAAAATCCTATGAACGAAAAGGAGCCGATGACACCATATCATGCAGTTTATTATGGCTTAATAGGAGGTGTTCTGGGGGTTTTCGCTTGTGTATTGTTTGTGGTTTTTTATACAGCATCACAGAAAACCGTGCGTTCTGCTGAGGATATACGACGTATAACCAATATACCCTGCCTCACTCAGCTGCCCACAATATTAATGAAAGCCAGAAGCCGGCGCAGAAATGAAATGATTTTTGGAAAAAGCCGTGTGGGTAATGAATTTCAGGATTTATTAAATGTGGTAGGCTTTAAACTGGAACACAAAAAAAGAGATGAAGAAAGTAAAGTTTTTCTGGTCACCAGTTCAGGAAGAAATGAAGGAACTACGACGATAGCCACGGGGCTTGCAAGAGCGCTTGCTTCAATAGGCAGAAAAGTAGTATTAATGGATATGAATCTGCATCAGAAGTCAAACCCGGACAACTATCTGGTAATGCAGGTAAATGAGGCAGGTATTGCTAATTATCTGGCTGGGGATATAGAGGTAAAGGATATTCTGAAAGAAGTGGATAAAAATTTCTTTATGATTCCGTCAGGTACAGCTAGAGAAGCAATTGACAAACTGCTCACGAAAGGAGATATCCCTAAATTACTGCAATACCTTAAGGAAGAGGAATCTTTTGATTACATTATTATTGATTCGCCGCCGGTTACACTGATGAATGATGGGGTTATAATCGGAGGATATGTGGATGAGACAATATATGTAATGAAGCAGGGGCAGAGCAAAATGAGGTCAGTCGAGGAAGGAATTGACACTTTACAAAGCAGTGGCATCAATATTCTAGGATATATACTTAATTTTGCAGAGTCAGGAATTACCGGAAACGGAAAATATGGAAAATACAGTAAGTATGGGTATTCAAAATATGATGAATACGTAGATTATGAAAATGAACGATATTAAAATACGGCAATGGAGGGGTGTATATGAGAAAAATCATAACAGTGATTCTCGGAATTATATGCGCAGGTCTGTTTTTATTAAGTCTCAGTGCAATTGAAGTAACACAGAACCGGATCCGTCAGGGCAGAGAAGATACGGTGGAGTTTACAGATAAAAATACAGATGAAAAAGATGCAGTAAACTCCGAGAATAATAAATCAGTAAATAAGCGGAATGTAACAGAAGCAGATAATGGAACAGAAGCTGAAACAAATATTACAGAAAAGAATACAGAAGAGCAGGAAATAACAGAATCAGGTTCAACAGAAACGGATACATCACAACAGAATGCAAATCCGGCAGTACCGGTGCTGAAGCTGCTGAAAGAAAAAGTTGAAATAAAAATAGGTGACAAATTTAATCCACTGGATTATATATCAGAAATTGTTGACGATAAATCATCCCAACAGTACTTATACCGTCAGATCATGGTTGATGGTGAATATAATACGGAAGCTCCCGGGACATATACACTTGTATATACCGTTGCGGATGAGGACGGAAATGTCTCAACTGGGAAAAAGCTGTATTTAACAGTGAAATAATGGTAACCAGAACGGAAGAAGGGCATGGCTATATGCAGTCAACTTACACGGTTAGTATCATAATTCCAGTTTATAATTGTATATCATGGTTAGAGGCTGTCGTACAGGATATACTGCATCAGACGTATCAGGATTTTGAGATCATTATTATTGATGATGGTTCTGATGATGGAAGCGGTCTTCTGTGTGACAGGTTTAAGAAAATGGATAAAAGAATTTATGTTATCCATACGGAAAATCTGGGGGTCTCACATGCCAGAAATGAAGGTATAAAAAGGGCAAAGGGCAGATATCTCTGGTTTGTAGATGCAGATGACAGGATGGATCGGGAAAGTTTGTCTGCACTTGTATTTCCTTTTCTTTCTCAAGAAAATGTAGATCTGGTTATTGGGAAATTTGAAAATGAAAGAAACTTCTGGCAGTCAACGTTAACGGGAGTGCTGGATCAGAGCAGCTTTATTGATGATTTTTCAAAATGTGTACATGGTTTTTATTACGGTGCATTATGGAACAAACTATACAAAAAAGAAATTATTCAAAATAACAATCTCTGGTTTCCGGAGGATATATCCTGGTGTGAAGATTATCTTTTTAATCTGGAATATTTCTCCCATTTGAAAAGAAAGGTCGGATATGTATCCAGATCTGTGTACATCTATTATACCAGAGAGAACAGTCTGGTTACAAAGGTTATATTAGACAGCCGAATTAAAGTAGAAAACCGTTGTCTGAAACGGCTTGGTAGATTTGCAGAGCAGAACAGCAGGATTCAGCAGGCTTATGAAGACCATTATGCGTATTTGAAACATGCCCAATTGATCAATATGTACTGTGCAAAACAAGGATATAATAAAGTAAAACAAATATGTCTAAACAAGGAAGTAATGGAATTCTGGAAAAGTTACCGGAATCCAGGAAAATTTCCTGTGTACAGGATCATAAGCCTGCTTGCAGCTGTAAATTGCAGTTTTCTGATATATTTCTTTATTTGTCTGAAAGAAAAAATAAAAATCAGATTAAAAAAGAATGTCTGTTTCTTGCGAAAAATAATCAGAAAACCGGAATACCGTAATTAATGTTGATTTTACTGCACTTGAAGGAGGATGACATGATAGATATACATACCCATATTTTACCGGAAACAGATGATGGGGCAGATTCTTTGACAGAAGCAGTAGAGATGTTAAAAATATGTACACAGTCTGGTGTTACGGATGTGGTTCTGACACCTCACGGAAATCTGACGGAGATATTCCCTGAAAGCCGGCAGGAGTCAATAAATAACCAATTCAAACGGTTAGAAAAAAGACTTTCTGAATTGAACATGCAAATAAATATTTATAAAGGTATGGAAGTATTTGCATCCTATAATCTATATGATAAATTATCCGACGGAACTATCTGGACACTGAACCAGTCAAAGTACCTGCTGACTGAATTTTCATTTGATACTGATCGGGAAATTCTGTTTGAACTTCTTCAGATCATTGAAAGTAAAGGATTAATTCCGGTGATTGCGCATCCGGAACGATATAAAACAATTCAAAAAAATCCTCAGATTGCCTATGATTGGAATCGGAGAGGTTATATTATTCAGATAAATAAAGGAAGTATTGCAGGTGTATTCGGGCGGGCTGAAAAGGAAACTGCGCACCTTCTGTTAGATTGTAATCTGGTACAGGTGATAGCCAGTGACTGCCATCACATCCACAGCCGGATGCCGGGATTGAAAAGTGTATACCGTTATATCAGCAGAAATTATTCAGAAGGCTATGCGCAGATTCTTTTCAATATTAATCCCGAAAGAATATTAAGGGATCAACAGGTATTGATTATAAATCCAAGGGTACCAGGATCATATTTATATTGATAGAAAAAATGTATCAGAGAAGGAGGGATGGTTGTATGAATTCAGAAAAACAAAAGTTGAATACCGTAATCGTGATTTTAATGGATATAATGGCCATTTCACTTAGTTTTTTTATTGCGAATTACATACGTTTTGGAGATTTCTTTGAGATTGGAATAGAATTTGGTACGGGATCATCTTTATTGGTAATTGTGCTGGTTTATATAGGAATATATTTTTTACGCTCATCCGGCCTGCGCTTTTTTAGGAGAGGTGCATGGAAGGAACTGATTTCTGTTCTGCGGGGAAATATTTACCTGATAGCAGTTATTATAGTGCTGCTGTTCCTGGTGAAAAAATCATCTGATTTTTCAAGGTTAATATTGCTCTATAATTTTATTGGTAATATACTCTTCATGTTTTTATTCCGGATGTTTTATAAAATTTATTTAAACAGTATTTATAAATACAGTAATCATAGCAAGCGCCTGGTAGTTTTAACTGTAAAGGAGTGTGTGCAGGAGGTTCTGGATAATCTGGAAGATGAGAGTATGTGGGATTACATAATTCAGTCTCTGGTTCTGTGGGATGCAGGTGATGAGGAACTGGGTGACAAAATCAGAGGTATTGAGATCACTGCTAATAAGAATAATCTGTTTCAATATGCAAAGCAGGCAGTTATGGATGAAGTATTTATTAACATGCCGTACAATGGAGGCATTGACCTTTATCCCATTATCGAAAGCCTGGAGGATATGGGAGCTATGGTGGATGTTAATATACAGGTATTAGATAAACGGCTTGCGGACCATAATAAGCAATTGCAGATTATGGGGAATTATTATGTCACTTCCTTTTATAAAAAAACCATTGGCCTGCGAATGGAGGTAGTTAAAAGATTAATAGATATAGCAGGTGCAATAGTAGGGCTGGTTTTAACTGGCATTTCAGTTGTTTTGGTTGCTCCATTTATTCTTTTGGAGTCACCCGGACCTTTATTCTTTTCCCAGATCAGGATCGGTAAAAACGGACGGCGGTTTCAGATATATAAATTCCGTTCCATGTACGCAGATGCGGAAGATAGGAAACAGGAGCTTTTAGCGCAAAATGAAATGAATGGTCTCATGTTTAAGATCAAAGATGATCCTAGAATTACGCGTGTGGGAAAATTCATACGAAAAACCAGTATTGATGAACTTCCACAATTCTGGAATGTATTAAAAGGTGATATGAGCCTTATTGGAACCAGACCACCGACTGTTGATGAATTCGAAAAATATAAAGGTCAGTATAAAAGGAGATTAACTCTTCGCCCTGGAATTACAGGACTCTGGCAGGTGAGCGGCCGAAGTAATATACAGGATTTCGAAGATGTATTGGCATTGGATTTAAAATATATTGATACCTGGTCGCTGGGTCTGGATATAAAAATACTTTTTCAGACGGTTTATGTTGTGTTTTTTAGAAGAGGCGCAACATAAAGGGGCTGTAAAAAACTCCCCTAACTAAAATAGGTTAGCTGGCACAGATGATGCCCGCTAACCTGTTTTGTAAAGGGTGTTTTTTTACAGCCCCTTGTCATTATATTAAATCAGTACAACCGGTTTAATCAAATCCTTTGGCTTGTCTTTCATCAGCATCAACGCTTCCTCCACTTTATCAAATCCGTGGAATGTATGGGTAATCAGCTTACTGGTATCCAGTTTGCCGGTTTCGATTAAAGAAGCCAGCTTTTCCATACGGAGTCTTCCGCCCGGCATCAGACCGCCTGCGATTGTCTTGTGGCCCATGCCGCAGCCCCATTCAACTCTTGGGATTTTAATATAATCACCTTCTCCAAGGTAATTTACATTTCCAATTCTTCCGCCTGGTTTTAACATACGGATTGCCTGGTCAAAGGTGTCTACATCACCGCCGGCAATGACGATACGGTCAACGCCTTTTCCATGGGTCTTTTCCATAATCTGTTCCACGATATCGCCTTCACGGTAATTTACAATTTCTGTTGCACCGTATTCTTTCGCAATCTGAATGCAGTTTGGTCTGGAACCAACGGCATAGATGCGGGAGGCACCGCGAAGTGCAGCTCCGGCTACCGCCATAAGCCCTACAGGACCGATGCCGATGACAACTACCGTATCACCAAACTGTACATCCGCTAATTCAACACCGTGAAATCCGGTGGGAACCATATCACAGAGCATACTTGCGGAAGCCAGATCCATACCGGATGGAAGCAGGGCAAGGTTCCCGTCTGCATCATTTACATGAAATAATTCACCGAATACACCATCTTTAAAGTTGGAGAATTTCCATCCGGAAAGCATTCCGCCGGAATGCATGGAATATCCGCCCTGAGCCTCCAGGGAATTCCAGTCCGGGGTGATAGCAGGGATAATTACTTTATCTCCCGGTTTAAAGTCTTTTACCAGGGAACCGGCCTCCACAACTTCACCAATTGCTTCATGTCCTAAAATCATATCATGTCTGTCACCTAAAGCGCCTGCCCAGACTGTATGTACATCAGAAGTACAGGGAGCGATGGCAAGTGGTTTACAGATTGCGTCTAATGGTCCGCATTCAGGTGCCTGCTTCTCAATCCATCCAGTTTTTCCGATTCCTAACATTGCAAAACCTCTCATAGTTACGATCTCCTTTCGAAAACACATTGTTAATTATTTGACATGCCATAAATATAACATATAATGAATGTATAATCAATTCAATAATAACAAAAATATATCATAATCTTTTGGGATAAAAATTGTGCAATTTGTATATAAAATAACCAGAAAAGTAAAAATAAAACCGTAAACATTATATAAGATATAATCTTTATATAATGTTTACGGTCTCGGTAAAACGACATTCATATGACGATTATCCTCTGTCTGACCCACTTTCAAGGCGTTTTTCTGCTTCAGCCATAATCCGCACAGCTGTCTGTACACCAATGCCAAACCGGTCACACCCGGCTTCGTGCATATCTAATATATGGTCAAGGGTGCGGATTCCCCCGGCGGCTTTTATTTTGACATGAGCCGAAGCAGCAGCACGCATTTTCCGGATCGTATCAGCACTGACCGGAATATTTGCCCAGCCGGTACCGCTTTTAACATAAGCGGCTCCGGCTTCTGAAGCAATTTTACAAGCAGTTTCCAATTCAGTATCATTTAAATAAGACGCCTCTATGATTACTTTAACAGGTACTTTTTTGGCTGTCTGTACCACTTGTGCAATGTCCTGTTTTACATATTGAAAGTCTTTTGATTTTAAGGCTCCCACTGCCATTACCATATCCAGTTCCTGACATCCTGCTTCCAGAAGCTGTGTGCTCTGCTGTACTTTAGAAAGGGTGGTGTCTGCGCCCGAAGGGAAGCCCACAACTCCGCCGGTATGTATATCCGGTTCTGTTTTCAGGGCATCTGCCAGATAAGGGGTAAAGCAGGGCATTGAGAATGCACAGATAAATCGGTATTGCTTTGCATATAAAATCATCTGCTTAATATCATCCATGGTATTTTCGGCACGGACACAGCTAACATCGATGTGCCGGTGCAGTTCCTTTAAGAATTGCAGGTTCATTGGATTACTCCTTTCAGATTGAGTTTTTATTCCGGCCGGTCATATTAGTATAGAGCTCATATTTCTTACCAATAATGGTTACATCATCAAAACAGACCGGTTTTCCTCTTTGGGAACAGCGCCTCTGAATGCAGAGCAGTGCTTCCCCGACCTCTACTTCCAGCATTTGTGCCTCTTCAAACTCTGCGTTCTTAGCAAAGATTTTATCAGCGGCTTCATCAATTTCAATATGATACGTATCCTCCAGAAACTGGTACAGTGCGGAGAACTGGCTGCAATAGCCGGCAATACCGGGAACCAGGGATTCCGGAATATAATTTTTCATAATTACGATAGGCTGTCCGTCCGCCAGCTGTATGCGCTGTACTCTGGCTGCTTTTTCTCTGTCCCCTAATTGAAGAATCTGGGAAACATGAGCCGGAGGTACCAGGGTATCGATATACATGCTCTTTGTGGTTACTGTAAACCCCTTTTTCCGTAATGTTTCCGTAACAGAGGTAACACAGTTGAGGCTTTGCCTGGCTTTATAATCCAATACCCTGGTTCCTCTTCCCTGGCGGACTTCCACGTAGTTTTCTTCCGCAAGAAGTTCCACTGCTTTGCGGATGGTAATTCTGCTGACAGAATAGATTTCTTCTAACTGGCGTTCAACGGGAATCATTTCCCCAACTTTATATTTTTCATCCAGGATGTCATTTTTTAATTGTTGGTATACTTTTAAATAGGCAGGTAAACGTTCGCTCATAACTGTCCTCTTTCTTTTTTTATCTGTTTGCATATAGTATATGGCAAATGATTATGGTGCGCAAGTGTTTGCTGACTTTTACAAAGATTTTAATTGATTCTGTACTGTAATTAAAAAAGCCCGTGGAGGGCTTTTTTTGATGTATATGGATTTGCATTGAACAAGTTCCTGTATTATAATGAGACTGAAAAAAATGAACCTAAACTTCATTTCTACCATGCCAGTATCAAAATACATATTCTGAAATAATGTAATATATGACATCGATGGTAATCTGCAGGGTTACCGTCCAACTATTCACAAAACTATTTCACAAAAACTTTACATTATTCTGATAAAGGCATGATAAATATCATTTATATTATTAAACTGTAGGAAATAATTCATAATCACGAAATTGAAGTTTAGGCTACAGAAAGGAGCGGCAGAATGAATGAGATATCATTATGTTTGGTTTGATCTGGGAATGACTCTGGTTGAACCATCCAGAAGTTCGCTGTATCAAAAAGTATTAAAGGAGTTTCAGATTGACCGGTCTGAGAACCGGATTCACAAGGCTTATCATCTGACAGATAAGCTGTTTATGAAAGAGTATCCCCATGTATTGGGGACGGATGAGACTTGCTATATGCCCTGGTATATTGGAAATCTGAATTATTTTTTAGATGTCCGGCTTAATATTATGGAGGTTTACCAGAGGTTTAAAGAGATTCGGTCAAAAGAATCGGCAGGTTGGAAACAAATTCCCAGTGCACTGGGGGTTTTGAAAGAGTTGAAACGAAAAGGGATAAAAACGGGATTGATTTCTAACTGGGATCGTACCTGCAGGAAAGTTCTGGAGGAAAATCAATTACTGGATTTATTAGACACGGTGGTAATTTCTTCGGAAATGGGAGTTGAAAAACCGGAAAAAGAAATTTTTGAAGCGGCTTTTGAGCAAGGGAATACCAGTGCCAAAGAATCTCTGTACGTCGGAGACAATTATTATGACGATGTGATAGGGGCCGCAAAAGTGGAAATGAATTGTGTGTTAATCAATCCTTACGGAAACGAAGGAATTGAAGAGATCACCCATGATAAAATCATTTCCGATATATCAGAAATTATAAAGTTTGTAGATTAGAATTTATGATTAGTATAGGATCGAAAATTTAAATAAATACCGGAAGGCCGGAAACTCTGTTTTAGGACCTTCCGGTAAAGGGAGTGGATTATGAAAGAAAAGCAAATGGAAAAGAAGGGCAGGAATCTGTACGAAAGGATTGATGACCAGTTTGAGCAGCTGACGGATACACAGCAGCAGGCAGCTATTTATATGAAGAAAAACTGGGAAAATATCTGCGTGATGACGGCTAAAGAGGTGGGAGAACAGTCAAAAGTCAGTGAGGCTACGATACATAGATTGGCTGGAAGACTGGGATATGAAAGCTTTCTGGAGATGAAAAACAGTGTCAAAGAAAATCTGATGAAAAACCGGGCACTGGTGAATCTGGAGCTGAAAAATAACACGGACCAGGAAAGCTGGCTGGAAGAATACTGGCATATGGAAGCAGCAAACCTGTCCAATACCCTTCGTTTGAATGAAAAAGATGAGTTGAAACGGGGGGCAAAGGAAATTGCAAATGCCGGGAGAATCTGGATTATGGGTGACAAAATGGGACTGGGAGTATCCTCCTATCTGCATTTTGTATTGAATTACCTTCTGGGAAATGCCACGCATCTGAATCTGTCCAATTATTATGAGCACATTGCATTTATGAAAGAGGGCGATGTGATGATTCTGGTGGGCTTCCAGCGGTATTGTAAGAGAACCCTGTCTGCAGCAAACCTCGCCAGAGAAAAGGGAGTCACCATTCTTGCATTTACAGACTGCAGCCTGTCACCATTTGCGAAAGCGGCTGATATATCGTATTATGCCGCTACGGAATCCGTGTTTTTTCTGGATTCTTATTCGTCGGTATTTACACTTGCGCAGGCACTGGTGGTAAAACTGGTCAGCCTGGACAAAGAAAGAATTAAGAGTAATGTAAAAAGTACAGAGATGATCTATGAAAACTGTATGGAAAGGAACATATGAAACTGACAATCATAGGCTGCCACGGAGCATATCCCGTGAAAAATGGAGCAACTTCCGGTTATCTCCTGGAAGAAGGGAATACCAGAGTTCTTCTGGATTGCGGGAGCGGTGTATTATCCCGGTTACAAAATGTGATAGATTTAAAGGAGTTAGACGGGGTGGTTCTCACCCACTATCATCCTGACCACTGTGCAGACCTGGGATGCCTGCAATATGCGGTGATGCTGGATATCCTAACCGGCAGGCGCAGGAAAGATTTTGCAGCGTGGGGGCCCGGAAATGAGAATAAGCTGTCATATGAGAATTACTGCAAAGGATACAGTTATGAGAACCAGCCCCATTTTCAAATCGGGGACCTGGAATTTGAAGTGAACCTGAATCAGCATGAGATCCCTTCCTATGCCGTAAAGACTAAAGGCAGGTCAGAAGGCGTGCTGGTATATTCGGGTGATACGAATTATTACGATGGGTTGGCGGAGTTTGCAGGAAAAGCTGATTTATTATTATGCGAAGCTTCACTGTATGCCTGTCAAAAAGGAGATGTCTGGGGACATATGTGCTCCAGCGAGGCCGGGGAAGTGGCGGTGAAGGCAGAAGTATCTGGTTTATGCCTGACTCATTTTCCTCATTATGGGGAAATCCGAAACCTGCAGGAAGAAGCAGAAAAAGTATATCAGGGTAATATTATTCTGGCAGAGCCGGGCATGCGTCTGAATATTCCCGTGAGCAAAGAGCCATGCAACGCCTGGGGATCATTTGGAGACTGCCGCGAGGATCAGATACCCCGCGGTGGGCTGGGATATTTGACTGGAGATAACCGGAATGAAGCCGATTGAACAGATAGTACAGATAGTACAGACAGTACGTTAAGGTACGAAAGGAGCAATTATGAGAGGATTAAAGAAATTAATGGTGTTTACATTAGCAGCAGTTATCGCTGCATCAGCAGCTGGCTGCGGCAGTTCTCAAGGCAAGGCAGAGGCGGATAACACTACAGTTACGGAAGCAGGACAAACAGGAGAATCTGCTGCAGCAGAGGCTGACAGCCAGAATGCCGGTGCAGAAGCTGAAAAGACATCTGCAGCTGGAGGAACCGTGAAGGTATCGGTTGGATCCGAGCCGGATAATTTAGATCCGATGCTTTCTTCTGCAACGGATACATCTGCAATCATGATGAATGTGTTTGAAGGTTTACTGGGATTTAATGAAAAAGGAGAATTCATCCCTGCTTTGTCGGAGACCTATGATATCTCTGAAGATGGGCTTACCTACAGCTTCAAACTGAAACAGGGAATAAAATTCCACGACGGAGCAGATTTTACATCCAAAGATGTAAAATATACTTATGAAAAGCTCGCCGGTTTAAATGGGGAAGCACCATTGAATGAAACTTTGAACCAGCTGCTGGCATCGGTTGAAACTCCGGATGATTACAGTGTAAATCTTATTCTAAAAGAAAAAAATGCAGGATTTTTATCGAAAGCTACTATATCTATCGTAGAAAAAGACTATACCCAGAACAGCACAAAACCAGTTGGTACCGGACCATTTAAATTTGTGGAATACATACAGGGCCAGAAAGTTATTTTAGAAAAATATCCGGAATACAGTACCATCAAAGAGCGGATGCCGGTTATTGACAAAGTAGAATTTAAGATTATGACGGATGCAAATGCGCGCCTTATGGGGCTGAAATCCGGGGATCTGGATATTACCTCTGTGGATGCAAAGAATGTGGAAGCACTGAAAAATGATTACAATATTGTACAGGGGCCACAGAATATGGTGCAGCTCATGGCGCTGAATAACAGCGTGGAACCATTTAATGACGTAAAAGTAAGACAGGCTATCAATTATGCTGTAAATAAAGAAGAGATCATCAATACGGTGGTAAATGGCAACGGAACGAAAGTAGATTCCTTCTTAAGCCCCAGTATGAGCACTTATTTTAATACGGATTTGAAAAATTGTTATGACACGGACATCGAAAAGGCGAAGACACTCTTAAAAGAAGCGGGATATGAGAATGGATTTAAAATGACCATTACCGTACCATCTAATTACCAGACCCATGTAGATACCGCACAGGTGATTAAAAACCAATTGAGCAAAATAGGTATTGAAGCTGACATTCAGCTGATCGAATGGGCGCAGTGGCTGGATACCGTTTATGGTAAGGCAAATTATGAAGCAACAATTATCGGACACAGCGGAAAACTGGATCCGAACGATTTTCTCAACCGTTTTGATTCCGCATATGATAAGAATTATTTTAAATTTTCCGATCCTCAGTACGATGAGCTGATTCACCAGGCGGCAGTATCCACGGACGAGGCAAAAAGAGTAGAATTATTTAAGGAATGTCAGCAGTTATTGGTAGACCAGGCAGCGGCAGTCTATATCCAGGACCCGGATGTCATCTATGCTACCTCAAAAAGTGTACAGGGAATGAAAAATTATCCGGTTACGTTTTTGGATATGAGCAGTATCAGCCTGACAAAATAGGGGATACCGGGAGGTAATTTTGATGAAATACGTTTTGAAAAAAATAGTTACCATGGTATGTACGTTATTTGTTATATCTTTACTGACCTTTGGCGTCTTTCAGATACTTCCTGGAAATCCGGTGGATGTGATACTTGGAGTGGATGCAGATCCGCTCCAGGCACAGGCCCTTGAAAAGCAGTTAGGACTGGATCTGCCTCTTGGTGAGCGGTATGTGAACTGGATCGGGGATTTATTCCGGGGAGATCTTGGAGATTCTATCCGTTATCAGGTTCCTGTGGGGGATCTGTTAAAGAGCAGTCTTCCGGTTACCATTTCCTTAACGGTTTTTTCGCTGCTGATTACGGTGGTTACCGTGATTCCAATCGCTATATTTCTGGCTAAAAACAATAACAAAAAATCAGCTTTGTTTCTGTCTTTTTTAACACAGATCGGTGTGGCAGTCCCGTCCTTCTGGCTGGGGATTTTGCTGATTATGCTATTTGCTGTTACACTTCAGGTGCTGCCTTCGGGAGATTTTATTCCCTTTTCAGAAGACCCGCTGGGATGCATCCGGTCTCTTATACTGCCATCGGTGGCTATCGCCATTGGTACATCGGCAGTGGTTATCCGCTATCTGAAAAATACCCTGTTGGATCAAATGAACCTGGATTATGTCAGGACGGCAAGAAGCAAAGGTGCCACACAAAAGAGAGTACTCTACCGGCATGTATTGAAAAATGCCCTGCTTCCCACCATTACAATTCTCGGAATGACCGTTGTGGATGTACTGGGCGGCAGCATTATTGTTGAAAATGTTTTCAATTTGCCGGGAATCGGACATCTTATTACCTCAGGAGTAGGAAACCGGGATTTTCCTCTGGTCCAGGGGCTGGTATTTTATCTTGCGTTTATGGTGATTGTGATTAATCTGGTGGTAGATCTGCTGTATATGGCAGTGGATCCCAGAATTCGTTTGGAGTAGGTGGCTGATATGTGGAAAAAATGCAGAAATAATAAAAATTTTATGATTGGATTAGGTATGGTCGCATTTTTGGGACTGCTTCTGCTGCTAAGTTTCATCTACCTGCCCTACGATCCGAATGAGATGGATACTTTAAACAGCTTTCAGGGACCATCGGCTGCCCATCTTCTGGGAACCGATAATTTTGGCAGAGATATTTTCAGCCGTATTGTAAAGGGGTCTCAGACAGCATTTCTGGTGGGATTCACGGCAGTAGCAATCGGAATGGCAATCGGTGTAATACTGGGTGCGGCTGCAGGATATTTCCAGGGATGGATTGACAAGATTATCATGTTAATCATGGATGCAAAAATGGCATTTCCAGGGGTAATCCTGGCGCTGGTATTTATCACAATCTTCGGAAGCGGGATACTGAATACCGCAGCGGCACTTGGAATCATGGCGATTCCCAGGTTCTGCCGGATGACCCGAAGCGGATTTATGCAGATAAAGGAAATGGATTATATCAAAGCAGCGCGGACGAGGGGGGCATCGAATCTGCGGATTATGTTTATACATATATTACCCAATGTCGTATCCTCACTGATTGTTACGGCATCTCTTGGATTTTCCAGTGCAGTCTTATCTGAAGCTGGATTAAGCTATCTGGGGCTTGGAATACAGCCGCCCGATGCCAGCTGGGGAAAGATGCTGTTTGAAGCCCAGGGATATCTGCTGACCAACCCCTGGTATGCCGTCGTACCCGGTGTCATGATTACCATTATGGTATTAGGATTTAACCTGTTGGGAGACGGAATCCGGGATATAACGGATTGCCGCAGCTAGTAACTGCAATCTGCCAGGCTTCGTGTATGAACACCTGACGCAGATTTTAGCCAATACACCCGGCTGTCCGTACCGGAGAATCCGAAACATTTGCTCAGTGGCCGGCAGCGGTGCAATTTCAGCAACAAGCAGGAGGAATAAAATGGATAAAAAATTAAGGATAGAAGATTTAACGGTAGAAATTAAAAATCAGAATAATTATTACAAGGCACTGGATGGCATCAGTTTTCAGGCAGAAGAGGGGGAAATTGTCGGTCTGGTGGGTGAATCAGGATGTGGGAAGAGTTTATCCTCCCTGGCGATTATGAGGCTCTTACCTCAGGCGGCAAGGGTATCGGCAGGCTGCATCTGTCTGGGAGATACCGATTTGTTAAAGCTGTCGGAGGAGGAGATGTGCGGTGTCAGAGGCGCTGATATCTCAATGATTTTCCAGGAGCCGATGACCGCGCTGAATCCATTGATCACGGTAGGAAAACAGATAGAGGAAGCCTATCTCCTTCACCATCCCGGAGAAAAAAGAAATGCCGGTGTAAAAGCGAAAGAAATGATGAAAAAAGTTGGACTCTCCAGGGTAGAAAAGCTCTACCGGGAATACCCCCATCAATTATCAGGGGGCATGAAACAGAGAATTGTAATCGCCATGGCGCTGATCAATCATCCGAAGCTGATCGTTGCAGATGAGCCGACTACAGCTTTAGATGTGACAATCCAGTATCAGATATTGGAGCTTCTGCGGGAACTGAATAAGGAATTTAAGTCCACTATATTATTTATTTCCCATGATCTGGGCGTAGTCAAAGAGCTGTGTTCCAGAATTATTGTTATGTATGCAGGAAATATTGTGGAAGAAGGAAGTACAGAAGAAATCTTGCACAACCCAATGCATCCCTATACGAAAGGCCTGCTGGAATCCATACCCACACCCCAAAAAAAAGGAGAAATCCTCTATAATATACCAGGTATCGTAGAGCCGTTGACGAAGAGAAGCCAGACGGGATGTGTCTTTGCAAAACGTTGTCCAAATGCCAAGGCAGAATGCCAGACACAAAAACCGGAAATGCAAAAAACAGAGGGAAGAAGAGTAAGCTGCCTGGAATTGGACGGGAAGGAAAAACTACCTGAGGAATGTAAAAGAGTCTCTGCCTGAAGGGTAAAGGATTTACAAAATGAAACGAGTAAATTAATACAATCGACGCTCCATGAAAATCATGTTATAATTAAACAAAAGTCAAAGGAGGTTCTCTTATGCAGCTTTTATTTAAACAACGTGTTTTCAGCTGGCTGGATAGCTATGATATTTATAATGAATATGAGGACACCGTTTTTACGGTAGAGGGAAGACTATCATGGGGACATCGTCTGGTAATTTATAATCAGCGGGGTGAAGAAGTTGGTGAAATTAGGGAAGAAGTATTAACCTTTCTTCCAAAGTTTCGGATGTATATTCATGGTAATGAGATTGGAATTATACAGAAAGAATTAAGCTTTTTTGTACCTAAATTTTATCTGACATGTAATGACTGGGAAATTCAGGGAAGTGTTATGGAATGGGATTATGACGTATATAGCAGTGCGCGTCATATTATGCACGTGGAAAAGCAATTGTTTAACTGGTCGGATACCTATGTTATGGATATCGAGCAGGATGAAGATGCTTTGATATGTCTGATGATCGTTTTGGCGATTGATGCTGCTAAATGCAGCAGAGGATAATCGGAAAATTTCTGGAAACGTGTTTTTGCTTTCCAAAATATCTTCTTGATTCAGAAGGAATGAGGCTGAATCAGGAAGATATTTTTGTTATAAAGGTAATTGACATTAGAGTACGTATTGTGATTGAATATAGAGTAACTGGTACTACAGCAAACAGTAAACTGGCATTTTCTAACTTTCCCGGAGCACTTTTTGGCGGCACGCTCACTGCCCGCTTACAATCCGATGGGAGAAGTACTGCATTTTGCAATGCAGTACTAGTCGAATTGTATCCGCCAAAAAGCACTCCGGTCACATCCATTTCACACAGAACTGCTGAAACACATATTGCAACATCCAAAAACGAACGGCCGGCCACAGCCCAGGGTCTCCCATCTTTCCGAACACTACCTAAATCTACAAAGCGTCCCTTAATCAGCAAAACCCAAATTTAAGATTATTGTTCGCTGTAGTAATTTACCTCACATCATTTATTTGCAGAAATTTTACAATAATATAATGAGAACATAATAAAAGTGGTTTATATTTTGAGTGAAGGAAAAAATTCAGATAAATGGAAATGAAGCTTATCCTTCTTGGTTATCCAATTGTGCAGGAATGAATTTTCAAACACGTTCTGGTATTCCATCCGGAAGTTGGATTTTGATTTTATTTGACCTGATTAATTTAAGAATTTAGGGGGATACGAATGAAATACGAAAATTTAGAGAAGCCTTTACTGGAAGTAAAAGGGCTTTGCAAGTATTATGCAGCAGAAAGTAACAAGATTCTCAATAAAAGAAAATACATAAAAGTAGTGGAGCATATAGACCTTTGCATTTATCCCGGAGAAGTGTTTGGACTGGTAGGAGAAAGCGGATGCGGAAAAAGTACTTTTGCTAAAATGCTGGTAGATGTCATAACGCCCACAAATGGACAGATTAGCTATAAAGGGAAAAATTATTCAGCTATGAGCCATCAAGAAAAAAAAGAGTATCATAAGCAGGTTCAAATTATCTTTCAGGATCCGTATTCATCGTTAAATCCTAAGAAAAAAATAGGGTGGATTTTGGAAGAACCATTAAAGCTGCATACGGAACTTGTATCTCAGGAGAGAAAGCAGAAAGTGGAAGAAATACTGGAAGTTGTGGGATTAGATGCAAGTTTCAAAGGCAAGTATCCCAATGAGCTCAGCGGCGGGCAAAGACAGAGAGTAAGTATCGCTGCGGCACTGATGCTGAATCCGGAGATTATAATCGCCGATGAATCAGTATCTGCTTTGGATGTGTCCATACAATCTCAGATTCTGAATTTGATGAAGAAGCTTCAGGAAGAAAAGAATCTGACCTATTTGTTTATTTCTCATGATTTAAATGTGGTGCAGTATATGAGTGACCGAATTGGAGTGATGTATTTTGGAAAGCTGGTGGAGGTTGGAAGTGTCGATGATATCTATCACTCACCGAAGCATCCTTATACGAAGGCATTACTTTCATCCATTCCATCCGTGAGCGGAGAAAAGGAGCGGGAACGTATTTTACTGACAGGGGATGTACCGGATCTTTCGGCTCCTCCCGGGGGATGTCCTTTTCATACCAGATGCAGGGAAATGAAGGAATCCTGCAACATGGAATGTCCAGGATTAGTTGAAATTGAAAAAGGTCATTTTGTAAGCTGCCATTATGTGTAATCATGCAGGATCAAACAATGGTAAAACAAATTCTTTTTAAATAAATTATGAATGAGGTATCGCAGGCGGGACCTGGATATGCAGGAGGAATCAATATGAGAATCGGAGCAATATCTGATATACACCTGGATGTGAATCAAGCACATCCGGTGATCGAAGCAATTTGTGACAGAATCAGGGAAGAGAAGCTGGATGTATTATTAGTGGCAGGAGATATATCGAATAGTTATAAAATGAGCCTTCCCTATTTGGACCAGATGAAGGAAGCTGCCGGCATACCCGTCTTCTTTGTGCCGGGAAACCATGATATGTGGGATAAAGAAGGAGAATTTAAGGATGCCCGGAAAATCTACGAAAAATATGCATCCAGAAAGGACTGTCTGTGTGGAAAGATTACCAAGCTGAATGAAGAGTGGGTTGTAATTGGAAATATCGGCTGGTATGATTATTCATTTGGGGCATCGGATTATTCGGAAGATGAATTTGTGAAGAAAGAACATAATGAAAGGGTATGGCAGGACAGCATTATGGTGAAATGGCACCAGAGTGACAAAGAATTCCATACGAAGATCTTAGGGGATCTGGAAGAAAAGATTTTGGCATGTGCAGGAAAGAAGATAATTGTGGTTACCCATATGGTTGGGGTACCGGAATTTAAAGTGCCCGAAGATAGACCGGACTGGGATTATTTTAATGCCTTTCTGGGAAGCAGAGAATATGGGGAACTGTTTGAAAAATATAAGGTTGCTTATAGTATTATGGGTCATGTGCATTACCGGAAGAGACTTCAGAAAAATGGTGTGGATTACCGATGTGTGTGTCTGAATTACCATACGGAATGGCAGAGTGGCGTGCTGGCTGAGGAAGTTGGGGATGCGATGCAGGTGATTGAGCTATCATAAAGATTTAAGATTTATGAATTTGGGAAGGGGAGTATCATGATCAGGATTGCATTAGTGGACGATGATGTTCAGCATCTGGAGTTGATGAAATCATACTTAAAAAAATATGGAATGCAGGAAAACATGAATTTCTCCATCACAGAATATCGCAACGGACTGAATTTTGTAGAAGAATATGATGGAAAGCTGGATGTCGTTTTCTTAGATATTGAAATGCCGCATCTTGACGGTCTGGAGGCGGCCAGGAGAATACGGGAAAAAGACCAGACACTGGGAATTGTCTTTGTGACTAACATGGCTCAGTATGCCATAAGGGGTTATGAAGTGAATGCCATTGATTTTATAGTGAAGCCCGTGGAGTATTACGTCTTTACTGACAAATTAAAAAAGGCACTCCGATTTTCCAAACTGAATATGGAAAAGGAAGTTGTGGTTGATACAGAGGAGATTGTGGTAAAGCTGAGGGTTTCTCAGATTACTTATATTGAAAAAGATAAAAATTACCTGATTTATCATACTAAAGGAGATGCTTACCGTGTTAGGGGAACGATGATATCGGCTGAAGAAATACTGAAAACGGAAGGATTCTCAAAGTGCATCAGCGGCTGTCTGGTTAACCTGAAATATGTAACAAAGGTTCAAAAAGATATGGTATGGGTCGATAAGATACAGCTTCCCTTAAGCAGGCAGAGGAAAAAGGAATTTAAAGAAGACTTGATGAAATATATAGGAGGGATGTAAGAATGGAAGATATGCAGTTTATTTCATGTGTGCGCTTTTCATTACAATTGATGATTGCAGAAGCCTTTTTTATTTTAGGGTGGAACCGGAAGCATCACTTTATACTGCGGCTGCTAATATCCTTTGCAGTATATTTTTTGTCTGTAAGTCTGCTGTTTCATTTATTCGTTAGCATTCCGGGCAGTAATCCGGTCATCTATACGTTATATTATATTAGCATGTTTTTTTTGACTTTGGCAGGGATGAAATGCTGTTTTCAGGTAAAGGCGAAGGAAATTCTATTTGCAGGCGTCTGTGCCTATGCCACCCAGCATATCGCTTTTGCGTTTTTTATGATTTTTCGGGAGATAACCGGAATTGTGCTGAGTCCGGTACCTGACTTCCTGTTCTATCGATTTTTGCCATATGTACTGGTTTCCCTGTGTGTTTACTTCGGTCTGGTTAGAAGGTATGAGGGAGAAAGCGAGCTGAAAGATCGGGATAGCCGTATGTTGGTGTTAGCATTTGTAATTCTGCTTACGGCAATATTTATCAGTGCGCTGGTAGACAACAGGATGTTTCAGGGAGAATCGGGCATTTTGCGAAATATTCTCTGTAAAATATATGCAGTGCTCTGCTGTGCAATGGCGATATTTGCTGCGTTTAATCTGACCAGGCAGAATTGGATTCTACACGAGAACGAAATGATGGAAAACATGCTGCACAATCTGAAGGAACAGCAAAAGCTGTCCAGGGAGAACATCAATATTATTAATATTAAATGCCATGATTTAAAATACCGGATTTCCAAAATTTCCAAAATTGAGGACGCAGGAGAACAGAAAGAATATATTGAGACGATAAAAGACGCAGTGGCAATCTATGATAATATATACCAGACAGGCAATGATATCCTGGATCTTGTACTTACAGAAAAGAGCCTTTTATGTGATGAATACAGAATAAAAATGAGCTGTATGATAGAAGGTTCCATTATGAATTTTAGCAATACAACTGATTTATATGCGCTTTTTGGTAATTTGCTGGACAATGCGATTGAAAGTGTCATGAAGGAAGATGATGAAGGGAAGAGAATTATCAGTATACTGGTGGCGAAGAAACCTCAGGGCTGCCATATTCATGTGGACAACTATTGCAGCGAGCAGCTCACTTTTGAAGACGGATTGCCAGTGACTTCCAAGAAGGACAAAGCTTATCACGGCTTTGGTGTGAAAAGTATCAAATATATTGTTGACAAGTATAAAGGTGATATCTTGATGCAGGCTGTTGAGCAGCGGTTTCAGGTAGATATACTATTTTATTTGTAAGATGAAGAAAGGGTCAACTGACAGCGGGTATAACATATCCGCTGTTTTTTGCTGCAAAAAATGACCAGTTTTACCGTGTGGAATACCAAATTAACCAGAAATTATTTTTTGTATTATTTTGTGGTATTTTGAGTTTACAACATAAGAAGTACAAAAAAAATTAATGGAGGGAAAAGGTATGGGAAATGTTGAAGTTGCATGGGAGGACGTGATCAGCGTCATCCAGTTGGTCAGGACACATCTGATCGTAATAGCGGCTGCACTGATATGTATGGCAGCGGTTATGTTTATTGCAGGCAGATGGAAAAAGCCTGTGAAAGGTTTTATACGGTTTCAGTCGTTTATGGCATTCATCGTGGTTGTAGCACTTGTGGTGAATACCATGTTATCAGGCGCTTTGTATAACACATTAAATGTAGTGTTGTCTGATAAAGGGAAATTGAGTCAGGAGAATATTGACCATTCCAGGCAGGTTATTGAAGAAATTACCGGAGAGGGCATCGTCCTGACCAAAAATAAGGATTCTTTTTTGCCGCTGGCACCACAAAAAATCAATGTTTTTGGCTGGTCTTCTACAAATCCAATTTACGGAGGCACCGGATCAGGTACGGTAGATACGACTACGGCAGTGGGTATTCTGGAGGGGCTTGAGAATGCCGGATTTGAGACAAACAGTGAACTGTCTGATCTTTATGTAAATTATCGTGCAGACCGTCCGGTGATCAGTATTAATGAAGGGCAGGAGTGGACGCTTCCTGAGGTACCTGCTTCTAAATATCCGGATAATATGATAGAGTATGCAAAAGAATTTTCAGATACGGCGGTTATCGTACTTTCCCGTACTGGCGGAGAGGGGACAGATCTGCCGCAGGATATGGGAAGCATTATGGACGGTTCCACCATGCATGTGGGAACGAAATATCTGAAAGGAAGCTATGTAAATAACTCAGTGGAGTATGCTGATTTTGAAGCGGGTCAGTCTTATCTGGAACCAAGCCGTACAGAAGCAGATTTGGTTGAAATGGTCTGCAGTGAGTTTGAAAATGTAATTGTCGTATATAATGGTGCAAATACCTTGGAACTTGACTGGACAAATGATTATGAACAGATTAAAAGTGTTCTGCTGTGCGCCGGTGCAGGGGCAACGGGATTCAATGCTCTGGGAAATGTGATCGCAGGTAATGTGAATCCATCAGGTAAAACAGTGGATACCTGGGTGAAAGATTTAAAACAGGCACCCTACATAAATAATATTGGGCATTTCGCATATACCAATACCAAAGATGTAGAAGAGGCAGCTAAGGCAGCGTGGGAAAAAGCAGATGGCATTGTTTCCTTTGTTAATTATACGGAAGGCATATATACCGGTTATCGTTTTTATGAAACAGCAGCGGAAGAAAAGCTGATTAATTACAATGACCATGTGATGTATCCTTTTGGATATGGGTTAAGCTATACGACTTTTGACCAGAAAATGGGAGAATTGCAGATCACCGAGGACAGTATCCGTGTGGATGTAACGGTAACCAACACAGGAGACACAGCGGGAAAAGAAGTTGTAGAATTATATTATTCTCCTCCTTATGTGAATGGCGGCATTGAAAAATCCAGTGTCAATCTGGCGGCTTTTGGTAAAACGGATCTGTTGGAGCCGGGGAAGTCCCAGACACTGACAATCAGCTTTCCAATCGAGGACATGGCTTCTTATGACACTTATGGTGCAGGGGCATATGTTCTGGAATCCGGTGATTATGAAATCAGCCTTCGTTCAGACAGTCACAATGTGATTGAACGAAAAGTGTATAAGGCGGACCGGACAATCCTATTTGATAAAGACAATCCACACTCCGATGATGTAGTGGCGGCGGAAAACAGGCTTGATTTTGCAGAAGGGGATGTGGTTTATTTATCCCGTGCAGATGGATTTGCCAATTACGAAGAAGCAGTGAAAGCCCCGGAAAATTTTGAGCTCCAGGGAGAGGTTCAGGGAAATGGAACTTATAATCCTGAGGATTATAACAATCCGGAGGATGTAATGCCGATCACCGGGGCAGATAACGATATGGAATTATTTGAATTAAGAGGAGCCGGATATGATGATCCCCGGTGGGAGACGCTTCTTGACCAGGTGACCGTAGATGAGATGGTGGAATTGATTGCATATGGAGGACATCAGACTGCCGCTGTAGATTCTGTGAAAAAACTTAGAACACTGGATACAGACGGACCGGCAGGTGTGAATTCCAGTACACTGGGGGCCTTTGGAACCGGATATTGTTCGGAAATCGTTATAGCCCAGACCTGGAATGAAGAGCTGGCAGCAAAAGCAGCACAGGGAATCAGCAGAGAATTTACAGACTACAATATCGTTGGATGGTATGCACCGTCCATGAACTTACACCGGAGCGCTTTCGGCGGACGTAATTTTGAATATTATTCGGAAGACAGTCTGTTAAGCAGTAAAATGGCTCTGGCTGAAGTTTCTGCAGCCGTAGAGGAAGGGATATACCCTTACATAAAACACTTTGTATTGAATGAACAGGAAATTAACAGAAATGCGCTTTTGTGTACCTGGTTCAATGAACAGAGTGTAAGGGAACTTTATTTGAAGCCCTTTGAATATTGTGTGAAAAATATTGAAAAGGGAAAGCTGGCAGTGATGTCTTCCTACAATTTTCTTGGAACAGAATGGGCAGGCGGATGTACGGCACTTTTAAATGACATATTAAGAGAAGAGTGGGGATTCCGTGGAATGGTGATTTCCGATTACTTCGGCAATTACGGGTACATGGATGCTGACCGTGCGGTACGCGGAGGAACAGATCTGATGCTGGGAACCGCAGGAAACGAAGCAATTATGACTGATCTGAGTGCCACAAGTGTGACCGCAATGCGGCAGGCTGTAAAAAATATTTTCTATGTAACGGTCAATAGTGCGGCCTATGAGGAGTACACTCCGGGAACAATCCCGTCCTGGATGCTGATTCTCTATATTACAGATGCAGTCATTGCCGTGCTGGTTCTGCTGACGGAGATTTTAATGATAAGAAGCTTTATAAAAAAGAGAAAAGATTCAATCAGAATTGAAGCAGTAAATGCAGAAGGTGAAAGTAAAGAGTAATCATTTTACCAGATTTGTACAGACAAAAAATATCTCCGGGTATATGGAACTTTAAAATTCCTGTGCCCGGAGCAGATTTTTAAGGAGGGTAACAGATGAATGCAGTAAAGAAATGGATAGATGAACATCCTTCATTGTGGGAATTTATCTTATTCAATCTTCTTTCAAACTGTGCGACAGCAGCAAATTTTATTGTGATGTGGGTGTGTACCGGATTAGTATTCCGGTCTTTTGCTGACAAACCTTTCCAGTTCCTGATCTTTCACTATACCAATGTGGAAAGTGACCTGGGACTATGCGGGTTCCTGAGTTTCCTCACTGCAACGGCATGTGCGCAGACCGTAAATTTCATTGTACAGAAGAACCTTGTGTTTAAATCAAATGCAGATTATGGAAAAGCAGTACCGAAATACATTTTACTGGCAGTGATACTGGTGCTTGTATCTGCTGCCCTTCCGGCTTACAGTCAGGCATTTTTTGTAAATATAGGGCTTCCACTGAAAATTGCGCCGACACTGGCAAATGTAGCGAATATAGTAGTGCAGGTAGTGATCAGTTATCCGGCTATGAAGTTCTGGATAATGCCAAATGTGGATAATAAAAAAACAGTGAGATGATGATATGGAAACATGGTGTATTAAATTTGGATTGATCCATGAAATGAAAGAGTTCAGGGTATTTTGCCTGAATGAAAAAAGGAGGAGACACCAGGCATGAAGCATGCGGATTTAATCAGTAAAATGACTGTGGAAGAAAAGGCAGCGATTTTAAGCGGAGATTCGGAATGGACGTCGAGGGAAATTAAAAGACTTGGAATACCGGCAATTTTTTGTGCTGACGGACCTCATGGTATCCGGAAACAGGCAGGAGCGGGAGACCATTTAGGACTTAATCCGTCCCTCCTGGCTACCTGCTTTCCGACTGCAGCGACGATTGCCAACAGCTGGGACGAACAGCTGGGACAGGAGCTGGGAGAAGCACTGGGAGAAGAAGCTGCGGTTCAGGATGTAAATGTACTGTTAGGACCGGGGCTTAATGTGAAAAGGAGTCCTCTTTGCGGAAGAAACTTCGAATATTTCTCTGAAGATCCTTATCTGTCGGGGAAAATGGCAGCATCTTATGTAAGAGGAATTCAAAGCAAAGGGGTATATGCCTGCCCGAAACATTTTGCCGTTAATAGCCAGGAACTACGCCGGATGGCAATGAATGCCGTACTGGACGAACGTACGATGAGGGAGATTTACCTGACTGGATTTGAAATCGCAGTGAAGGAAGGAAATGCGAAAGCCCTGATGACAAGCTATAATCAGGTAAACGGAACTTATGCCAATGAGAATAAACATCTGCTAAAAGATATACTTCGTGATGAGTGGGGATTTGATGGGATTGTCATAACAGACTGGGGTGGATCCAATGACCACGTAAGTGGGGTGGCTGCGCGTTCGAATCTGGAGATGCCTGAACCGGGACTGGATTCAGCCAGACAGATTATTCTGGCTCTGGAAAGGGGGGAACTGTCGGCAGAAGAATTGGATAACTGTGTAGATGATCTGTTAGATGCAATCTTAACTTTAAAAAAGGAAGGCGGGAAAAAAGGAGAGAATTTTGACCGGGATGCACATCATGGGTTAGCAAGAAAGGCAGCGGCACAAAGCATTGTACTTTTGAAAAATACAGCCCAACCCGAAGCAGTTCTTCCATTAAAAAAAGGCTGCAGCGTGGCGCTCATCGGGGATTTTGCCATTGATCCACGGTATCAGGGATCGGGTTCTTCTATGGTAAATCCTACAAAGATTGAGACTATGGAAAAAGTAATCGGTAGTTACCCGATAAATTGTGTTGGATGTGCTTCGGGATATCACCGAACAGGTAAGAACGATGAAACGATGAAAAGGGAGGCTTTGCAGCTTGCACAGCGTGCAGATACCGTGATTTACTGCTTTGGACTGGACGAAATTAGTGAAGTGGAAGGGATGGACCGCAGCCATATGCGGATACCACAAAACCAAATTGAGCTTCTGGAAGCACTTGCGAAGGTGAATCCGAATATTGTAGGGGTATTGAGCGCAGGGTCCTCCATTGAAATGCCGTGGCATTACTGCTGTAAGGCAATTTTACACGGTTATCTTGGCGGACAGGCAGGTGCAAGTGCCGTGATGGATGTGCTGACCGGTAAGGTGAATCCCTCCGGAAAATTAAGCGAAACCTATCCGGTACGCTATGAAGATACTCCTGCATTTCTTCATTTTAAAACATGCTCTGGTACAAAAAGAAATTCTGAATACCGGGAAAGTATTTTTATAGGATACCGCTATTACGATACTGCCAGAATACGGGTACGATATCCGTTTGGCTATGGACTATCTTATACATCATTTGCCTATTCCAAATTAAAAGTAACGAAGGAAGGAATTGAATTTGTACTTACTAATACCGGGAAACGAGATGGTGCTGAGGTTGCCCAGATGTATGTTGGCGGGCCAAAAGAGAAGATTTTCCGTCCGTGTAAGGAATTAAAAGGTTTTGCAAAGGTATTCCTAAAAGCGGGAGAAAGCAAGCGTGCTGCCATTTTGTTCGATGATAAAACGTTCCGTTATTGGAATACCAGGACCAATGCCTGGGAAGAAGAAGGCGGGGATTACACCATATATGTGGGTGCAAACGTATCAGATATCCGGCTGGAAGAGGTGATTGCACGGGAAGGAACTACAAGTGAAATGCCTTATAATTCCGAAATAATGCCGCAGTATTTCTCGGGTCTTGTTCGGGAAGTAAAGGACGCAGAATTTGAAGAGTTGCTGGGACACCCTATTCCATCAGAAACATGGTCCCGAGAGTTGGGAATTAATGACGCTGTCTGCCAAATGTATAATGCAAAAAGTGGTCTCGCCCGGTGTATATATAAAATACTCACTAAGATGAAAGCGAAAAATGAAAGGAAGGGAAAACCGGATCTAAATCTTCTGTTTATTTATAATATCCCTTTCCGCGGAATTGCAAAGATGACGGGCGGTGCAGTCAGCATGGAAATGGCAGAGGGAATTGTTGCCATAGTCAACGGACATTTCTTCCGGGGGATGGCAAAGGTGATCGGCGGATACTTTAGAAATGCCAGAGCAAATAAATTATATGAGAAGAAGTTGGGAAATTAAAGAGAGGAGATTATTGATGGAGGTGCAACTGCGTATTACTTTTATGGACCTTTGAAACCTACAGAATAGCAGGAGATACAACAAACATACGTTATAGTATAAACTAAATATTTATACAATGGTAACATATTGGAGATTCCGGGTTAAGTAAATGAAAGGTATAATAGCAGCATAGGAAAATACTCGGAGGTGGATGATGCCCATTCAAGGTTGCAGCTTAAATGAATCGAGACTTCTTATGAGGCCTCGATTTGTTTATAATAAAGCTGCTTCTTAAAGCTCAGGTACAGGCTTTGGATGAACAAAAGCAGCATCATTTTGCATGGCAAAAGAGGTTTTCGAAGAATAAAACACGAATGGAAAGGATGGTATAATATGGAATATATAACATTAAATAACGGAGTAAAAATGCCGCAGCTGGGATACGGTGTTTATCAGGTAAGTAATGAGGAGTGTGAGGGGTGTGTGCTGGATGCTATTAGTGTTGGATACCGCTCTATTGATACGGCACAGGCTTATGGGAATGAAGAAGCAGTGGGCAGTGCAATTATAAAATGTGGTGTGCCCAGAGAAGAATTGTTCATTACAACAAAAGTATGGATATCTAACGGCGGCTATGAAAAGGCGAAGGCCTCCATTGAGGAATCTCTGAAAAAACTGAAGACAGACTATCTGGATCTGCTTCTGATTCATCAGCCATTCAATGATTATTACGGAACCTACCGTGCCATGGAGGAAGCCTATAAGGCGGGAACACTGCGTGCGATTGGTGTTTCCAATTTCTATCCGGACAGATTAATTGACCTTTGCCAGTTCGTGGAGGTTATACCCGCAGTCAATCAGGTGGAAACCCATGTGTTCCAGCAGCAGAAGAAAGCCCATGAGGTAATGAAAAAGTATGGTGTGCAGCATGAGTCCTGGGGGCCTTTTGCAGAGGGAAGAAAAAATTTCTTTACCAATTCAGTGCTCACGGAGATTGGACAAAAATATGGGAAATCATCTGCACAGACAGCACTGCGCTTTCTGCTGCAGAGTGGTGTGGCAGTCATTCCGAAATCCGTTCGCAGGGAGCGTATGGAGCAGAACATGGAAATATTTGATTTTACACTGGATGCATTGGATATGCAGAAAATTGCAGATTTAGATACGGAGGAGAGTCTGTTCTTCTCCCACTATGATCCGGCTATTGTGGAAATGCTGACGAAAAGGGGAATTTAAGGATATGAAAGTATTATTGACAAACGGAAGCCACGGGTTCATATTTGGAACCCCCTGTCCACTGTGGAGCGGCTCCCGGCGGGATGACCTCTTTTCTGGACCGGGTCTTTTATGCAGACCATGCGCATTTTTGGAAAAAACATGGCATTTTTCATGTTTCATGCGCTGTTTACCTCTCAAACGCTATAATATGAAAGGCAGGATCATCATATGAAGAAAAGAATCATGGCTGCTATTTTGGCAGCAACATTACTTATTGGATTAACAGCATGTGGAAGCACCACTGATGAGACAACTACAGCATCTGATCCTACTGCGGAAAGTGCAGATAAACAGGATAAAGAAAGCACAAATAATCAAAGCACAGATAATCAAAGCTCAGATAATCAAAGCACAGATAATCAAAGCACAGATAATCAAAGTACAGATAAAGATAGTACAATCACAGACATTGAAAATGCAGCAGTGGCAAAGGATAGCGGAAAAAGCCTTGTTGTATATTATTCAGCAACAGGAAATACAGAAAATGTTGCCACTACAATTGCAGAGGCTGCAAACGCAGATTTATTTGAGTTGGAACCGGAAGAACCATATAGTGATGATGACCTGGACTGGAGAAACGATGACAGTAGAGTAAGCAGGGAACACGATAATCCAGACAGCAGAGAGATTAAGCTTACAGCAGCTACGGTTGATAATTGGGAATCTTATGAAACGGTGTTTATCGGCTATCCTATCTGGTGGGGAATTGCAGCCTGGCCAGTAAATGGATTTGTTAAAGCGAATGATTTTACCGGGAAGACAGTTGTTCCATTTTGTACTGCCACTTCCTCAGGTATTGGAGAGAGTGGAGAGCTGCTTCAAGAAATGGCAGGATCAGGAAATTGGCTTGAGGGTGATCGATTCCGCTCCGGGACATCCTCAGATGATATTCAGTCATGGCTGAGGGATCTGGGACTGTAATTAGGTGAAAGATGCTTGAAAGGCATGGGTTAGGCAGAGAATTTAAGCAATAGACATAAGAAATAAAGGATTTTATAATAAAATTGAATGGATTCCTGCATTAAAGGAAACATAGAAGAAAGGATGGATCTCGCCCCTCGCTGTGAAGCGGTAAGGTGGGGGTTTCGGTAAGCAAAAGAGGGAACTATGTCAGCATATTTGATGATAATGATTGTATTGGCAGCAGCCCTGGGTGTATATGTGTATCACACAGTTAAAAGAATTATGAAATTTTATGGATTCAATACTTCCGGGAAATTTTTAAGAATGGTAAATATCGCTCTGGTTATATATGTAATTGTTTCCTGCGTAAATATGTGGAACACAAGAGCAATGGTGCTTCTGCATATAGTTGCCTTGTTTATTCTGACAGATATGATTGCGCTGGTGTTGAAAAAACTTTTTAAAAGCTGGAGCACATATAAAGCCTATAAAGTATGCAGAAAACTATACGGCTGCGGTCTTCTGCCGGTTGTGCTCACCATTCTCCTGTTGGGGTATGGATATGAAAATATGAAGTATGTGGTAAAAACACAATATTTTGTTGAAACCACTAAAAATGTGAGCAATTACAGGATCGTTTTAATTACAGATACCCATTATGGCACAATACAAAGTCCGGATATCTTAAAAAATCGTATTTCAGAAATTAATACCCAGAGACCTGATATTGTAATCCTGGGCGGTGATATTGTTGAGGAGGGGACTTCAAAAGAATCAATGCAGGAAATATTCGGACTGCTGGGGATGCTGAACAGTAAATATGGTATTTATTATGTATATGGAAACCATGACAGGCAGCCTTATACAGACAGCCGGAGCTATACAGATGAAGAACTGACTGAGGCCATAACAGAAAACGGGATTTCCATTCTGGAGGATGAAAATGTAGTAATTCAGGATGATCTGGTGCTTGCAGGCAGGGGCGATGCTGCATGGGGAGGTACATCCGGAAGGGCTTCCACAGAAGAAATTCTGGAAGGGGCTGACCGGAATAACTATATTGTGATGGCAGATCACCAACCGATTGCGGCAGAGGAAAATAATGCGCAGGGGGTAGACCTGCAGCTTTCCGGTCATACCCATGCAGGTCAGATATGGCCTGTAGGATGGCTGTCCGAATTGGCAGGAGTCTTAAACTACGGAGAATATCAGAAAGGAAACTGCAAGGTAATTGTGTCCTCCGGATTTACAGGATGGGGATACCCGGTAAGAACAGAAGGTAATTGTGAGTATGTAATAATAGATATTATGGCGGTACCTTGAAAACATTTAAGATAATAAACGTAATTCGTAAATAGAGATGTATATGGCTCTGTCATGTGCCTTAAAACATTTAAGATATTAAACAAGATATTAGAGTTCTAATGGAGGTCATTTTTATGGAATATAGAAAACTGCCCCGCGGTGGGGAAGACATCAGCATTCTCGGATTGGGCACAAGCTCTGTTGGTGCTGCTTCCGAAAGAGAGATTGAGGAAACCGTAACGTTTGCTTTGGAGAATGGGATAAATTATTTTGATATGGCATCGGCAGATGCAAAGCCATTTGGTGCCTATGGTCGGGCAGCAGCAGGCAGCCGGGATAAGGTTTATTATCAAATTCATTTTGGGGCAAATTATGAAACCGGAAGTTATGGCTGGACGGTGAATCTGGATACGGTGAAACAATCCATAGACTGGCAGCTACGGATGCTAAAGACAGATTACATAGATTTTGGTTTTATCCACTGTATTGATGAACCTTCTGATTTGAAAAAAGTTCTGTCCGGGGGAATTCTTCCGTATATTCAGGAACTGAAAAAACAGGGAATCGTGAGGCATATCGGTCTGTCTTCCCATACCCCTGCACTGGTGAACCAGGTGCTGGATATGGATCTGATTGATATGGTAATGTTCAGTATCAATCCAGGATATGACTATAGGCATGGGGATTATGCCATAGGAAATGTTGAAGAACGGATGGCTCTTTATCGCCGCTGTGAAGCAGAGGGTGTGGGCATTTCAGTTATGAAAGCATTCAGCGGCGGACAGCTGCTGAACGCCAAAACTTCGCCTTTCGGGAAAGCATTGAGCGAGTACCAGTGCATCCAGTATGCGCTGGATAAGCCTGGTGTTGTGACGGTACTGCCCGGTATTCGGGGGAAATCGGATCTGGAACGTATTTTAGGCTTTTTCACAGCATTACCGGAAGAACGGGATTACTCTGTTTTGGGTACTTTTGCACCACCGGCTGCGGAAGGAATCTGTGTGTATTGCAATCACTGTCAGCCTTGTCCTGCCGGGCTGGATGTGGGGCTTATCAATAAATATTATGATCTGACAAAGGCAGGAGATAAACTTGCCCACAGTCATTATTTAAAACTGGAGAAGAAGGCGGATGCGTGTATTGGATGCGGACATTGCGATTCCCGTTGTCCTTTCCATGTAAACCAGATGAAGCGAATGAAAAGTATAGGAACTTATTTCGGGGAATAGTTGATAACGCCACTTTAATTGCGTTCCGGGATCGTCAGTTATACAGTGCGGACGCTGGCAAAGAATATGACGTTTCTGATAAAAATGAAGAACAAAAGGGAGGATTAAATATGGCAGTAAAACAGACAGCAGGAAGAGATGTTTTAGGTGAATTTGCGCCTGAATTTGCGGCACTGAATGATGATGTATTGTTTGGACAGGTGTGGAGCCGGGAAGATAAACTTTCCTTGAGAGACCGCTCCATAATAACCGTGGTTGCACTTATGGCGCAGGGGCTTGTGGATTCCTCGTTTCAATATCATCTCATGACAGCAAAAAAGAATGGTATTACGAAAACGGAGATTGCGGAAATTCTTACGCACGCTGCCTTTTATGCCGGATGGCCTAAGGCATGGGCCGCTTTTTATATGGCAAAGGAAGTGTGGGCAGAAGCATTGGGCGGAGATGATGCAAAGGCAGAGCATGAGAATCGTATGATATTCCCTATTGGCAGTTCCAATGATGGATATGCAATGTATTTTACGGGGCAGAGTTATCTGGCACCGGTATCTGCAGAACAGGTGGGTATTTTTAATGTGACTTTTGAACCGGGCTGCCGTAATAACTGGCATATCCATCATGCAGACCAGGGCGGCGGCCAGATTTTAGTCTGTGTGGCAGGGCGCGGATATTATCAAGAATGGGGTAAAGGGCCTGTACTGATGACACCAGGCGATGTTGTTAATATACCCACTGGTGTGAAACACTGGCATGGCGCCGCACCGGACAGTTGGTTTTCTCATCTGGCAGTGGAGGTGCCTGGTGAGAACAGCAGCAATGAATGGCTGGAGCAGGTTGATGATGAACAATATGGAAAAGTAAAATAAGAAGGAGTAAGCTACCATCTGGAGGGTAAAACAATCATACCATTCGCTACGTCCGGAGGCAGTGAAATGGGAAATACGAATACAGAATTGGCGGATTCCTGTAAAGGGGCTGATCTGCGGAGAGGCAGACGTTTTGACGCAGGTACAGGAGAAATAGAACTGAAGGAATGGGCTGAAAATTTTTTATAATGTTTTATATGTGCAGGGATATACCAAACATAATCGGTTTGGTACATCCCTGTTTTTATATAACACCTGGTATTATGATAAAAGCAGTTAAGAAACACGAAAGAATCCATTTAGAAGTTGTTTATCTTGTTGATAGATGCATAAAGTCTGCCCTCCAGGGAATGTATCTGATTCATGAAGGAGACGGGGGAATGAACGGGGCAGGTCATTCTGTCAGGCATCCTTGTCTGAAAGCTTGCTGGCATAGCTCATCGCTTTGCCCAGCATTTCTGCCAAAACAGAGGTATCAATATCTGCAAGTTTGTTTATATACACACAGCTTTTGCCTGATGTGGTCTTGCCCAACCGTTTAAGATAGCTTTGTAGTTCCGGCTCGTCCAAATAAAGATGCAGCGTGATTTTTCTTTTCGTCACAGAAAAGCCGGTAGCATAGATCTCCCCACTGTATCCGGAGGCGCAGCGGTACTTGCAGGTTCCATAGCCGATAAACTTTTCTCCCCATACCACGGGTGGTTTCCCAACGGTTTTCTCAAATATATCCAGCAAAGTTTTTGCGTCTGCTTGCTTTTTTTCATCCGGGATTGAGTCAATTACTTGCATTGGGTCTTTATCAGTAGGCTGGGTTTTCAATGTGTATTTACTTTTCATCTTAGACTCCTTTGGTTTTAGTTTGGGTATTCCGTTTACGTCTCACAGCATTTTGCCGGATCGCAGAATCAAAGGTAACATACTTACATTATTCTTTCGGAGTAAAGTGTTTATGCGTAAAAAATAATTTTATGGTATTTATCAAATAGTGTCGCCAGTATTTGATCTTCCATTTGCTATTGAAACATAAAAATAAGTCTTTATGGCATACACGGAAGACTTCTGTATTTTGTATTGACGCAACAGAATTGTATATCTAATATGAATTAGGGAATAGTATAACGAAAAAAGTACCATATATACAAGGAGGAACTGAATTTTGAAGCCGAGACGTAGGCTGTTAAGGTCACTGATTATCGTAGCAGCCTTTATCCTGATTGTATCAATTCTATACTATATATTTGTCTATGCTAAAGTATATAATTCATCCAATATAAAAGAAAATACCTTAATAGGAAGTAAGGTGGAATCTGTATATCCGGAAACTACAGTAGCTTACCTGACATCTCCGGAGAAAAGGGATGCAGGGACCAGGGGAAATGCAGAAGCAGCACAATATATAAGAAACTACTTTGAAGCGTTGGGGTTAAAACCTTTTCAGAATAATACGTATTATCAACGTTTTACAGCCCAGAATTTGAAAAATTCACAATTTAAGATTCTACCGGTAAGTGGAGAAGTAGAAAATGTCGTCGGAAAAATGGAAGGCGCAGACAGTTCTAAAGCAGTGGTAATATCGGCACATTTAGATTCATTTGATTCAAAAGGTGTAATAGATAATGCTTCTGGTATCGCAGCACTATTGGAAGCAGGGAAAATCATATCCCAAAGATTGGAAAATGATGTATTTCCAATAGATATTATACTGGCTGCATATAATGCAGAGGAAATAGGACTTTTGGGAAGTGAATACTTTTATCAGGAAATGACAAAAGAATATAAAGATTTTTATAATATAAATATGGATTGTGTCGGAGTTCTGGATAAGCCGCTGGCGATTCAGAATAATCATCGTGAGTCGGAAAATCTTTACCGGGATTTCGGGGAATATTTTGATAAATATGATATACCTACCAAGGACGTATTATATGCATTTGATGGTACTGAGGTAATAGGTACAAGTGACCATGAGATCTTCCAGAATAATGATAGAGCTGCAATCATATTGGGAGAAGATGGATTGGCGGAAATCGTTAATACCGAAAATGATAATGATACGTCTTTGCTGGATTACAGCGAAATAATAAGATTATCAAATGTGGTGGCTGATTTTGTATTAGACAGCGGGGGAAGAGTTTATTAAATTAAGTGTGTACAGTGTGGGTGGCAGGCTAATCAAATAATGGTTAGCCTATCACCCCAATCTGAAACTCACTATTAAGATTTTACTTTGAATTTTGCAGAGTTGATAAAGTCTGGTATCTGGCTTTCATATCTATTACTTTGCTTTCAATCAACCGTATCGTGGCTGTAAATTCATCATCCGCTTTGCCGGTTGGGTCCGAAAGCCCCCAATCTTCACGATATTTGCATGGCATGGCAGGACAGGCAACATTGCATCCCATAGTAACGACGATATCAACCTCTGGAATATCTGATATCAATTTAGGAGCCTGTGATTTTGTCATATCAATGCCATAGATTTTTTTAACAAGCCTTACTGCATCAGGATTAATATTTTGTGCGATCATTGTTCCGGCAGAATAACATTCAAAATCCCCGGCTGCAAAGTTTTTGCAAAGTGCTTCTGCAATCTGTGACCGGCATGAGTTATGTACACAAATAAATGCAATTTTTATTTTCATTCTATTCCAACCTCATATTCATAAATTTCGATATGAAAACAATAACACTAAAAGCGACTGATGTCAATTTGATATTTTGTGTATGGAATATTTTATGAGTGTGATCTCGGAGTTAAAACGTCTTACCGGACGTCTCTATCTGTTTTCTTTTAGTGCCTGAAAAAGTTCAAATTGGCTTAAAATATCCAAGATTAATTCGGATCTTCTTGAAATAATAATAATTAACATAAATTTAATCCTAAAAACCTTAAAAAAGCCTGTGCTATAATAAATGTAGATACAAAAATGGAAGGATTTTCAGGGTTACTCTAATGAATATGCAGAGAGGAGAAGGAAGAGATGAGGAAGAAAAATATAAGGAAGGAATATATGAAACGTAAAAGATATTTTGAACTTGGAAAATCTAAAAAATTAATCATTATATTATTAGCAGCAGCTATGATAGGTAATCAGTCTGTTGCATATGCAGAAGCCGGTGGGGATTTTGATATTAAGGATGAAACAAATTTGAAGAACGCAGAACTTCCCAGTGCAGATGTTTTTAATGTTGATTTTTCAATTGGATTGGAGGACCGATCACCAATGCAAAATCAACTGGGAAAAACATTGGGATCTCCGGAAATTGCTAATGACAGGGAATTGAATAAAAATATTGCAAATTTTAATGGAAGGTCAGCATATATTTATTCTTTTGGAAAGAAAAATTATGATAAAATCAGCCAGAATTTAACAATGGAATGTCTGGTAAAGTTTAAAGATATTCCAACCGGTGAACATGAGTTTTTCTCTAATCAGGAATATGGGGGCATTGGTTTAGGGTTAAATAATGGTATGCTTACTTTTTTTGCGCATGTAGATGGAAATTACCGGCAGCCTGAAGCAGAAGTATCTGCAAATCAATGGTATCATATAGCAGGGGTGGTAGATGGCAAGGAAGTAAAGCTGTATGTGAATGGAGAGCTAAAGGCAGTAAATACAGATGCCTGGAATACAGGAATACAATTCCCTTCCTCCACAGATGCCTGGAATATGGTCTTAGGTGGAGACAGTACGGTAGATGGAAGTGCAAATTTCTTGTCAAATGTAGATATTGGATTTGCCAGAATATACAGTGAGGCTTTATCAGATGAACAAATCAGTATTATGAATGAAAATGCGTTTGAAGGAGCAACAGTAGAAGCAGGCAGCCAGATAAATCTTGGATTGATTGGATCTTCCGGTATCGCAGAAGAGGCTTCCTGGAATCTGAATATCCATGGAAATAAAAATAAATCAAATGATATAGACAAGATCGAGTATGATATTGTTTATGATAACACCCTTATGGAATATAAAAATGTGCAGCATCTAAAAGAAGGTGTTACGATTACAGAAGAAGAAAGCGGAAGACTGCATGTTGTTTCTGAAATGGATCTATCAACAGAAAGTTTCCATAATTATAACGCTACCAGAATGGGAAAATTAAACTTTAAGATAAAAGGAATATCGGATTCTGTTACGACGACAGTATATACGGATAATTTCAAAGCTTATTCTTCAAACAAAGAGGTCACAGAAACTTTGGAAATGCTTCCAAAGGCCGAAAAAGAGATGTGTCTCTATGGGAAAAATATGCTTGATGTTAATGAGGACGGGATTATTGGTGCAGGAGATATCGCACTTGCTGAGGACAATTTAAAAGCTGCCGTCGCTGGGGAGGCATCCATTTATCCATACAAACATGCCGTAATTCTCACAATGGACGGCTCAGGTAATGTGTGGGATCCGGACGCAGTATACTATGCCCCAAATAATGATGTAATACCTACGAAGCATTCGGATCCGGAAACAATGGGCAAAAGAAAAAATACATATGCAATGAAACTTATGAATGAAGAATTTGCAGCCAGTTATACTGCCCAATCGACTGTGCCGTCTATTTCGGCGCAGAACTACTTCTCAATTCTTCATGGGATTCCATGGATGGACGTACCAGTAGATTATCAAATCGATAATGATATGGCAAGTGTCAGTTATTATACGGATTATGGAAGAAAAACACCGCTGTATCCTTCTGTTTTCAAGGCGGCTGAAGCTGCATTTCCAGAACGTCAGAATGTGGCATTTACTGAGTGGGCAGAGATTATGGATGGTATTATTGAACCGGATGCTCCGGTGATATGCAGCGTTTCTGAATCTCAGAGAAGTTTTTATGATGTAGCAGATTATATTAGGAGTAAAGAATATCAAAATACGGCAGTGGTATATATGCAGAATGACTGGATGGATCATGTAGGACATGGAAGAGGGTATTATTCGGATGTGTTCTGGGATGAACTTCAGCAGTATGATGATCAGTACAAAGCAGTTATTGATGCCTTAAAAGAAAGCGGAGAATATGATGAAACCCTGATTGTAACGAATGCTGATCATGGTGGAAGCGGTTATGGGCATGGTTCTCTTGATCCATCGAATATGGATATATTTATAGGAGTAGGGGGACAGACGGTTAATTCGGGAACTCGCTTGCAGGGAGGTACAAATGCGGATATTTCCCCTATGGTTTTGTCAGCGCTTCGCATGGAAGTACCGGAGTCTATGACAGGCCGGGTATTTGACGAGAACATGTTTCTTACCCAGGAAGAGATGAGTAAGAAAAATCGTGATATTGAAAAAGTTGTATTAGAAAGAGGGAAAAGCACAGCGGTACTATCTCTCGAAAATCAGAAATCAGATACAAGGGTGATAGATGCAGTTATTGAATTAAATGGTGCAGAAGTTGATGATGTTCGTATAGACAATGGTAATATTCTTCGGCAGGAAACGGCAGACGGGAAGCTGAAACTGACTATTTCTTATGAAAGCCAGCCAGAGCGCCTTGCTGAAATTACCTATATATCAACAGGCGATGCGCAATTGGCACTGGAAGAGATTATGCTTGGAACAGAGGCGGGAAAAGAAATTTACCCTGATATATTGAATACCGTAGAGAATGATGATCCTGAGCCACCAGTTTCAGCTGATTTAAACAGTCTGAAGCTTGCAGTGGGCATGGCTGAGAAATTAGAAGCGGAGCAAAAAGAAAATATATGTTTTACAGATGAAAGCTGGAGCAAAGTACAGGAAGCCCTGGATATTGCAAGAGGATTGCTGGAAAACCCGGAAGCAGCACAGGCAGATGCTGATGAAGCTTTCCTGAATCTGATTACGGTATGCAGCCTTTTAGAGGAAGGGGTGCATAAAGCAGGACTAAAGGCGACGATAGAGGGGACGAAAGCGATCCTGGATGACGAGGCGGGACTGTCGGGGTATGCCCTGGAAAGTATTGAGAAAGTAAGAACTGCACTTGCAGAAGCTGAAAAAGTATTGGCAGAGACCAGTGCGGATCAGCAGACGGTCAATGAAGCAAGCCGGAAATTGATGGATGCAGTTACCAGTTTGATGGTGAAAAACGAGGGGACAAGGCTGGAAATCCTGATTCTAAAAGCAAATGAACTTTTGAAAAATAAAGATAAGTATACGCCTTCAAGTGTGCAGGCGCTGGAACAGGCATTAGAGGCAGCAGAGGCTGTGGCTGGTAACAGCCAGGCGGCAGATCTACAAATCAATGATGCCTATAACAAACTGGCAGAGGCTATGACCTCACTTGTGAGAAAAGCGAACAAAGAGGAACTGAAGAATGCTCTGGACAAGGCAAATGAGATCCTGACTAATACCGGTAAATATTTAACGGAAAGCATTGCCGGGCTGGAAGCAGTGATAGATGAGGCTCAGGCAGTTTATGACAATGAAGATGCAGACAGCAATAAAGTAGGAGAAACTCTTAAAAAACTGGTCAATGAGATTCTGAAGGCGCGTTTGATGGGAGACGTGGATATGAACGGAAAGGTGAATACCGCTGACTCTTCAAAGGTATTAAAATCTGTGGCAGAGCTTGAAGAACTTACGCAAGAGCAGCATAAAGTGGCGGATGTGAATGGTGATGGCATCTCTGACGGTACTGACGCAACGTTTATATTAAAGTATGCAGCCGAAAGAATAACGGAGTTTTAGAACAGGTTAAATTTTCTTAAAATAATCCAAAAACTACAAAATAATGCAAGTAGTAACCCATAATATCTTGATAAAATATTAGATTGCCTTAATATAATCCTAAAGTTATCCGTGTCCTTTATGGTAATATATTGTCAATAGAAGTAAATTATTTCTTCAATAATTTTAATGAGCGTCAAGGGATAAAAGGAACATATTAATCAGACTCTGATGCCAGAAAATGAAAAGGAAAAGAAAATATGAAAAAAAGTGGAAAAAAGTTTACAGCAGGGATATTAATCGGTGTATTAGCGGCTTCGTCTCCATTTTCAGCTTTGTCCGGGACCATAAATGTGCATGCAGAGAGTATCACGGAAGACGAGCCTCTGACTCAGGAAATGCCGGAGTTCAATGAAGGATTCAGGAGCAGCAATGCAAATGTTGATGAAAATAAGTCTGCTGCGGACAGCCTGAAGCTTGCAGTAGCCGAGGCTGGGAAGTTAGAGCAGCAGCAGAAAGATTACAACTGTTTTACAGCGGAAAGCTGGGAAAGAGTACAAGAAGCATTGGATGAAGCAAGAGCAATGCTGGAAAAGCCGGAATTAACCCAGGAAGAGATTGATAAGGCTTTTCTGAAACTGATTACGGCTTGTGATCTTCTGGAAGACAGCGTACAAAAAGTAGGGCTGAAGACGGCGATCGATGGAGCCAAAGCTATTCTGGAAGACGGTGCGGAGCTGTCGGGCTATACCCCTGAAAGCATTGAAGCAGTAAAGGCTGCACTTGCAGAAGCGGAAAAAATATTTGCAGATATCAGTGCGGATGCGCAGACGGTCAATCAGGCAAGCCGGAATCTGATGGATGCCGTTACCAATATGAAAGAAACAAAAAAGCCGTCAAAGGCAGATTTGAATAGGAAAATTTCAGAAGCGAAAGCTATTAAAAAAGGCAGCTATACCGATGCTTCCTTCCACGCTTTAACCGTTGCCATTGCAGAAGCAGAAAAAGTTGCAGCAGATCCGAATGCAACCCAGGCAGCGATTGATGCCCAGGTAAACGCACTGAAGAATGCAATCAGCAATCTGAAAGTAGAAATACCACAGCCATCGAAGACAGCACTATATGCAAAAATTGCGCAGGCAAAAGCGATTAAGATCGGCAATTATACAAATGCATCCTATAGCGCGCTGACGGCAGCCATTGCAGCTGCAGAAAAAGTTGCGGCAGACCCGAAAGCAGCACAGGCAGCCATCGATGCACAGACTGCAGCGCTGGCAAAAGCAATTCAGGGATTAAAAATTGACGCAGATAAAGAAGCGGCTGTACAAGTAAAAGCTGCAACAGTTACCGCAAAAGCTGCAAATCAGGCTTCCAGATACATTAAATTAAGCTGGAAGAAAGTTTCCGGAGCGGATGGCTATGTTGTAATGAACAAAACTGGCAAAGGATGGAAAACAATTAAAACAATTAAGAAAAACAGTTCCACATCCTATGTTTACAAAAAAGCAGAACTTGGCAAGAAATATACTTTTGCAGTAAAAGCATACAAGAAAGCAGATGGAAAAACAGTTTATAGTAAGTATAAAATAGTTACTATAAAGGCGGTTCCTCAGAGTCCCACAATAAAAGCAAGAGAATTGAAAGGAAACATCAGAGTAACCTGGAAGAAAGAATCTTCTGCAGTAACCGGATACCGTATTTACAGGAAGACAGGTAAAAAATGGAGCCGCATCGGAGTTGTTAATGGCAAAACTACCAGATTTACAGACAAGAAAGTAAAAAAAGGTAAAACATATACTTACAAGGTACGTGTGTATAAAAAAGCGAATGGTAAGAATGTCTATGGTAAATACAGCAACGAGATAAAAGTTAAAGTAAAAGTAAAATGATCATTAAAAAATGATTGGGAAAATGCCCTGGTGAAAAATTAAAGCAGATCTAGCAGGCAGAAAGAAATGTGGAAAATTGTTTCTAAGACAGACGCGCGAAAAAGGGAATCAGCGATTGAATTTAATTAGCTGATTCCTTTTTTGTATTAATTCAACCCATTATGCCCGCCCAGGCACCTGAGTCTTGCCTTGAATATCAATTTGTCCGTTTCAAAACGTCGTCACTGCCGTGATGGGGGCGGGGCTGTTAGGAATAAGATTTTGCAAATTTTACTTTGATTTGTTATGATATACCCATAAGTATATTTTTCAGGAATGGGGTGAACGTTTGGAAATCAGAGTGTTGAATTATTTTTTAACTGTAGTACGGGAGGAAAGCATATCGAAAGCAGCAGCAGTACTGCATATAACACAGCCCACACTGAGCAGGCAGCTGGCCCAGCTGGAGGAAGCCGTGGGGGTTACGCTGTTCCACAGAGGGACACGAAAAATTACCCTTACCAGTGAAGGAATTCTGCTGCGCAGGAGGGCGCAGGAAATACTGGAGCTGGTTGACATTACGGAAAGGGAACTGGCGGAGCAGGAAGAGCTGATTGAAGGGAAAATCTCAATTGGCTGCGGAGAGCTGGCATCCGTAGGAATTCTCTCGGAGCTGTTTGATACGTTCAGCAAAAAATATCCCGGTGTCAATTATGATTTATTTACTGCAAATGCAGATCAGATCAGAGATCGGATGGATAATGGCCTGACAGACATCGGGCTTTTACTGGAGCCGGTTGATATGGACAAGTATGATTTTATACGGCTGGATATGAAAGAGAGCTGGGTGGTACTGATGAGACCCGACGATCCCCTTGCCAGGAAAGAGTATGTTACAGCCGCTGATTTGTCCGGCCTGCCTATTATTATGGTAAGACGTCCCAATGTACAGAGTGAGCTGGCAAGCTGGTTTGGTGATTACTTCAAGGATCTGCATATACTCTTTACCAGCAATTTAAGTACCAATGGTGCGGTCATGGTATACCGGGGATTGGGATATTCACTGGTGGTTGAAGGGTCCCTGCCATTCCTGGATAAAGAAAAAATCTGTTACCGTCCGTTGTTTCCGGAATTGACAGCCACAAGTGTATTGGCGTGGAAAAGAGGACAGCCGTTTGGACCCGCTGCAGCAAAATTCATCGAACACATTAAATGCTTTTTAAGCATGAGTAAGACATAAAACATAGGTATTAGACATATGAAACCGCAGAAATTATAATGTAAATGTAGAGTAGAAATATTCTTCTCAGAACATTTACATTATTTTTTTCGATGAAAATGACGGAGGAGGTAATGCAGAAAAGACAGGAGCAGTGAAAATGTTTTCAAATCAAGATTTAAGAAAGTTGATTTTCCCGCTTGTGATTGAGCAGGCGCTTGTCATGATGGTAGGGATTGTGGATACCGTGATGGTGTCCTATGTTGGCGAGGCGGCAATTTCGGGTGTAGCTCTGGTTGATATGATAAATTATCTGATTATTGTGGTACTTTCAGCTATTGATACGGGTGGTGCGGTAATCGTATCCCAATATCTGGGAAGGAAGGACAAGAAAAATGCCGGCCGCTGTGCCAGCCAGCTCCTTTTGGTCACTGTGCTGCTATCAATAGCCATTATGGGAATCTGCCTTGTGTTCCATACAATGATATTAGAGCTTTTGTTTGGGGCGATTGATGCAGATGTAAAAAAGGCGGCAGTCACTTATTTTCTGATCACAGCCCTTTCCTTTCCGTTTCTGGGAATCTATAATTCGTCCGCTGCCATCTTCCGCTCCATGCAGAAAACGAAAATCACCATGTATGTATCTGTTCTCATCAATGTGATCAATATAGCAGGGGATGCCATTGGGATTTTTGTTTTGCATGCCGGAGTGGCAGGTGTGGCAGTACCTACGCTGGTCTCCAGAATGGCAGGTGCGGTGATTATGCTTGCTATGTCCTTTAACGAAAAAAATCAGGTGTCCGTGAAGATGAGAGAAATCTTTGCCTGGAATAAAGAGACCGTTAAAAAAATCCTTCGGATTGCGGTTCCAAATGGTATAGAAAATGGCTTGTTTGCTTTGGGAAAAGTGCTTGTCACCAGCATTGTGGCATTGTTTGGCACATACCAGATTGCCGCCAATGGTGTGGCAAACGGCATTGACCAGATTGCAATCCTGGTAGTAAATGCCATTAACCTTGCCGTGGTGACTGTGGTAGGGCAGTGCAGCGGGGCAGGAGAATATGACCAGGCCGAAAAGTATACAAAAAAACTTATGAAAATATCTTATATCGCAACGGGAACCCTTGGTCTTGGAGTTTGTCTGCTGCTGCCGGTAATTCATGGATTTTATATAATATCGGAGGAGACGTGGAAGCTGGGCTGCATTCTGGTTGTGATGCACAATGTGATGGCATTTTTACTTCACCCCACTTCGTTTAACTTATCTAACAGCCTTCGGGCATCAGGAGATGTAAAGATAACCATGTACATTGGGATCGGATCTATGCTGGTGTTTCGGTTGGGAACGGCTGTTTTCCTTGGGATCGTTTGCAATATGGGGATTATTGGTGTATGGATTGCCATGGGCATGGACTGGCTGGCACGTTCTGTTGCATTTTCAATCCGATATAAAAGTGGGAAGTGGAAAAAAATTCGGGTGATATAAAGTACTGATACCTATATTTAATGAAACATAAAAACACTTTAATACATATGTGGAATTAGATCAAGTCCGTATCAAGATACAGCCGCAAAACCTCTAAAAACTTTTGTGATGGTTTAGAAAACAACTGATATTTCTTCCAGATAATGCTCAGTTCATTTTCTAGCTTGGGTGCAAGCGGGCGAAAGCAGAGATTGCTGTCTCCGGAGGTATTGATGATATGAGCTAAGCCAATAACATACCCAAGACCTTCTTCGACCAGCAAAGAAGCATTAAACATAAGGTTATAAGTTGCAGTGATGTTTAATTCGGATACTTCCAGATTTAGCCACCGGATAACATCTCCGCCTCTATTTTCCTGCTGGGATAGGATTAGAGGTTTGTTCCACAAATCCTCTGGCGTAATCAATTCTTTTTCTGCTAGAGGAGAATCCTTACGCATTAATACCCCCCATATGTCTGTATCTGACATTTTTAATGCGTTGTATTTTGTTAAATCCACCGTTCCAAATACAACGCCAAAGTCAATAAGTCCTTTATCTAGTTGTTCCATGACAAAAGTGGCATTTCCACTGGAAATATGGTAATGGATTCCGGGATGAGACTCCTGAAGAGTCTTAGCGGCTTTGGCGATCAGACGCACGGCATCTGTTTCTCCCATCCCGATATAAACATCACCTAAGATAATATTGTCGGAAAGCGTGATTTCAGACTCTGTTTTCTTTACCAGTTCCAGTATCTCTTCTGCGCGTTTCCGCAAGATCATGCCTTCTTCCGTCAGTGTAACCTTCCGTGACCCCTTTGTCCCCCGTATCAGAAGCTGCTTGCCCAATTCCTCTTCCATATTTTTAATTTGTGTGGAAAGGGTGGGCTGGGAAAGATGCAGAGACTCTGCAGCCCGTACAATGCTCTGCTCTCTTGCTATTGCCAGAAAATATTGAAGTACTCTTAATTCCATTAGTAAATCTCCTTTGCAATAAGATTTACTAATACTTTAACATGAAAATGTATAGGTTTCAACTATGATAATGAATATGATATAAGTATTGGCTATTATTATTCGCTCGGACTATACTGTAATTGAAAACAGAAGTCGTTTTAAGTGCAAATAAGGAGGCGGAAAATGAAAGAATTCAAGAACCTGACCTTTGACGCAGAACGGTCAGGTAAAAATAAAATACCGGATACCTGGTTCAGTAACGATAAAGGAGAGTAAGATATTGACAATTAAGAAAAAAATCAGGATATCCAATATTATGATGGTCCTGATTCCCATCTTATTTACGGCAATCGTGATAAATGTTTGCCTGCACACATCATTGGGAAGTTACTGGTATACTCTGGAAGCCATGTACAGCGATGAAAACAGTATTCAGTTTGCTCAGAGCATGATCTATACCTACCAGCAGGAGTTGTGGGAGAATAATTGGGGGCAGGGGAAATACCCGGATGCGATATCTGAAATAAACCGCAGTGACGAGATGAACCATCTGGAAGATAAGCTGTCAGGGATGGGATACCAGTTCATGATCACAAAAAATGAAAAGTTGATCTATACCAATCTTACGGAAGAAGATATGCAGGCGGCCCGGTCGGTAGCCGGGGATGCGATTGATACGGCAAAGACTCTTACCGCCAGCAGGCATGAGGTTTCTGTTATCAAGAATACTTTTTATCATGGTGAGAAAGTATTTTGTATTACGGCTGTTCACCGTCAGCAGACAGATCAGGGGGTTGTGAATTATCTGAAGAATTATATCCTGAAATACTTGATTGGAATACTTGCATTCTTTGTAGCACTGACTGTATTTGTGAATGGAATAACCTCCTGGTGGATATCAAGAAGCATCTTAAAACCGCTGCATTAGTTGAGTCTGGGTACAAAAGAAATCCGGGAAGGGAATCTGGATACCAGGATGGAATATCAGAAGAAAGATGAGTTTGGGGAAGTATGCAGGGACTTTGACGAGATGCGTGCTTATCTGAAAGAGTCCGTTGACCAGCGCCTGAGAGATGAAAAACGCAGACGTTCTCTCATCACCGGTATTTCCCACGACCTAAGGACGCCACTTACATCCATCAGCGGCTATCTTGACGGGCTGATGGATGGGATTGCAGATACCCGGGAAAAAAGAAGCCGTTATCTGCAGGCAATTAAGACCCGTACTGGGAATCTCGTGAGCCTTGTGGACAGTCTTTCGGAGTACAGCAGGCTGGACAATGGGTTCCGGTACCGGATGGAGAGAGCAGATTTTAAGGATTTTGTGGATCAGTACCTGGGAACCTATCGATCTGACGCAGAACAGAACCATGTGGAAATAACATTCTTATATGGAAAAGAGACCTATCCGGTACAGATTGACAGGGAGGAATTCAAACGGGTGTTTGACAATCTGTTTGCAAACACGGTCAAATACCGCACGTTAGAAAAATCAAACATTCAGATATCACTAAAACGCACGATGGAAGGCACGGATATTGAACTGGTATTTCAAGATGACGGACCGGGAGTGCCATGTGAGAGCCTGGAACAGATATTTGACAGTTTTTACCGGGTGGATGATGCAAGAACCCAGTCTGAAAAAGGAAGCGGCATTGGGCTGGCCGTGGTGAAAGAAATCATTCTTGGACACGGCGGTAAAGTCCGGGCGGAGAACAGGGAAGGGCTGGCTATGATCATCCATCTTCCAATAACCAGGGAGGATATAACATAGATGGAAAAAATATTGATTGTGGAAGACGATGAACTGATTGCGGAGCTGGAGCGGGATTATCTGGAAGCCAATGGGTTCGGGACTGAAATTGCTTATAATGGGCTGGAAGGAGAAAGAAAGGCAAAAACAGGAGGCTATGATGCTATTTTACTGGATGTGATGCTTCCGGGAAAAACAGGATTTGATGTATGCCGGGAATTGAGGCGGTTTTTACATCTGCCGATTATTATGGTGACGGCAAAGAAAGAAGATATCGACAAAATCCGGGGACTTGGTCTGGGTGCAGACGATTATCTGGTGAAACCCTTCAGTCCGGCAGAACTGGTAGCCAGAGTGAAGTCCCATATCCATATCCACAGTCTGCTGCTGGAATCGCAGGATGAAAATGCAGAGACTGATATCACTTATCAGAATCTTACCATTCTTCCAAAATCCAGAATGGTGTATCTGGACAAGAAAGAGGTTATCCTGGTAAACAAAGAGTTTGAACTTCTGCTTTTTCTGGCAGAGAATCCGAATATCGTCTTTTCTAAAGACACACTTTTTGACCGCATATGGGGAATGGATTCCATAGGAGATATGGCGACAGTAACGGTACATATCAACCGCTTGCGGGATAAGCTTGGAAAAAATTCAGAAAAAGCACAGTTTATCGAGACTGTCTGGGGAGCAGGATACCGTTTCAGAATTAGCTGATGAATAGAAAAAAAGAAAAAAGGGTATTGACCTTGAGTTAGGTTCAGGGTTTATAGTCATTACAGAATCGATTCTACAGACAGGAGGAATGAAATATGACCATTAAAGAGGCATCCGAAAAAACTGGCATATCCGTTGATAATCTCCGTTATTACGAAAGGATAGGACTTATTCCGGAAGTACCGCGCAGTGCTTCCAAAATTAGAAATTATGATGATGTCACGTTAAGCTGGATAGATTTTGTAATGCGCTTTAAACGTGGTGGCATGGCACTGGAATCCATTCGTGAGTATGTACAGCTTGCGATGGAAGGGGAAGAAACAAAACCCGCCAGAAAAGAAATTTTATTGGAAACAAAAGAACAGCTGGAAATTAAATTAGTGGAAATCCAGGAAAGCCTTGATGTAATCAGTTACAAGCTGGACACTTATGACCAGAAATGCGGTCCCGTCACGATAGATATGGTAAATGACTGGAAGAAGAAAAAAGAACAGGAATCATAAATTTGGAGGTAAACCATGAAAAAAGATATTGGAAAATCATTAGCATTATATCCGACACCCTTAGTAGTTGTAGGGGCTGTTGTGGAAGGAAAACCAAACTGGCTTTTAGTCGGACATTTGGGAATTATGGGCCATGACCACATTATGGTGAGTCTGGCAAACGCACATTACACGAATAAGGGCATCAAAGAAACAAAAAAGCTTTCCGTAGCAATTGTGGACGAAGCAATGCTTACAAAAGCAGATTATGTGGGCTGTGTCAGCGGCGCGAAGGAAGATAAATCTGGAATATTTGCTTATCATATGAGCGATTCTGGGGTACCAATCATGGATGAGGCACCTGTGGTTATGGAGTGCAGCGTTGAGGATATCTATCAAACACAAGGATTTGAAAGCTTTATCTGCACCATCGACCATGTTTATGCAGAGGAACAGGTAATCAATGGACAGGGAAAACTGGATTATCATACTTTAAAACCCGTACTGTTTGAAATGCCAACCTATGAGTACCTCCGGACCGGAGATATCATTGGGAAATGTATGAAGATTGGTAAAGAGGAAGCATAACAGGCAGTTTGCTGATAATCGAGAAACAAACAGTATTTGCAGCATCGTGCATTTAGATTTCCTATTTGCAGCATATCAGATGCAGAGAAAACTGTTACATATAAAATAGAAATTAGAAGATAAAAAGGAGAATTTAAACATGTTAGGAAATTTTGCGTTTACAAACCCAACGAAACTTTATTTTGGAGAAGATTCCTTAAGCTATCTGAATGAGGAACTGCCAAAATACGGAAAGAATATACAGCTTGTATATGGCGGCGGCTCCATTAAAAAGACAGGCATTTACGATAAGGTCACAGCAATCTTAAAAGCCAATGGAAAAGCAATCTTCGAGGATGGCGGCGTTATGCCAAATCCAACGGTTGAAAAGCTCTATGAGGGTGTTCAGATTGCAAGGGAGAATAAGGTGGACTTTATTTTGGCGGTGGGCGGCGGTTCCTGCTGCGATTATGCAAAAGCAGTCTCTATATCTGTCAATTGCAAGGAGGATCCGTGGGAAAAGTATTATCTGAAATTCGAGGACGTGGATGCAGACACAAAGATTATCCCGGTAGGATGTGTGCTGACTATGGTTGGGACCGGGTCTGAGATGAATGGCGGCGCAGTGATAACAAACCATGAGAGTAAGCTGAAAATCGGACATATCTTCGGAGAACGGGTATTCCCGAAATTTGCCGTTTTAAATCCGACCTTTACCTATTCCCTGCCGAAGTACCAGATGGTATCCGGATTTTATGATATCCTGAATCATATCTGCGAACAGTATTTTTCAGGAGAGGATGATAATACATCTGATTATCTGATGGAGGGACTGATGAGGTCACTGATCCACAGCTCCAGAATTGCAATAAAGGAGCCGGAAAACTATGAGGCAAGAAGCAATATCATGTGGACGGCCACATGGGCACTGAATACCCTGGTAGCTATGGGAAAAACCACAGACTGGATGGTGCATATGCTTGGCCAGGCAGTGGGTGCTCATACAGATGCAACACACGGTATGACACTTTCTGCTGTCTCGCTGCCCTATTACCGACATATCATGCCATACGGGCTTTTGAAGTTTAAAAGATTTGCAGAGAATGTCTGGAATATTAATCCGACAGGAAAGAGTGATAAGGAAGTTGCAAAAGCTGGTTTAGATGCGATGGAAGCCTGGATGAAAGAGATTGGTGTAGTGATGAACATCAAGGAACTGGGTGTGACAGAGGAGATGCTGGATGACCTTGTTAAGAGTACCCTTGTTATGGAAGGTGGTTATAAAGTGCTGACACCTGAAGAAATTAAGGTGATTTTTAAAGAAAGTCTGTAATATGGATATATAAAAGGCCTGTTTCCAGTCTGCCATACCATTCGCTACATCTAAAGGTAGTGGTATGGGCTGAGAATTTTTATAATGTTATATATTTTCAGGGATGCACCAATCTTAAGCGGATTTGGTACATCCTTTTTTTAATTATAATTCAAACACTTTCTGTATTACTCAAAGAACTCCCATTACTATTTTGCATTATTTAAAGCTATAGAAATGCATTAAGGATACGTATTTGTTATAAATCGTAGCACATGCTAATATGGAAGTAAAGATGGAAAGTATTTCGCCGCAGAAAGCAGAACAACGCAGGAAAAAGGAGAATAAAGGATATGAGAGTAGCGGTAGTAGATGATTCAATAGAGGATGCGGATCGTATTGTATCATATTTAGAGCAGTTTGAACGAGAAAACAGCCAAAGTTTTCAGACAAAAGTCTTTTATGCCAGCTTTGACTTTTTAGAAGAATATTGTGGGGATTACGATGTTATTTTTTTGGATATCGAAATGCCCGGGAGTAATGGCTTAGAGGTGGCGCGGGAAATAAGAGGGAGAGACCAGGCAGTCGGTATCATCTTTATTACCAGTCTGGCCCAGTATGCCATTGAGGGGTATGAGGTCCAGGCAATTGATTTCATGGTAAAACCAGTCGGTTACTACAATTTTTCGATGAAACTGGAAAAAGCATTCCGTTTTATAGAAATTCATAAAGAGCAGGATATTTTAATCAGCAATAAAGATGGCATTGTCCGAATAACAGCTTCTGATATCTTTTACATAGAGAAAGACCGTGATTATCTTTTGTTTTATACAAGGCAGGGATGTTCCAAGAGCAGAGGGAGTATGAAGGAAATCAAGGATAAACTGAAATCCCTTCCTTTTGCCGAGTGCAGCTCCGGCTGTTTAATCAATCTGAATTATGTAAGGAGGGTAGAGAAAGAAAGTGTGGTATTGACTACAGATCAGAAGCTTCCGCTTTCCAGAAGGTTAAAAAAACTGTTTGCACAAGATTATATTAGATTCATGGGAGGCTTGTAAGATGATATATAACTTTTTTGAAAATCTTTGTATTCAATTTCCATTTCAGCTGCTTATTTCAGAAGGGATCTTTTTACTTGATGTACCTAGAAGAAAGCGCTTTGTACCGAGGCTGGTCATTTGCCTGGCTCTGCAAATCATTTTGGGCGTTCTGTGGGAATCTGCACTAACATACTTATTACCTCAATCCTTATTCCAATACGTCCTGTTGTATTTTGGCTACGCGCTTTTAACGATGATACCCATTCTGGGCAGTTTCGATATCGGAATTCAGGAGCTGATTTTTATTCTGGCAGGTGGATATGCGACAGAACATATGACTTTTGCACTCAGCAGGATTGTTCTGCACCTGATACGTGTAAGATATCAATTATATGGCAGCCTGCTTCACCTGTTGGTCACACGATACCTTATTTATGTGTTTGGGGCAGTGGCGGTATACCTTTTAATCATCCGAACAAAGAAAAAAGAGAATAAACTGAGGGACAGTGATTTTAGGATTGCAGTGCTTGGTTTTATCATCATGGTCTTTGCCATTGGATTCAGTGTTTACTGGTCCTATCCCAAGGAATATATCGGCACCGGGGACATCATCTGTCCTGCATACAGCTTTTTATGCTGCGTGCTTGTACTTTTGATGGAGTATTACGTGCTCCGGGAAAACAGCTTGAAACATGAACAGGAAATGATGGAGCAGCTTCTCCAAATATCAACTGCACAGCAGAAAAGCTCAAAAGAAGCCATTGATATCATCAATATGAAGTGCCATGACCTGAAACACCAGATGAAAGCATTGGCGAAGATAGAAGATGACAGTTCCAGAACAGAGTATTTACAGGAGATTCGGGATGCGGTATCCATTTATGACGCTACCTACCATACCGGGTGCAGCGCGCTGGATTATGTGCTCCGGGAAAAAACACTGATATTCAATGAACGACAGATTGAGTTCAGCTGTATGGTGGAAGGTAAAATGATCTCATACATGACCTCTGCCGATGTGTATGCTCTCTTGGGAAACGCATTAGACAATGCACTGGAACGTGTGATGAAGGAAAAGAGAGGGGAACGTATCATCAGCTTTCAGATCAAACACCATAATGATATGATGCTGATTCATCTGGAAAACAGATGCAGCAGCTCGCTTTCCTTTGAAAACGGTATGCCTGTCACAGAAAAAAAAGATAAGACGCGACACGGTTTTGGTGTAAAAAGCATGACTTATATTGTGGATAAATATCATGGTGATATTGTAATGTCTGTGCGGGACGGTAAGTTCAATCTGGATATCTTACTTCCGTCATTGGCAGAAGAATAGACCAGTTTACCGATTATCGTAAAAAAACGACCAGTTTTCGCATTTACATTTACATAGACTTTTCCCTGCTATAATAAACACAGTTAAAGAAATCAACTATAATTTTTAAAGCAAGGGAGGAAGAAACATGCTTCAATTTTTAATTGACTGGCTGACCCCTATTTTTAATAGCATGGGTGTCAGTGAAACGGATGTACAGCGGTATGTACATACTTTAGGCGGTTATATTTATGTGATTGCAGGGTTGCTGGTTGCAGCAGTTGTTATTATGATAGCAGCCCACTGGGTGGTAAAAAAAGGAACCAGACATGTTGTCCGCTGGGCCGCCGGTATTTCATGGATACTCATTGTGACAGTTCTGGCCAATATGATTTCCTTTGGCCCCATGTACAATAACTTAGCGCCGATTCTGAATGGCAAAGGTTCTGTTTCTGAGGAAACCATAGAATCATCCAGGGAGATTATCAAAGAAACCGGTGAGGAAGGACTGACACTGGTAAAAAATGAGGGAACCTTACCTCTGGAAGCCAATACCAATGTGAATGTATTTGGGTGGGCATCCACCAATCCGATTTATGGCGGTACAGGGGCAGGGGCGGCTGATAATTCCGGAAGTGTGGATATCCTTACTTCGCTGACGGATGCCGGGTTTCAAGTAAATCAGGAACTTGCAGATATGTATAAGGAATACAGTCCCACCAGAAGTGCCGGCAGTGTCTTTTATACTGACTGGTCTCTGCCGGAACCAACGCAAGAGTATTACACAGATGATCTGATGAAGGAAGCAAAAGAATTTTCTGACACGTCCATCATCGTTCTGTCAAGGTCAGGCGGAGAGGGGCAGGATGTTCCCCTTGATATGAAAGCAGTCATTGACGGAACCTACGATCCCCGTGACGAGGTGGCTAATGGAAATGACCTTTATAACTATTTTGCCTGCAAATACGATAATAACGGTGATTATGATGACTTTGATGAAGGAGAAAGCTATCTGGAGCTTTCCAATACAGAAGAGGCTATGATTCAGAAAGTATGCTCTGAATTTGACAATGTCATTGTAGTCATCAATGCAAATAATACAATGGAGCTTGGATGGGTAGACGAATACGAAAATATTGGCTCTGTGATTCTGGCACCGGGCACCGGAGCAACCGGTATGGCTGCCTTAGGAGAAATCTTAAACGGTTCTGTGAACCCATCAGGTAAAACCGTGGACACATATGTATATGACTTGAAAAGTACCCCTACATACAACAACTATGGGAATTTCCCATTCAGCAATGTGGAGGATTTAAAAGAAGAACTCACAAAAGCAGACGAGGCATATGAGGGAGGGCTTCCCTTTGTAAACTATGTGGAGAATATCTATGTGGGATACAAATTCTATGAGACGGCTGCACAGGAAAATTTAATTAACTATGACGAAATAGTGCAGTACCCATTTGGATATGGATTGAGCTATACCACATTCACTCAGGAGCTTCAAAATCTGAAAGATAATGGGGATACTGTTTCTGTAGATGTGACGGTTACAAATACGGGAAACACAGCAGGAAAAGATGTAGTTGAGCTTTACTATACCCCTCCATATACCGATGGCGGAATTGAAAAAGCATCTGTGAACTTAATCGATTTTGGTAAAACAGCAGTGCTGGAGCCGGGAGAATCAGAAGTAGTTTCCTTTGAGATCATGAAGGAAGATATGGCTGCTTATGACTCCAGAGGCATCAAGGTAGAAAATGGCGGTTACATCCTGGAAGCCGGAGATTATAACCTTTCTGTCAGATCCGATTCCCATACGGTATTGGATGAGGAGACTTTCCATGTGGATGCAGAAATCAATTATGCTGCAGATGGCCGTGTATCCGATGATACCACTGCAGTAAATCAATTCCAGGAGTATTCCGCAGGCAGAGTCACCTATCTGTCACGGGCAAATGGCTTTGCAAACTATGAGGCAGCCACAGCAGCGCCAGGCGAAGAGCTGTATGAGATGGATGAGGAAACAAAAGCGTTTGTAAGTGAGAAATCTGTTGCACATTATGATTCCACCAAATATGATAATCCGGAGGATAAGATGCCTGTAACAGAGGCAGACAATGGAGTAACCGTAGCGGATCTGACGGGAAAAGAATACGACGACCCATTGTGGGAGGAACTGCTGGATGAGCTGTCCGTGGAAGATATGATTAACATGGTCAATCTTGGAGGGTTCCAGACCGTTGCCGTGGATTCTATTGGAAAAGTCGGAACACTGGATTCCGATGGCACATCGGGTTTAAATGACTGGTATATCGGGGTATATGGTACTGCTTACCCGGTACAGCTTCTCATCGCACAGACATGGAATAAAGATCTTTCCAGCCGCATTGGTGAAGGCGTTGGCGCAGAATATGCTGACTGCCGTATTTTCGGGGCTTACGCGCCGGCCATGAACATCCACCGCTCTGCATTTACCGGACGAAACTTTGAATATTATTCCGAGGACAGCGTGCTGTCCGGTCATATGGCATCGGCCACGGTAAATGGAATGGCAACAAAAGGTGTCTATGCATATCTGAAGCATTTTGCACTGAATGAACAGGAGACAAACCGCTGCAGTCTGCTCCTGACCTATTCTGATGAACAGGCCATCCGGGAAATCTATCTGAAACCGTTTGAGATCTGTGTAAAGAACTTTGACGGAAAGTCACTGGCTGTGATGTCCTCCTTTACCTTTATCGGGGACAGATGGACTGGTGCCAATGCAAACCTCTTGAATAACGTACTTCGGGATGAATGGGGATTCCAGGGAATGGTATTATCTGACTGGAATGGTTCTTACGGATATCAGAATACGGATGACGCTGTCCGTAATGGAAACGATGCTATGCTTGGATTCTTTGCAGCAGAGTCCAACCAGATTACAAACACCTCACCCACAATGGTTCTGGCTATGCGGCAGGCGGCTAAAAACATTCTCTATACGGTTTCTAACAGCGGAAACTACACCATAGAGGATCCAAATGCAGACAAGATGCCGAATATGACAAAATTATTCATTGGAATTGATGCTGCCGTAGCAGTGGTATCACTTGGTATTATGGCACTTGTTCTTGTCAGGTACTTTAAAAAGAGAAAAAAAGTTACCATTGAAATAGTTCCAAAGACAGAAGAGTAACAGGCAGGATAACGGGGCTTCTCAGTAATGGGAAGCCCTTTCGTTCTCAACTGCCCTTTAGAAAAAGGAGAATGTAATGAAACATTTAGATATGATAGAAAAAATGACTCTTGAGGAGAAAGCAGCCTTCTTAAGCGGGAAAGGGGAATGGGATACCCGTGATATCCCCCGCCTTGGTATTCCTTCTGTGTTCTGTTCTGACGGACCTCATGGAATCCGCAAGCAGGCGGGAGCCGGTGACCATCTGGGGTTAAATGAGTCTCTGCCGGCCACCTGTTTTCCGACAGCAGCTACCATAGCAAACAGCTGGGATGTGAATCTGGGAAAAGAAATCGGAGAAGCACTGGGCAAAGAAGCCGCGGTACTGGATGTACAAGTGCTGCTGGGACCGGGACTTAATATCAAACGAAGCCCGTTTTGCGGCAGGAACTTTGAATATTTTTCGGAAGACCCTTATCTGTCCGGGAAAATGGCAGCTTCTTATATCCGGGGAATACAGAGCCAGGGAGTGTATGCCTGCCCGAAGCATTTTGCAGTGAACAGCCAGGAGCTCCGCAGGATGGCGATGAATGCAGTGCTGGATGAGCGGGCGCTTCGGGAAATCTATCTGACCGGATTTGAGATAGCTGTAAAAGAGGGTGGCGCGAAGGCTATAATGTCCAGCTATAACCAGGTGAATGGAATATATGCCAATGAAAACCAGCATCTTCTTTTAGACATTCTGCGAAAAGAGTGGGGGTTTGATGGGATTGTTATTACAGACTGGGGCGGTTCTAACGACCATGTGAAAGGCGTAAAAGCAGGTTCAACTCTGGAAATGCCTGCACCGGGACTGGACTCGGCAAGACAGATTCTATCTGCCATCGAAGATGGGGAGCTTACAATGGAAGAACTGGATGACTGTGTAGACGATCTGCTGGATGCCGTGTTCACAGTAAGTGAAATCCACAAAATAAAGAAAGCGCACTTTGACGAGGCAGCACATCACAAGCTTGCCAAAAAAGCGGCGGCTGAAAGTGCGGTGCTTCTAAAAAATGCCGATCACATACTTCCGCTGAACGCAGGCTGTAAAGTTGCAGTAATCGGGGATTTTGCGGCAGAACCGAGATATCAGGGCGCAGGCTCATCTATGGTGAAACCCACAAAAATAGAGACCATAGAGAACTCCATTACAGAGTATGACTTGCAGGTGGCTGGAGTGTCAAGGGGCTATAGACGTACCGGTGAGGCGGACGAAGTTTTGAAGAAGGAAGCATTGAATCTTGTTTCCACGGCAGATGTTATATTGTACTTTTTTGGACTGGATGAACTCAGTGAGTCGGAAGGGCTGGACCGTACACATATGCGGATCCCGCAGAACCAGATTGAACTCTTGCAGTCCATTCTGCAGGTAAATGAGAATATCGTTGGAATTATGAGCGCTGGGGCCTCTGTGGAAATGCCGTGGCAGAAGAACTGCAAAGCGATTCTGCATGGATACCTTTCTGGACAGGCGGGAGCCAGCGCCATGCTGGATATCCTGACCGGAAAAACAAACCCATCCGGAAGGCTTGCGGAGACTTATCCTATCCGGTATGAGGATACACCGGCACTAAGGCATTTTCCAAGCACAGAGAGAAATGCAGAGTACCGGGAGAGTATCTATGTGGGGTACCGCTATTATGATACCAGCAAAGTCCGGGTACAGTATCCATTCGGGTTCGGCCTGTCCTATACCGAATTTACCTATTCGGATATGAAAACTGACAGCCAGGGGGTTACCTTGAATGTGACAAACAGCGGAAACATGGATGGCGCAGAAGTGGTGCAGCTGTATGTGGGACTTCCAAATGCCATTGTGTTCCGCCCGGAAAAAGAATTGAAAGGATTTATAAAAGTATTTTTGAAAACAGGGGAAAGCCGTAAAGTGCATATTTCATTCGACGATAAAACCTTCCGTTACTGGAACATAAAAACGAACTGCTGGGAAGAAGAAATGGGAACCTACCGCATTATGGTCGGTGCAAGTGTAAATGATATCCGGCTGGAGGCAGAATGGGAAGTGGAAGGCACCACTTCTGAATATCCATATCATCCGGCAATGCTTCCCTACTATTATACAGGGATTGTACAGCAGATATCTGACCTGGAATTTGAGACACTTCTGGGGTATCCGATTCCGGAAGGAAAATGGACGGGGGAACTTACATCGAATGATGCCATTTGTCAAATGTATTATGCAAAGAGCGGACTTGCCAGATTCATTTATAACCGTCTGACCAGCATAAAAAAGAAAAGTGAGGAAAGGGGAAAACCGGATTTGAATATCCTCTTTATTTATAACATGCCGTTTCGGGCATTGGCAAAAATGACGGCAGGGGCAGTCAGCATGGATATGGTAGATGGCATTGTAGCAGTTGTGAACGGTCAGTTCTTTAGGGGAATGAAAAAGATAATAGGTGGATTCTTTGGCAATGCCAGGGCAAATAAGGCATATGAAAGAAGATTATCAGGAAAGAAGGGGAAAACAAGATGAGTCAGATAAAAGAAAAATGGATTACGAGATGGAACGGCTTTGAAGAAAAGCACCCGAAACTTTCCAAGTGGGTATATCAGATTTTTTATTTTTTTGTATTCAGCATGATGGTAACGGTATTTCAGTACCTGGTCTTTACCTTTCTGCCGGGATTTCTGGGAATGGGGCTTGCCGGAACCAGGTTTATGTGGCCGCAAAAAGAGCTGCATCTCTTCGGTGTTGACTTCACATGGAGCCTTCTTGGCTACAATGTTCTCTATGATGCCGGAGGCGCTGTGATGATAGGTGGAGGGCTTGGATACTTTATCAGTTATGAAGTTGGGTCTTTTCTTGCCCAGTGTATCAATTTCCCACTGCAGAGGAACATCACTTTTAAAAGCCACGGTAATCCCTGGTATCAGGCTGTATGGTATTTCCTTGCCTGGGTCGTGATTTCCCTGATCTGCAATGGATTCAATAACTTATGGATGCCGATTGCCTCCGTTTATGTGGCCCCGGCAGTCTATAACCTGCTGGTGACATTTATCACCGGTGGCGTATCTATGATTATTTTCTTTTTTGTATTCAAGATTATCTTTCCGGAAGGTGAAGCGCAAAAGAACTAAAAATTGATGTTGTCTAAAAAGTCATAAATGGAACAGTAGTAAACATGCTGAGACAATAGGGCTTCTGTCATTAAAAAAATGATGCATCTGGAATTATTGGTTCAATACGAAAGAATCCGTTTAGAAATTGTTTATCTTTTTGTTAGATGCATGTTATCCGTGGGAGTTACAGTAGTAGCAGATGAAGAAAGGAAATAAATGAGATGAAGAAAAAAATATACATGGCTTTCATGATGTCATTGATTCTCGGTACAGTCGTCGGCTGTGGAGAGAATACAAAAACACCTGAAAATACAGTACAGACGGAAACAGCAAAAGGAGAAGATATGGTTAAGGAAAAGGTAGAACCGGGAACAGAAATCACAGAGCTGGAAGAAGGGCTGTCATTAGTCCGCTATGAAGGAGACTATGGCTTCGGCAGTTTTCTGGAGCAGGGCGGCGCTGTCTCCGATGAAGGGGTGGTGGAGTATTTGAGCAGCCAGCTCACATCAAGCATACCAGAACTGCTATTTGGCGGGAACCCATTCGGGTGCAGCACACTTTCAGTGAAGAATACCGATGGCGGTTACCTGTTCGGCAGAAACTTTGACTGGGATGCCTGTAACGCTTTGATTATCAGTTCAAAACCGGACAATGGTTACGCATCCGTTTCAACTGTCAACATGGATTTTATTCAGGCTGGCGGGCTTGATATTTCTAAACTGCCTGACATGGCACAGGCTATAATCGGATTGTATGCGCCGCTGGATGGTATGAATGAAGAAGGATTCGCGGTATCTGTCAACATGATTGAGGATTCAGACACCATTGAACAGAATACAGATAAGCCGGACATTACAACCACGACAGCCATCCGCCTGCTTCTGGATCAGGCCGCAAATGTGGAGGATGCACTGAATCTGCTTTCCCAGTACGACTTCCATGCTTCTATGGGAATGATGATCCATCTGGCACTTTCTGATGCAGAAGGAAACAGTGTCGTGGTGGAATATGTAAACAATCAGATGATTGTAACAGAGACCCCGGTTGTCACCAATTTTTACCTGTCGGCAGGAGAGAAATACGGGATAGGAACTTCCCAGTCCCATACGAGATATGATATTTTGAACGAGACACTGGAAAAGCAGGAAAGCATGACGGAAACGGATGTGAGAAATGCACTGGACAGCGTGAGTAAAGACAATTTCGGAGAGTTTGAATCTACGGAATGGAGCATCGTCATGAATCAGGAGACAAAGGAACTGACTTACTATCACAGGGAAAATTATAAGCAGGGATATACCATATCGGTTGAATAGAAAAGGAGGAGAACGATGAATTATTTTAAGACGCTGGTGGATCTATACCGTTTGAAAAAACAGGCAAAGCTTACCACACAACAGATGCGCACCCTGCAGAATAAAAAGTTAAGAAACATGTTGCATTACGCATGGAAACATTCTGCCTACTACAGAAGAACCTTTACGGCGGCAGGCATCACAGAGGAACAATTGGATGAACTCCCGCTATCCTGCTTCCCTACCATCGATAAGAAAGAATTTTTAGAGCATTTTGACGAGCTGATTGTTCCAATAGATCTGCGCCAGAAAGAACTCCGTGAATTTGATGCGGCAGATTCATCCGACCGAAAGCCATACAAAGGGAAATACCATGTGGTACATTCCTCCGGGAGTACCGGAAAACCGGGATATTTTGTATATGATGAAGCGGCATGGAATCATATGCTGCTTGGCATGATCCGGGCAGCGCTCTGGAACATGACCATGCCCCAGATACTGTCCCTGCTGGCAAAACGTCCCAGAATTGTATATATTGCAGCAACGGATGGACGATACGGGGGCGCAATGGCAGTCGGTGACGGAATCGACGGAGTGGGTGCGAGCCGGATGTATCTGGATATCAAGACACCGCTTGACGAGTGGATACGGCAGATCAAAGAATTCAAACCCAATATTATCATTGGATATCCATCCGCCATCAAGATATTGGCGGAACTTGTAGAAAAAGGCAGGGTAGAAGTAAATGCAGTACGGGTGATTTCCTGCGGGGAGCCTCTTGGGGCAAGCCTTCGGAACTACCTGGAAAGAAGTTTTCAGACAAAGGTGGTCAATTTCTATGGAGCCAGTGAATCACTGACTATAGGCGTGGAGTTGAACCCGGAGGAAGGTATGATACTCTTTGATGATATGAACTTTATTGAAGTGGAGAGCGGAGTGATGTATCTGACATGTCTGTATAACTTTGCACAGCCTCTGATCCGTTACCGTATTTCTGACAGTCTTGTTCTGAAAGCGGCAGAGGTTAACAGTCCCTATCCATTTACCAGGGCGGTCGGTCTTCTGGGCAGAAACGAAGATATCCTCTGGTTTGAAGACGGATCCGGAAACGAAGAGTTCCTGCATCCTCTTGCCATTGAGGGCTTTTGTATCGAAGGGCTTATGGATTACCAGTTCCGGCAGGTCGGAAAGGATGCATTTGAAATGTACGCAGAAACTTCTGCATCTGCCTCCAGAGAAAAAATAAAAGCAGAAATGCTGTATCAGATGAAAAAAATCCTTGCCGGCAAGAAGCTGGATTATGTACAGTTTTATATGATTTTTACAAATGAAATCCTTCCGGATCCAAGGACAGGCAAAAAATCATTGATACTTCAGAAAGGGGCAGAAGGCCAGTATGAAAAAAGTGTTATTGCAGGGTAGACAGGTGAGCAAAGTCTTTGTGCAGGGCCAGGTTAAGAATAAGATACTGGACCTGGTGGATGTAGATATCTATGAACAGGACTTTACCATTATCATGGGCTCCTCCGGTGCCGGAAAATCCACACTTTTATATGCCTTAAGCGGAATGGATGCTATTTCAGATGGGACGGTGGAATACAAAGGAATACAGATCAGCCGCTTAAAGGAAAAGCAGATGGCGAAGCTTCGGGCGGAGGAATTTGGATTTGTATTCCAGCAGACACATCTGGTAAGCAATCTTACACTTTTTGAAAATGTGGCGGTCGCAGGCTTCGTAAGTAAAAAAGGCAGTACGGGGGAAATCCGGAAACGTGCCAGGACGCTGCTGACCCAGATGGGTGTAGAAAAAGCAGAGAACCGTCTTCCCTCCCAGGTGTCAGGCGGCGAGGCACAGCGTGCCGCCATTGCGAGAGCCATGATTGGAAATCCCGGACTCCTGTTTGCGGATGAACCTACCGGGGCTCTGAACAAATCCCATACCGATGAGGTCTTAAACCTTTTGACCTCCTTAAACAATTCCGGACAGAGTATCCTGATGGTAACCCACGACCTTAGGGCAGCGCTAAGAGGGAACCGGATTTTATATCTGGAGGACGGAAAAGTCCTGGATGAGCTGACCATGACAAAATATCAGATGGCTGAGGAAAGGCAGAGGGAAAACAAATTAAAAGAATGGCTTTCCGAATTACAGTGGTAGGAGGATACAACATGGAAAATACAATCATATGCAGAGCCGGAATCCGAAGGCATAAAGCAAGCCTTTTCGGAATAGCAGTCCTTTTGTTTTTCGTTTCCCTGTCCCTGACCACAGTACTCACGGTGTACCTTGGCGGCGGCAGGCATATAGAGCAGGAGATGCAGCGGGCTGGGTTTGGAAACCTTACCGCCTGGGTATCGGGTGTGCCGGATCTTGCGGCACTGACCAACAGCATAGGGACACAGGAGGGGATTGAAAGGACAGAAGTACAGGACCTTATCTTTTCCGATTACGAAGCAAATGGCGTGAAGTCAGACAGCGAAGGACAGCTAATCCCCTGGAATTCGGGAACAGAAACTTATCATTTCTTCCGTGACGGGCTGGACGGTTACAGGGACGCTTCAAGGGAAATCGTTCCGGGAACGGTCTATGTATCTCCTTCCATGGTCTCCGTTATGGACCTTAAAATTGGTGACACCATCACATTTCCTGTGGCTAGAAGCGGAATCACCAAAAGCTTAACGGTATCCGGATATTATGAGGATCCGTTCATGGGCAGCTCCATGATTGGAATGAAAGGCTTCCTGGTATCAGAAGCGGATTACGCGGAGATTCAGAAGATGATTGAAGAGACTGGGATGGACAGTCTGGCCAGGAACGGTGCGATGATCCATATCTTTACGAATAATGAACAGTTCAGTGTAAACGAAATCAACCAGAGACTCAATGAAAACACCCCCATTTCCCAATACACAGAGTTTATACACAGTGCAGAGGCAATCCGGAGCTTTATGGGTATCCTGCAGAATGCCTTCTGTGGGCTGCTGGCGGCATTTGCCCTGGTTCTTCTAACGGCAGCCATGGTGGTTCTGGGGCACAGCATTTCCGGTGTGATCGAACAGGAATATAAAAATCTGGGGATATTAAAAACCATCGGGCTTACCGCAAACCGGCTGGTCCGGCTGCAGCTTGTGCAGTATGCCACAGCCATGTGCATCGGGATCCTGCCAGGAATACTGGCGGCATCTCCTGCAGTCAGCATGGCAGGAAAGATTACGCTGACGGCCACAGGAGTCCTTCTGCCCCAGAATATACCGATTCTGCCTTCTCTTATAGTTTTTGCAGTGATTTTTCTCCTGTTGGTGGGATTCGCAGTTTTAAACTTAAGGAAAATCATGTTTGTCACACCCATGAGGGCGATCCGGGGTGAAACAGCAGAACGAAAATGGAAACCGCTAAAAACAGTCCAGATGAAAAAAGAAGGGCTTCCTCTAAGGCTTGCAATGCGCCAGCTTCAGACTGGAAAAAAGCAGTACATAAGCGCCTGCCTGATTGCGGTTTTGCTGGTTTTCTTTGCCTCACTGACAGGAAGGACAAATGCATGGCTTGGACCGGAGGGCAAAGGAATGATGGATGCATTTAATCCGGCGGATCTGGATATCGGCGTGCAGGCGCTGGGAGAGCTTGAACCGGAGGTGATGGAGGACATGGTCCGCTCTTACACCGACATCACCGACAGCTACCAACTTGCCATGCCAAGTATATCCGTAAATGGAACCAATTTTACGGCAAATGTAATCACAGAGCCGGAACGGTTCCATATCAGCCAGGGTGAGACCAGCCGGAGAGAAGATGAGGTGGTACTGACAGAAACCGCCGCCTCCGACCTGGGGGTATCCATTGGAGATACGGTGGCGATCCGTGGGGACATGGGGAGCGGTACCTTTACGGTTTCCGGAATCTATCACTGTGCAAATGACATGGGGGCCAATATCGGGATGAGCCGGGAAGGATATCTCACTATCGGGCAGGATGACCCCAAATTATGGTGCCACCATTATTTCCTCTCAGACGAGTCACAGAGGACAGCGATAACGGAGGAGCTTCAGGCAGCTTTTGGAGGTGACGTACATGTGCATGAGAATTCCTGGCCGGGGTTGTTCGGAATCATTTCGGCTATGCATGGGCTTCTGGCATTTATGTACGGGATGATCGCATTATTTGTATTGATTGTGACAATCATGACCGGAAGCAAGATTCTTACAGCGGAGCAGAAGGACATGGGGATTTATAAAGCCATTGGATGTTCCACCAGAATGCTGCGCCTGTCATTTTCGCTGCGGTTTGGCATCGCAGCAGTGACGGGCGCGGCAGTGGGGACTGTACTGGCATCCATTTTTACAGACCCGTTGGTTTCCGCAGTCATGCGGCTTGCGGGAATCAGCAACTTTGCATCTCATCCGGATATTCTCACTATGGTTCTGCCAGGTTTCATCGTTATCCTGTTGTTTTTGGGATTTTCTTATCTGGCAGCCGGCCGTATAAAGAAGTCAGATATGACAGTGTTGACGGCTGAATAGTCGTGTAACACATATCATTAGATAGGAGTCAGGACATGGTAAAGAGAAATAAGCTGAGCGCAAATGCGCAGAAAGGAGATCTTATTGAGGAAAAACATCTCAATAAGTATGGATTATGAAGAATAGACTCGTAAAAAAAGCAATGGGAGCAGCAACTTTAATTATGCTATCTGCGGCACTTCTGGCTGGCTGCGGCAAGGAGGAACGACAGGGGAGCGTAAGCACCGGACAAAGTACATCAGATACTGTGGCCGGCACCAATGCAGGAACAGAGACGGATACAGTAACAGAAACAGAGGCCAAAAGCGGCAATTCAGCTGACAGCCAGAATACAAGCGGAGTAACTGAACTGGAAGTACGGTTCGGAGATAACGGCTCCCCGTTCATGATGCAGCTGGAAGATAACGAGACCGCGGCAGCGATTGCCCGCTATGTGGGAACTTCTGACTGGAGACTTCCCATTTATGAAAGAGATGATGATGCGGACTATGACGTGATGCAGTATTACGATGTATCCGGCAGATATAATATCCCATCCAATGGGAAAACAGTAACATCGGAAAAAGCCGGGGAAGTCTATTATTCGGACCCAAACCGTATCGTATTGTTTTATCATGACGCAGAAATCACGGGAGAATATACCAAAATAGGAACCTTTGATGCAACGGATGACTTTGTGACTGCTGTAGAGGAAAACCCTGTGTTAGAAGGCTGGGGAAACAAGATCGTGCAGATTGCACAGCCATAAAGATAACATAAAAATAACATAAAGATAACATAAAGACAACATATCAAAGGAGAGGTAGAAATGAAAGAAATCAGACGTGAGTTTTTAACAGGAGAACGTGCACTTTTTAAAGGAGAAAATTTAAAAATATACGACACCATATTTACGGATGGGGAATCACCGCTTAAGGAAAGTCATGATATTGAGCTTTTCGGCAGTATGTTCAAATGGAAATATCCATTGTGGTACAGCAGGAATATCATTGCCGAGGACTGCACCTGGTTTGAAATGGGCCGTGCAGGGGTGTGGTATACGGACAATATCACGGTAAAGAATGCAGTCATTGAGGCACCAAAGAATTTCCGCCGGTGTCATGGCGTGACCCTTCAGAATGTACATTTTCCAAATGCAGCAGAAACCCTGTGGAACTGTGATGAAGTCATCATGGAGCAGGTTACGGCAAAAGGAGACTACTTTGCCATGAACAGCCGGAACATGAAGCTTCAGAATTTTCAACTGATCGGGAACTATTCCTTTGACGGGGTAAAAAATATGGAAATCCATAATGCCAGACTGCTCTCCAAAGATGCTTTCTGGAACAGTGAAAACGTGACGGTATATGATTCCTTTATATCAGGGGAATATCTTGGCTGGAATGCAAAAAATCTGACACTGATTAACTGTACCGTCGAAAGCCTGCAGGGAATGTGTTATATTGACAATCTTGTTATGAAGAACTGCAGGCTGCTGAATACCACCCTTGCATTCGAGTATTCTACCGTGGATGTAGAAATTGACGGAAAGATTGACAGCGTTATGAATCCAACAGGAGGAAGTATCCGGGCAGATTACATCAAGGAACTGATTATTGAAAAAGACAAAGTGGATCCGCATAAAACAGTCATTACCTGCACAATGGATCAAAGTCCAGACAAAATGGCGGTTTAACCAATGAAACATACATAATGGATATATATGAGAACAACAGCCACAACAGGAGGTATAGCACATGAAAAAATTAACCCCCCTTTTCCTTTGTGTCGTATTGCTGTTTATCCTTTCAGCCTGCAGCAGCAGTTCCAGGCTGCATACGGAAAGTATAAATGCAGACCAGACAGAACAAACCATTCCTGTAACGGAGGCCCCGCCCCCGCCATCAGAAGAAACAGCTTCTGATACAAAGGAACCCCCCATAAAGGAATTACAAATCCGGGTAGAAGGAGAAGACGGGCAGAATATTGTTTTTCAGTTGAATAACAGCTCCGCAGCACATGCATTGTATGACCAGCTCCCTCTTTCTGTCCCGGCAGAAGATTACAGCAATGATGAAAAAATATTTTATCCCCCCAATGAATTGGATACAAGGGACACTCCCCTGGCCAAGGGACCTGCAGGAACACTGGCTTACTATGAACCGTGGGGGGATGTGGTTCTTTACTACGGTGAGTGTGGAGGCGCAAGCGGCCTGTATGCACTTGGCGAAGCTGTGTCTGGTACGGAACAGATTGAAACTTTATCAGGAGAACTAAAGATTGAAGCAGTAAACGGTGAGTAAAAGAAAAGATGAGGATTTCCGCCAGACGAACAGGCGGGAGAGGAGAGGAAGGAACAAATGGGTATTTTTATTATAAAGGGGATTCTAATCGGGCTTATCTTTGGCATGCCGGCCGGAGCAGTTGGGGCAATGACAGCACAAAGAACCATGAATTATGGCATGAAAGCAGGTCTGATAACGGGATTAGGATCCTCTGCTGCGGACTGTCTGTATGCTTGTATCGGTGCCTGTGGATTTACCTTTATCTCCGATTTTTTACTTCGGCATCAAAGTATCATTCATCTGGGGGGAGGCTGCCTGATTCTGGGCATGGGTATCAGTATGCTGACGATAAAAAATGCCAGGCCTCAAAATGTACAGAATCCTGTCAGAGGTATCCGGATGTTCGTTTCGTCCTTTGCAGTGGGAATAACAAACCCGGCAGCCATTCTTACCTTTCTGTTTGCGTTTTCCTGGTTTGGTATAGATGGAGAGACGGGAATTACATCCGGGATCGGATTGGTGTGCGGCGTATTTATCGGGACCTATATCTGGTGGGGAACACTTTCCGGAGTGGTTACCTTACTAAAGAAAAAAGCAAAGAAGGATCATCTCGCAGCTATAAACCGGATATTCGGTATCATTTTAATCCTTTTTGGTGCAGTAGTACTACATCAAACAATTATATCTTAAATTTGGGTTTCGCTGAAAAAGGGAAGCTTAGAATGCGATGGGAGACAGTTGAATACTAAGCGGGCACTGAGCTTGAAATTAAAAGAAAATAGGAGGAAAAGGCATGAATTTTCAGTTTGATCAAATAATAGAGCGCAGGAATACGGGGGCCATGAAATGGGATGTGAATGAAAATGAACTTCCCATGTGGGTGGCTGATATGGATTTTCAGACAGCACCGGAAATAACAGAAAGCATGGTGGATAGAGCCAGACATGGAGTATTTGGATATACATTGGTGACAGATGAATGGTATGGGGCTTACCAGACCTGGTGGAAAAAACGGCATCAGTTTGAAATCAGGAAAGAGTGGCTGGTTTTTTGCACTGGTGTAGTGCCCGCTGTCTCCAGCATAGTCCGTAAGATAACTACCGTAGGGGAAAATGTTGTAGTAATGACTCCGGTATATAACATATTTTTTAACTCTATAAGTAATAATGGCAGAAATGTATTGGAAAACCCATTGAAATACGATGGCAATGAATATCAGATTGATTTTACAGATTTGCAAGAGAAACTGGCAGATGCCCAGACGACCCTACTGATCCTTTGTAATCCACATAATCCGGTGGGCAAAATCTGGGACAGAGAAACGCTTAAGAGGATTGGGGATTTATGTGTCAAATACCATGTGACTGTTTTATCGGATGAGATACACTGTGATATTACTGAGCCTGGTTCTGATTATACACCGTTTGCCTCAGTATCGGAAAACTGCCAAAACAACAGTATAACATGTGTATCCCCTACCAAGGCATTTAATCTGGCAGGGATTCAGACGGCTGCTGTGATTGTACCGGATGATAATCTGAGGAATAAAGTGGTCAGAGGTCTGAATACCGATGAAGTGGCAGAGCCAAATGTATTTGCTGCCATGGCACCGGCTGCGGCATTTGGCTGCGGCGGAAACTGGCTGGATGCCTTAAGAGAGTATCTGTGGGAGAACAGGAGGTATGCAGAAGCGTACATGGAAAAAGAAATCAGAGGAGTATCAGCGGTTTCCGGCAGGGCAACGTATTTGCTTTGGATTGACTGCCGGTCCGTCATTGGTGACTCATCGGAACTTTGCCGCTTTATTCGCCGCCACAGTGGTTTATATCTCTCGGACGGAAATGAATACCGGAACGGAAAGGGGTTCCTGCGTATGAATCTGGCATGTCCAAGGCAGCAAGTGAAAGATGGCCTGAAACGTCTGAAGGACAGTGTGGCAGCTTATGAGTCATGGGTATGCGGCCAGTGTTAATATAGACGGCAGCAATTATTTTATTCAAAGATTCTTATTTCGGTAATCGGAAGGAGATACACCGGTTAATTCCTTAAAAAACCGGCTGAAATAGTGCTGGTCCTCATAACCGACCAAAGTACTTATTTGCTTCACGGATAAATCGGAATGTTCCAGAAGCAGTTTCTTTGCTTCGTCTATACGCAGCCGCAGGAGGTATTTCACGGGGGATTCTCCGGTATGCTTTTTGAAAATCCGGGTCAGATAAGAGGCGTTGAAATTAAACTTCCTTGCCATGTCCTCTATGTTAATAGGGGATGCATAATTTTTCTTCATAAATAGCTCTAGTTCATTTATGATAGAAGATGCATCCGAGCATTTTCTTGATTGTGTACGGAAGATCTCCTGGAATATGTTTAAGACCTCAGAAAATAATGAATTAATGGCGGCTGCATTTTGGATGCAGTCGTATAACCTTTTTTCGTGCATATTATTTTCTTCATTTGTTGTCTCGAAGTCATTTTCCGTTAAACGGAGAATTTGCAGCAGCTGACTTTCAATCATATACTGGGGACATTTTAAATTTTGCCACTGACTGAACAAAGCCTCCAGAAATTGTGAAAAAGATACAAAATTCTCAGACTTCGCAGATGCGGATAATTTATTTATATCGGAAATATCAAGCTTGGTATGACCGACGGTGGATTCCGGAGTAATGACTTGGGAGAAACCGATAATCAAGCCATGGTACAAACGGTTTCGCAGCATCCTTGATGAAGTTTCAATATCCTGATATGCAATATAGTGTTCACAGACAGCGATTGATACAGGTGCATATATTTTTTCCAGAATCCCCAGCAAAGTTTTGGCATTTTGCAAGATTTCTTTTTCATTATTCTGACTGGCAGCAACTATTAAGAATTTCTGGTTCATTTCCCGTTCGTCAATCAGCCACCAGCTTTCCTGTTTAGAAAAACAAGTATTGAGCGCTTTCAGCATAGTATCCTCCGAAAATAAAGAGTCATCGTCTGCTTGAACCGTCAGCCCGGGAATATGGTTTTTTAAATTACCAAAACAGATCAGGAACAGCATAAAGTGTCTGCCGGAAAAGGAAGAAGGCATAAGCGCATCCGAGGCTTGCCCCGCAAGGGCGGAAGAGAGGATGCTGCGCTCAATTGATTTCTCCTTTTGCTTTATTGTGTCCTGCATTTTTCGCAGAATACTTTCCAGATTCGCTTCTTTCACCGGCTTTAACAGATAATCTGCAACGTCGTACCGGATTGCACTCCTGGCATATTCAAAGTCATCATAACCGCTGATGATGGCAATTTGAAGGGATGTATTTTTTTCCCGTATGCGCCGGATTAATTCCAGCCCATCCATCATTGGCATTTTTATATCCGTAAATAATATCTGTGCTTTAGTTGATTCCAGAAGGTGAAGGGCATCCAATCCGTTGTAGGCACTTCCAACCACCTGAAAATCTGGGGAAATATTTTCAATTTTTTTAATGATATTTTTTAAAATCAAAGATTCGTCTTCCGCAACAATGATGCGTACAGGTCTATTTATCTCCATAATTTTTATCCTCGCTTATAATTCCACCAATAGTAACTTCCGTTCCGCCGCCAGGCAGATTTTTTATTTTGAAAACAGCATTTTCACGGTAAGCCAGCTTAAGCCGTATATAGAGGTTAATCAGCCCCATACCATCAATTTCCAGTTCCGGCAGGGATTTTTCAGGAATAATGGACGCAAGCGTGTTTTCAAGTGCCTCTAATTTTTCAGGATTAAAACCGGATCCGTTATCGGTTACTTTGATATACCAGGTATTTTCTTTTGTTGTTCCTTCAATATGTATCACCCAGGGGGGGATTACATGGATTGCGTACTTGATACAGTTTTCAAGAAGGGGCTGGATGATTAGTTTTGGAATTCTTATGTGGTACATGGAATCATCAATATCTATGTGGAAGATAAGCCGATCCTCAAATTTTATTTTCATCAGGTTCATGTAGGCAATGCTCTGGTCAATTTCCTGGATTAAGATTACTTTTTGCATACTGCTGGAAGAAATATAGCGGAGAATGGAGGAAAGATCGTCACATACATCGATAATTTCTTTCGTACAGTCTTCTTCCGCCAGTATACTGATGGTTGACAGTGTGTTATAGAGAAAATGGGGATTCATCTGGGACTGAAGGGCAAGCATTTTTGCCTGAATCTCATGGGAACGCAGGGATACTACTTCATCCAGGGAATCCTCCAGCTTCTTGTTCATGGACTGGAAGGAATGGTACAGCTGGTTTAGTTCATCATACTGGCTGCTGTAATCCGGAACGGTGTCTTTAGATATCGTCTTCAGATCCAGCCGGGTTGTGATTTCCTGCAGCTTTCGCAGCGGTATTACCAGACTTCTGGATATCTGATAGGATATCAGAAGCGTAGTCAGAAGGATTGCAACAAGTGTTAAAAAGATAATATTGCGGAACTGGTTAATGGGTTTTAACAGTACATCCCTGGAGGTTTCCACAAGGAACGTCCAGCCAAACTGGGCTGAAGTCCGGTAAGCACAGTAAGTATTGCCTGCTTCGGCAGTATTTCCCTGGAGAAGACCGTTGGCAGATTCACAGACTGTAATCGATTTCCAATATTCGCTGATACTCCCGTTATGGTTATTATGACCGGTGTTTTCATATGCATAAACAATATGGCCGTTCTCGTCCAATATGTAAAGGTTATAAGATTCTGTTTTATTGGACAGCGTCTTATCAATGATCTTTTGAATCACAGAGAAGGGCTGCTGTAATTCCAGTATCGTATTATGGGGAAGGGTATTTTTTTCACTGAAGGAGCGGCAAAGTGAAATAACCGGTTCATTCTCAAAACCCCAGTCATCCGGGTGAGGCTCAAGCAGGATTTTATTGCCTTTTGCATCCATAACATCGGAGATCCAGGTCAGGTTTTTTACTTTTTCGGGGGGGATCGTTTTAAACGTACTGGATTTTGACATATTGATATAGTGACCGTCAAAATCAAAAATATTAATGGATATATTATCGATTCTATAGTCCAAAGCACTAAATACCATATCTGAAAAGTCTAACTTTTTCTGGGCACTTTCACGTGTAAAACTATACATGTCTTGCTTTAACAGTGATTTGATCGGTTTGGATACAGCAATACGTTTGGAATAGTTATTGAGCCTTTCTAACTGGGTATCAATCTGGGTAGTCAGGTTGTCGCATTTGTCCACCAGCGCGTTAGAAGCATTCTCCTTTAGTGAATTAGATATGTAAGCATAGAAGAAAGTCACTAAAATAAGAATAAGGATAACAATTAGTTTTGAATAGCTCAAAAAAAGATTGGATTGAATAGACTTTTTCATATCTTCCCCCCAAAAAGTTCTTATTTTCTTAATCATATCCGTTATTTTAAGGAATTACAAGTGATTATTTGCTAAAAACAGGCAGAAAAGGAAGAAGTAGGAAAAGTCCACAATGTGAAGTAGAAAATGTGTAAATACAAATACAATTCCGGGTGCTATAGTATAAACATGTTAAACAAAAAGGAGGAAGCAAAATGAATAGCATGAAATTGAGAAAGGTTTTGGGAGTTACACTGGCAGCAACGATATCAGCAGCAGCACTTGCAGGATGCGGCGGAAGCGGGGAAAGCAAAACGGCAGTTACTGAATCGAAAGGAACGGAAGCGGTTCAGGAAACAACGGGAGATACCACGGCGAGTGATACGGAAGCGGGATCTGCGGAAACAGCAAAGAGCGATGAAGCGAAAGAAGGGGTTACGATTACGGTAGCTGCATCATCCAACTGGATCAAAGATATTGATAAGGAACTTGCTGCAAAATATGAGGATGAGTCCGGCAATACAATCCAGTGGCAGGCAAGCCCTGATGACCAGTATACCAATGTACTGAATTCTAAATTTGCTGTGGGTGAAGGACCGGATATTTATCTCACCCAGTCAGGAGCCGGAATACAGGAATATCAGCCGTCAGAACATGCATTGGATCTGTCCGGAGAAGAATGGGTATCACGCTATCGCGACTGGGCAAAAGAAGGAACCACTTATGACGGAAAAATAGTGCAGTGCCTTACCTGGAGTGCTGACGGATGGGCGATGCTTTATAACCCGGATATTTTTGAAAAAGCGGGTATCAAAGAAGTACCTAAGACCTTTGACAGTTTTATGGAAGCCTGTGAGGCAATTAAGAATTTAGGTATTACACCGATCTATGAACCGGGAGCGGCTCAGTGGCACCAGGCAACATGGCTGGATACTCTTTCGGCTCAGGCGGAAGCAAGCAAGCCGGGACTTCGGGAATCCCTCAATCAGGACACTGCAAAGTTTGCAGAACAGGAAGGACTTTTAAAAGGTCTGGAACAGATGAAGCAAATTGAAGAAGCTGGTTATTTTGGAGAAGAATTCATGTCCAACACCTGGGAGAGCAGTGTGGATAAAATGATTACGGGAGAATATGCCATGATACTGGTATATACTACTTTCCAGAATGAGATTATGGCAAAAGATCCGTCTACTAATGCAGACAAATGGGAAATGTTCCAGGTTCCGTTAAATGACAATACGGTATTTGCCCAGTCTTCAGGTGGTGTAGGGCGCAGTATCAACAAAGATTCTAAGGTGATCGATGCAGCGAAAGATTATTTTAATTTCCTGACAAGAAAGGATAATCTGGAAACTTATTATGCAGCCAGACAGGATCTGGGACAGTGTTCATTTACGGATATTGAAGGGAATGTATCCAATGGTTATAAGACCGTAGTTTCAAATGGAACAGGAGTGGGACAGAACTTTGAAACCGGTGTAACCAACTGGAACAGCACAGAGATTGGTATTCAGGTTCAAAATATGTATCTTGGCGGAACAGCTATGGAAGTGCTGGAAGGCATTGATGCCATGAGAGAACCGTTATTTGAAAAATAGAGAAAGGTTATGGAAAAGAGGTAATGGATAAGCAAAATCATTACCTCTTAAATATTAAGATGAAATAGAGAAAAGGTAAAATATTATGAACAAAAAAAAGATATACAGTCCATTATTTTCAGTTCCGGCAATTGTATTGTATACAGTTATGTTTATGATACCTGTGGTGGCCGGAATCGGCATTTCGTTAACAGACTGGAATACGTCCTGGTCTAAAATTTCTTTTGTAGGGCTACAGAATTATAAAGATATTTTCCTGTCCCACGGCGGCCCATATCTGAAGAGTGTGGAGCATACGCTTTCGTTTACCGTAGTAACGGTTATAGGTAAAACTCTGCTTGGGCTTGGTCTGGCGCTTCTCCTGAATACAGGACTGAGAAGCAAAAATTTATTCAGAGGCCTGTATTTTCTCCCGTATACACTGGCGCCTTTGATTATCGGTATTGCATTTACTTCAATTCTGGGAATGGATGGACCGCTGAATAACATTCTTCGTCTTCTGGGGCTTGAGAGCTTGGTAAAAGGATGGCTTGCCAATCCGCATACAGCTCTGGGAAGTACCATGGTTGTTGAGATTTGGAGAATGGCAGGATGGAATATGATGATCTTGCTTGCAGGTCTCCAAATGATTCCGAAAGAGTATTATGAGGCTGCCGGAATTGACGGAGCGGGTAAATGGAAACAGTTTTTCTATGTAACGCTGCCGTTCTTAAGATCCTCGCTGACGATGGTTATGGTACTGAATACAATTCACGGGCTGAAAGTATTTGACATTATTTATTCATTGACAGGCGGCGGTCCTGGAACCTATTCAGAAGTAATCAATACACAGGTGTTCAAGGAATTTGGCAGTGGGCGTTATGGTATGGCTAATGCACTTTCTGTCATTGTATTTCTGGTAACCTTCATTATTTCAATGGTTATGAAAAAAGCTTTAGTTGGGGAGGAGGAATAAAATGAAGAAAAAACAGTTGACTGGAAAAATATTAAGACTTATAACTGCCGCCATAGGCAGCCTTACCGTCCTTCTGCCGTTATATTTCATTGTAATAAATTCCCTGAAAACCTCAAGTGAAGCCGGAGAATTGAACTTTGCATTCCCCCAGGTAATCCAATGGAGGAATTATATAGACGTAATTGAAGCAGGAAGCCTGGTGAGAGCATTTGGAAACAGTATGCTTATATCAGGAGTATCCGTAGTGATCTGCCTGATTGTTTCGGCAATGGCTGCTTTTTCTATTAGCAGAGACAGAAATAAAATGAATAAGGGCCTATACAATTATTTTTTTCTGGGACTGATTGCACCGGTAAACTATGTCGCCACTATATTTGTATTGAAGGCACTGCATATTCAGAATACATATATGGGAATTATCCTGGTGAATGCAGCATTAGGCATTCCGTTTCTGATCTTTCTCTTTGACAGTTTTATTGGAGGGATACCAAGAGAGCTGGATGAGGCGGCAGTTATTGATGGAGCCGGACCTCTCAGTCTGTTTTTTAAGGTGATTCTGCCCCTTTTGAAGCCGGTTACCATCACCGGGCTTGTGCTTAACTTTTTAGGGGCATGGAATGATTTTATTACCCCGCTGTATCTTTTAAACGATACAAAAAAGCTGGGAATGATTAATTCAATATATAATTTCTTCGGACAGCATTTTAATGAATGGAATATGATTTTTGCAGATATTCTGTTATCTGTTGCACCGATTATGATTCTCTATATATTTGGACAGAAATATATTGTCAGCGGAACTACGGCAGGAGCTGTCAAAGGATGATTATTGGCTATGGGGCCAGATGCATGAATTTGCAGAATTTTACAAAAGGAGGAAATAAGAGAATGAAAAGAAGGTTTATGGCAAGAGGATTATCTGCTTTGCTGATTACATCGGTGTTTATGAATATGATGCCGGTCAGTGCAGCTGCAAATGAAGGAAGTTCCGTTGGCAACGACGCTCAATGGGAAACGCTGCGTGAGACATTGAAGAATTATACTCCTGTGTGGAATGATGCCACCTATAAAGGTGCTGTGGCGCAGAGAATGATAGAGACTGCATTGATGGGAAATGGAGATGTCGGTGTTAACTCTTCCGGTAATTCAAAAGAAAAGTCCTATTTAATATCAAAACAAGATTTTTGGAACTGTGGAAATATGAACACGGATAACATAGGCTCTGCAGATGCAGGCAGGGTATCCCCCCTGTCCGTCGGGGGCCTGACCATACGGGAGATGCAGGAGGAAGAGGAACCGGAGATAAAACCTACCGTAACAGGATGCGGGTTTATCGATGATGCGAATCCGGAATATGTTTATGATCTGGATGGCATTATTGACGGTAAGATGGATAAGGATAAAGACAGCTGGGCATGTAAGGGAACCGATCATGAGCCGGACGCACATTGGTTTGAGATTAATTTAAATCAGGTAAAATCCATCCGTGGATATGAAATTTATCACCATATGAATCCATTAATGTATACATCAGACTTTGAAGTATCCGTTAGTTCAGACGGAATTAATTATGAAACTGTACAAACCGTTACGGACAATGACCAGCAAAAAACGAGCTTTCAGTTTGAACAGGCAAAAGAAATACAATATATCAAAGTAGATATTGCAAAACCCAACGCAGACAGAGATAACACAGCCAGAATTCTGGAAATGGAACTGCTGGAAAGTACCAAAGCAGCAGCAAAGGTAACCGGTTGTGGATATATCAGTGATGCAAACCCTGCGTATATCTATGATCTGGAAGGAATCATAGATGATAAAATGGAACAGGACAAGGACACCTGGGCATGTAATGGCAACGAACATGCGGATGATAAAAAAAGCCATTGGTTCCAGGTCGATTTTGGGGAAGTGAACAGGCTAAAAAAATATGTTCTTTACCATCAGGGATCCTATAATAATGCCCAGACGGAAATGAATACCTCTGATTTTGAAGTCCGGGTGAGTAAGGATGGTGAAAATTATGAAACAGTTCAGACCGTAACGGAAAATTTGGAAAATGCAACGGAGTTTATTCTAGATGAGGCAATAGAGGCGCAGTACGTAAAAGTCTTTATTTCAAAGGCTAATCCTGGAAGAGACAGTACCGCCCGGATTGCAGAAATGCGGTTTTATGATGAGGCCAACAAAAATCTGATCACTGGCGATATTGTGTATGATTTTAAAGAAACACTGGATATCACAGATGGCAGACTGGATACAAATATGGAAATATCAGGGATACCTATTACCTGTTCATCCTGGATCTCTGCTACGGATAATGTAATGGTAACAGAAATAACATCCACCGGAGAAGAACCGCTTAATCTGGAAAGTGCAGTCTGGACCAGAGCAGATCTTGAGGATTTCCCACTTGATTCCGGGGTTGACGGCGACATGGTTTGGGCGTCGAAGAAAACGGTTAATCTGGTTGAAAATCAGAATGAAAAATCCTGGACTTCTGAAGTTGTATTAAAATCAAAAGTTCTGGGCACTAAAGCAGCAGCTGAGAAAAATAAAGATTCCGAAGCAGTACTTAAGTTTACCATTGAACCGGGACAGACCGTGCAGATTGTAACATCTGTGGGAGGCGGCGGCCAAAATTATGATTTCACAGGTAATTTACAGGGTATGGAGCCGCAAAATGAGGCATCCGATATTCTGGCACAGTATCAGAATGCCCAGGATCTGGTATCCTTAAAAGAAAGCAATGATCAGTGGTGGAAAGATTACTGGCTGAAATCTTATATTAACATCGGAGATGAACAACTGCACAGATATTATTATGGTTCTTTATACTATATGGCGTGTACCAGCAGGGAAGACAGTCTTCCGCCCGGTCTCTATGGTATCTGGACCACAACGGACGGTGCTATGTGGAACGGGGATTTCCATATGAATTATAACTTTATTGCACCGTTTTATGGTATGCATTCCAGCAACCGCGGGGAATTTTCCAAATCGCTGAAGGACCCGCTTTTAGATTTCATGGAAAACGGCAGCCAGAGAGCAAAGACAGACATCGCTAATGTATACTATAATTATATCTATGGAGGAAATCAGCCGGGCGAAAATGGAACGGCCTTTAATAATGGTAAATTTGACGGAAGACCTGAACTGGTGGATGGAATTGATGACGGTATTCTGTACCCGGTTGCACTGGGACCATGGGGATCTTATGCATGGGGCGGCGAAGCAGGCGGATATCTGATGCAGGTATACAATGCGGGATTTGCAGCAATGGGTCTGACACAATATTACAATTATACGAAAGATGGTGATTATTTAAAGGAAATTTATCCGTATCTGCTAGCAAATGCTAATTTTTATGAAAAATGGTGTGAAAAAGAAGATCTTGGAGATGGTAAATACCGTTATAATATCTGGACAGGAGCACATGAGAACACCTTTGACATGAATTCCGGAACTGCAATCGGTACGGTAAAGAATATCTTAGAATGCCTGATCGATGGAACAGAGGATGGAAATATATTCCCTCCGGCAGAGAAACTGGCGGTCTGGAAGGACATGTATGAAAACTTTGCGGATTACCCGATCCAGGATTTTGTGCCTCAGAGTGATGCGAATTTTACTTATGACAAACCGTATGTTCCGTTAAGTGAGGTAGGAGCCAAATTCAGGGCTCATGAGGCAAATGTCGGGCTTGAGTTTATAGCTCCGGGACAGCAGCTGGGATATGATACCGATCCGGAACTACGGGAAGCGGCAAGAAACAGTATTGAATTAAAAGAGCTTGCAAACAAAAATATATGGTCTCAAATCAACGAAACACCGAAAGTATATCTGCATGCGGTAAGATGCGGTGTGGATCCTCAATACATTATATCGAAATTCAAGCAGCTTCTTGACAGTTCCATGTGTGAGAACTTCGTGATACAGGATGGCTACCACGGAATCGAAAAAGCGGGAGCAATTGAATTTATTAACACCATGTTATTACAGAGTGACAATGATATTATTAAGGTATTCCCGAATTGGACTGGAGCGGATGCAAGCTTTACCAGACTGCGGGAAAGAGGAGCATTCTTACTGTCTTCCAGCATGACAGGCGGACAGGTGGATTACATTGAAATCACCAGTGAAAAAGGGGAACCGGTCAAATTGGTGAATCCCTGGGAAAATTCTGTTGTAAGAGTAACCGACCAGTCAGGACAGGAAATTGATTATAAAAAAGGTTCTACAGTAAATACGGGGGAAAAGACAATTGAATTTGAAAGTACCGAAAACGCAGTTTATACCATTGAGTATGCAGGAGAAGAACCGGCTGATTACACGAATGTGGATGCGGCACTGAGTCAGGTTCCGCAGGATCTCACCATTTATACCCGGGAAAGTGCAGCTCCAGTAACAGACGCGGTTAACGCTGTTGTCAGGGATCTGACGATTGACCGGCAGGCAGATGTAGATGCAATGGCTGCAGCAATCGAAAAGGCAGTCCGGGGATTGATTACTCAGGAGTCTGTTGATCTGGAAACGGCGAAGATAGCTCTTGAAAAAGAGATATTAGTGGGAAAAGCCATGATGGAAAAAGGCCAGGGCATCTATACGGACAGCAGCTGGAAAGCATATATCAATGCAGTGAACAATGCTGTTCAGATGTCGGATAAGCAGGATGCAGTCTCATCGGAAGTCATTGGAGCAGTAAACCGGGCGAAGAATGCATTCCGGAACTTAACGGTGAAAGCAGATACTTCCTTTGTGGAAGCCAAAATAGAATTTCAGTCCATCCTGTCTGTACTGAATACGGTTCTGGGCAAAGGCCAGGGCAATTATACGGATGCAAGCTGGAAAGCTTTCAATGATACGATTGCACAAGGTTCAGCACTTGCAGCAAAACCATCCGCAGATAAGGCAGAGATGATGGCAATGTCTCAAAAACTAAGACTGGCAGCAAATGGTTTACAGCTAAAGCCAGTTACGCCTCCCGCAACGCCGGCTGTGAAACTTCCAAAGGCAGGCTCTGTACATAAGATTGGAAGCCTGAGATACAAGGTGACAAAATCTGCAGCAAAAGACGGTACAGTTGCGGTAGTGTCAGGTACGAAGAATACCATGACAAAAGTGAGTATCCCTTCCTCTGTCAAGGTGAATGGCTATACATTCCGTGTAACGGAAATCTCTGCAAAAGCATTTAAAAACTACAAAAAGCTGTCCAAGGTAACTATTGGCAAATATGTAAATTCTATAGGAAATTATGCATTCCAGAATAATACAAAGCTTAAAAAAGTTACAATTGGCGAGCGGGTTACGAAAATAGGCAAATATGCTTTCTATGGAGATAAAAATTTAATAGATATCCAGATCAAGACTAAAAAATTAAATTCCGTAGGTACCAGCGCATTTAAGAAAATTAATAGGAAGACAGTTATACGCGTGCCTAAAAATAAGGTTTCTTCTTATAAGAAATTATTCAGGGGGAAAGGCTTGCCAGGTAGTGTGGAAATAAAGAAATAATGTTAGTCAGATAAAGGAGAAAAGCATATTAGTAAAATTATAATGCAGGAGGGAAAAAAATGATACAAAAATGGATGAAAAAGAGTCTTGCACTGGCTGTATCAGCAAGTATGGTAATGGGGGCCGTACCGGTAAGCGCAGCTGAGTTAATCACGGAAAACACGGTACAGAAAGAAACAGCAGAACCTGAAGCCGGGAATAACGAATCCCTGACGGACCCCGTTGGCAGCCATGGAGAAGCACTTGAATTCGACGGAATTTCAAACTACATTGATACGGCTGTAAATGATGCCAAGATGAAAGATCTGGCAGCGGAAGGGAACCCGGATGAAGAGATAGAACTGCCCGAATCCTTATTCCAGTTCACAATGGATGAGGTCGTGGACGGAACCGGGGAGAATGCAGGGAAAAAGGTCGTGATCAACGAAACTGATCAGAAAGAATACGCAGTAAATGGTAACTATAGGGTGGATGATTTTGGTATTTATGGAAAGTCTCTGGAGTTTAACGGAAATAATACCTATATCAATATCGGTAATCCGGATATCCACGATGAGTATACATTTGAAGCATGGGTAAATATTGATCCCAGCGGCGGAAACAGCCTGAATAAAATTTTTGGGCGGGACCGCACCACGGTTCCACAGAATGCCTTTTATTTTTGCGTCAGAAACAACGGAAATATTGAATTTGAGAACAAAGGAACTGCAGGAGGAACCTGGATAGCAGCGGGTGAAGACTATCGTCTGGCATTTGATAACTGGAGCCATCTGGCTGTTACCTGTGATAAAAATACTTATAAAATGTATCTGAATGGAGAGCTGATAGCATCGGAAGCGGTAGCGATGCAGATAGACCAGGCATTAAATCCCAATGACCTGCTGATCGGTTCAGGATGGAATGCGGACGGATCTGCTATTTTTAACGGTCATGCTTTTAAAGGCAGAATGGATGATGTAAGGATTTTCAATGTTGCATTGACAGAACAGCAGATTCAAAAATCAACCGAAGGAATCCTTCAGAATCTGCCGCCGGAGATCAAAGGGGTATCACCATCCGATGGCAGTACCATTAGTAAACAGGGAAAGATAGCTGTTACTTATAATATGGCGGTTCAACTGAGTACGGAAGCCATTATTTTCAAAGATGAAACAACTGGTACAGAGGTTCCGGCTGCTTGTGAAGTGCTGGATTGTGATGAAAAAGTTGAAGGTGCAGAAACCCTGGAAATAACAGCGGCGGAGCCACTGGCTTCGGGACATGTGTATTCTCTTACCATTCCTGCCGGGGCATTGGAGAATCTTCAGGGAATAACCAACAGAGAATTAAAGATCTTTACCTTTAGCGTTGGCATAGAACTGGAAGGAAACAGCGCCGAAAGCACTCTGGGTGATTGGCTCAACGGTGAAGTTAAGATTCCTTCTACGATTGTACAAAAGGATGATATGGTTACTTTGAGCAATGGGATTGTGGAGAGGACATTTGATGTATCCAAAAATTTCATGACAACCGGTTATAACAATCTGTACACAGGACTGGATTTACTGGAGAATGGCAGCCTTGGGGCAGATATGGAAATTGTGCTTAATGACCACTATACAGATGGGGACGATGGAGAAGTACGATACCGGATAGGCGGAGAAGATTCGGATTTTGAATACCTGAACTATACAACCGAAGAGAATACGGAAGAGATTTTCCACTGGGAATATGACCCGCGTATGGCGGATCCGACTATGAAGGATACACCCTGGCCCGCAAAGGGAAAGGCTTTGATAGTTAACTATGGGGCAAAAGATTCGGTTGAAGAAAAATACAGAGGTGTGAAACTTCAGGTGCGGTATGAAATTTACGATGAAATACCCGTAATATCCAAGTATGTAAAAGTTGTGAACGAGGGCGGAGAGAAAATAGTTGTTCAGCATCTGAGGTCTGAAATACTGCCCATACAGATACCAAAAAAGGATGCACTGTATATGGAAACCAGTTATAATGGCGGAAATCCAAATCACGACAGGAATAATGGAAGACACCAGTCTGTGCAGTGGAAAGACAATGGGACATTTGGACAGCTTATCAGCCAGTATTCGTATGAACCGGATCTGGGTCAGAAAATAGAAGAATTTGGTCCCGCATATACCTTGCAGCCGGGTGAGACTTTCACAGGTTTTCGTACATATGAACTATTTCAAAGCAGCAGCTATTATGAATGGCAGCAGCTTGCGGTAAAGAAAATGTACCGGGTGCTTTTTCCACAGACAACGGATAATCCTACAATTTATCATTTGATCAGTTCGGACGAGAAAAAAATTAAAGAAGGTATTGATCAGGCAAAAGCGTCGGGATTCAACATGGTACTTCTTTCCTTTGGTTCCGGAGTCAATGTAGAGGATGTTTCGGCAGGGAATATTGAGAAGTATAAACGCATCTGCGATTACGCTCATGAAAAAGATATTTTGATCGGCTCCTATACCATGGTAGTATCCCGCGGGGATCAGGGCGCCCACGAAAGCTATAACGGATGCTGGGGGAATATGCGCTGTATGACCTCTGCTGCAGCAGAGACAAGTCTCCAAAACGCATTGAAATTTTATAAAGAAACAGGCATGGATTGTATTGAAATCGATGGTACCTACCCAAGCTGGGTTTGTAACAATAAAAAACCGGAACACATCGGACATGATGGGGAACAGGATTCCATTGCGAAACAGTGGGAGACAGCAGTCAGGGATTTCTACAAAGATTTAAGAGAAATGAATGTATATATCAATTCCCCGGACTGGCATTATATGAATGGTGCAAGTATGGGTGTAATGGGATATGAAGAGGCGGCTTTTGCAATTCCAAGAGCCCACCAGCTGATCTATGGACGAGAGATCGCTTATTATGGCACTTTTGGTAAAATGCCGTCCATGGGATGGACGCTGGTTCCATTTTCAGCCTATACCGGAGGAGACGATTCCGTTTTCTGGCCATATGATGAAAGAATCAACGATTATGATTACATTATTGCACTGAATATGATGTTTGGCGTAGGCGGCTCTTACCGCGGTGCAAATGGGCTGTATCAAGGGGCACCCTCGGAAAATGTTATGAAGACTTGGGGTGAATTCTATAATAAATACAATGATATTTTGAATGGTGATGTGATTCATATAAAACCACCGGTATATGATATCCCGGAAGGATCAAACAGCCGTACAAGTGATAAAACATTAGATATTGATGGATTTATTCATGCATCTGTGGATACAAAGCAAAAAGGGCTGGGCGCATTTTTCAACCAGACCGGAGAAAAAGTTACGCAGAAAGTGAAAGTACCGCTTTATTATACCGGCCTTACGGATTTAAAAGCGGCACCGGCACCTGTGGAAGGGTCCCATTACCGTGATGACATGAGGGTATACCCCGGTCTGGGGGATTGGTATGATCCGCCGATACCGGAAATTAATACACCGGAGGGAGTTCCTACGGATAAAAAAGCAGTATTATGTTTTGGTGATATGAATCCGCAGGAATATACCATTGACAGCAATGGAAACATTGAAATTGAATTAACTATGGAACCGGGAACCTATGCATGGTTTACAGTATATGATCCCGAGGATGCGCCGGGAACTTCCGCGGCAATACCGGTTCCCCAAAATGCAGAAGCATCTATGGAGAGCAGCCAGATCACTCTGAGCTGGGATCCTGTTTCCGCAGATGGCAGAAATGTAAAAGAATATGCTGTTTACCGCAATGGCAATTATCTTGGAAAGGCATTTACCAATGCATTTACCGATAAGACAATGGAAGCGAATAGCAGCTACGAATATGAAATCATACCCGTGCATAATACGGTGTCCGGAACTGGCGCAAAAGTGGCCATCAGTACAGAAGAGGACAAAGAGGCGCCTGAATTAACAGAAGCAAAAGCAGTGGACAAAAATGTAATCCAACTTCGTTTTAACGAGAAATTAGACAGAGAAACGGCGGAAAATACGGGCAGCTACCGTGTTTCTGGAAATGAAGTTTTATCCGCCGCACTGGATGCAGACGGCAAGCAAGTAACGCTGACTCTGAAAAAAGAAATGAAGGCATTTACAGAAATTGAAGTGGAAGCCGGCGGCATAAAAGATCTATCCGGAAATGTAATTGCTGAAGGCAGTGCCCGGTCAATTGTATTCGGAAATCTGAGAGCATTTGATTTTAATGAGACAGACGGAGATGAAATTCTGGATCGCATTAATGGTAAAAATGGAACCATCTATGGAAATTCAATCCGGGTAAATGGTATTCAGGGATCGGCACTTTCCTTTGACGGAGCGCAGAATTATGTAAATCTTGGTAGAGTAGTAGATCATTTTACAGAGTTCGGGATTTCTTTCTGGATGAACCCGGAGGATATACAGAAAGAACAGACATTGCTGGGACAACAGCGAGATACATTCCCGGCATGGATGTGGAATCTTGGTATCAGGGAAGGAAGCGTATTCTTTGAAATCAATAATGGTAAGGGAGGAAATGAACAGGAAGTAAAGGCAGAACTTAAAACGGATCCGGGTCTTATTAAGGAAGGAGAATGGAATCATATAACCCTTGTCAGGGAAGGAGACACTTTTGTACTGTATGTAAATGGGAAACAGGAAGCATCGGAAGAAAGTGCAGGTATCGATCAGTCAGGAAATGAGTATACCATGTGGCTGGGCGGTTACCGCAATGCTGCCGGAGGTGAGCCTGTAAGGCAGTTTAAGGGAATGATTGATGAACTGAATTTTTACAATGTCAGTCTGACCGGGGAACGCGTCAGAAGCATATGCATGGAGCATGTAGATGTGGAAGCGAAGAGTGAACTGGAAGGAACCGTTACATTTGCAAAAACTTTATCCCAGGCAGATTATACGGAAAAAAGCTATGCCAGGATGGCAGAAGTCCTGAAAAATGCAGAGAAATTATTAGAGCGTATCATGCCATCCGCACAGGAGCTGGAAAGGGTACAGAGTGAATTGAAGGAAGCGATCATGGCTCTTGAGAAGAGAGGGACTGTTGACCCGGAACAATCTTTTGATCAGAATGAGATACTTATGGAAAAGGCAATTCTGGAAAGCATCATTTCCTGCTCAAAACTGTTAAAAGCAGATGCTTATACAGCAGTTTCCTGGAAAAAGTATCAGGATGCATTAGCCAATGCACAAAAAATATATGGGGATAACAATGTCTCCGCAGCAGCGATACAGGCAGCGGCACAAAGCCTCAAGACAGGAATAGCGCAGCTGGAAAAAGCGGCACCTGCCGCGAATCCGGTATCCCTTCCGAAATCCGGCACTGCTTTTAGCTATAAGGGACTGAAATACAAAGTACAGAAATCTACGGAAAAAGAAAGAACAGTTAGTGTTATAGGAGCGGTATCAAAGTCAGTTAAAAAAGTAAGCATTCCGTCAACTGTCAAATATAAAGATTATACATTTAAAGTTGTTTATATCAGAAGCAGTTCTTTCAGGAACTTTAAAAAACTTTCTAGTGTAAGTATAGGCAGCAATGTTGCTTCGATAGGCCCGCGTGCATTCCAGAACTGTAAAATGCTGAGCAGTGTAAAGATAGGAAGAGACGTAGCGAAAATAGGAAACTATGCATTCTATGGAACGGAAAAGAAACTGAAAAATGTTAAGATTTATTCTGCCAGACTGCATGAGGTAGGTAAAAAGGCATTCGATCAGAGTAGAAGCAATGCGGTAATAAAGGTACCGTCTTCTAAGTTAAGAACGTATAAAAAGTTATTGAAAGACAAAGGAATTAAAAAGGTTGTAAAATTTTAATTCACCGTTCCATCCATATTCCATATTAAAACTGACAAAAGTTCTTCCATATGCATGAGAGAGCAGTCTGATCAGGAGATGCAGCAGGAGATGTAAAATTATATCTCCTGCTGTTTTTGTACCTTCTTCTGCAGAGATTCATTCGTCGGATTTAAGCTAAACACAACTCAGATTACAGCAAAATAAAGACAAAAAGGACAAAAAAACGATATAACAATTTCTTCTTACCTGATATTATTATGACATCAAACAAGAATGTTAAAAACGCGCGTAATTAGCACAGATTTAGTATGAAAGTAAAGGAGAGAAGATATGTTAAATTTTGCAACAAAGCACGATGATCCAGAGGCAGCGCTAGGCTGGGCAGAACGGCTTGGTTATGGCTCAGGCATGTTTGGTATGGGATTGATTAATGGTATTCTCGGATCTTTTTTAATGGTATATTTTACGAATGTTTCTTTTATGGATGCCGGAGTAGCCGGTACAATTGTAGCGGTCTCCAAAATATTTGACGGCATCAGCGATTTAGTTATGGGTAATATTGTTGACCGTACACAATCAAAAATGGGCAAGGCCAGGGTCTGGCTGCTGCGAATGTGCCTTCCGCTGGTATTGTCCACAATCCTGTTATTTTCTATTCCGGCTTCCATGACGGGTTTAGTGAAATGTGTTTATGTTTTTATCATGTATAATATTGTTAATGCTGTATTTTACACCGCAATGGCAGTTCCATATAATTCCATGAATTATCTTATGACCAGAAACCGTTATGAGCGTGGACTTTTAGGAAATATCAATCAGATCTTTTCAACACTTGCCAATATTGCCATGAATACCTTTTTTATTAAGCTTCTTACTGCATTTGGCGGAGGCGATATGTATTCCCAGAAGGGGTGGACAATGGCATTCATTGTTGTGGGAATAATTGTGGCTGCAGCCAGCGTTATTACTGTTATGGGAACCAAAGAGCGGATTCATGAAACCGGGAAAAAAGGGAAAGGAACCACAGATGCATCTAATCCGGCAGGTGCGGTAAAATCCCTTTTTAAAAATAAATATTGGGTTATTCTTACTATTTGTATGTTCCTGATTTTCTTTGTAATTGTCATGTATGTAGTTGCTGCGATTTATTATGCTCAATATGTATTGGGGGATGCAGGTTATTATACAGCGATTAATAATGCGATTTCTGTTGCACAATTTGGAATCATGTTCATTACCCCATTTTTTATGAAGAAATTCGGCAAACACAAGATATATCAGTTTGGATTGCTGTTTCTTATGGTTGGATTTGCTGGAACCGGGCTGAGCGGTACGAATATACCGCTGTTAATCTTTTTCAATGCAGTCAAGGGTCTTGGACTGGGGGCTGCCGGCGGCATGGCATTTGGAATGATTTCTGATACAATTGATTATGGACAGTGGAAAACAGGGATCCGTGCCGTTGGTATGGGTAATGCAGGTATTAGCACGGCACAGAAGCTGGGACTTGGTCTTGGACAGGCTGTAATGGGATGGGTTTTATCTGCCGGCGGTTTCAATGCTTTGCTGGAAACCCAGCCTGACACTGCACTGACTGCAATCAGTATATGTTATAACTGGATTCCTGTGGGATGCGTTATTTTAGCTTTTATACTGATGTTGTTCTATCGGCTGGATGATGAAATGCCATCTATTATAACGGAACTTGAAACCCGGGAAAAAGAATAAGAACCAAAGGTGAAATTTTATGAAAATAGGCAGATTAAAGATTAATGGGATGGTGAATCCCATAGGATTTTCATTTCATACGATTCGTTGTGCCTGGATTATTACAGATACACAGGCAAAAGCTGTTGAAAAGATAAAAATAGAAGTAAGCAGTGACTGGGAATTTCAGCACATTGTGTATGTAAAAGAAGGAAAGGAGCTGAATTCCGCCGGGGAAAGGCTGGATATGAAGGCTGCACCCCGAAGCAGGTACTATATCCGTGTTCAGGCTATGGGGGATAATGGTGAAAAAGCGGTAAGTACGGGAACTGCATTTTTTGAGACAGGTAAAATGAAAGAGCCATGGAAAGCACAATGGCTGAAACCCCAGTGTGGTGACCGATTTCATCCGGTATTTATAAAAGAATTCCAGACCACAAAAAAAGCAGTAAAAGCAGGGCTCTATATTTCAGGACTTGGCATGTATCAGGCAAAGCTCAATGGAAAGAAAATAGGAGATGAGGTATTGGCACCGTATTTCAGTGACTATCATACGGAATGCCAGTACCAGACCTATGATATCACAGGTGAAATACATAAAAACAACAGAATCGAAGTTATGCTGGGCAATGGCTGGTATAAAGGAAAATTCGGGCTTGCCTATATGGATCAGAATTACGGAAGTGAATTTCAGATGATTGCTGAAATCCATCTGACCTACGAAGATGGCACGGAACAAGTGATTTCTTCTGATGAAACATGGTTGTATAAAGGTTCAGACATTGAGGACAGCGATATTTATGACGGAGAGATAATCAATCATCTTCTATGGGAAGAAAAAGAAAATGCCTTGAAAAAACCTGCTTTGGGAGAAATAGAAGGACAACTTGTGGAACGTTACAGCGTCCCGGTTACAGAGCAGGAAGAAATGCCTGTAAAAGAGATCATTCATACGCCTGCAGGGGAGACCGTATTGGATTTTGGACAGAATTTTGCAGGATATGTTATATTTCATTCTCAGCTTCCCGCAGGAACGAAAGTTATTCTGGATTTTGGGGAAATTCTCCAGAATGGCAATTTTTATAATGAAAATTACCGCAAAGCAAAATCCCGGCTCGTCTATACAACGGATGGGCGGGATGAATGGGTAAGACCGCAGTTTACTTTTTTTGGATTTCGTTATGTCCGGGTAAGCGGCTGGACCACAGAGGTAAAAAAAGAGGATTTTGCCGGAAAGGCGCTGTATTCTAAAATGAGCACAACCGGGCATATTGTAACCGGGCATGAGGGTGTAAACCAGCTTTTTTCGAACACATTATGGGGGCAAAAGTCTAATTCCATTGATTTTCCAACAGACTGTCCCCAGAGAGATGAACGTCTGGGCTGGACTGGAGATGCCCAGGTCTTCTCAGGAACCGCCTGTTACAATATGGATACTGCAGCATTTTATCATAAATTCCTTCATGATTTGCGGACAGAACAGAAAAAATATGATGGAATTCTTCCGGGAGTGATCCCAGTATTCGATCCAAATGGTCCGATTTTCAGCAGCGTCTGGGGAGATATTGCCACCTTTCTCCCTATGGTATTATATGAACATTACGGGGATGTTGAAGCGCTGGAACAGTATTATCCTATGATGAAGGACTGGGTGGATAAGATTACCAAAGAAGACCGGCTGAGAGGGCAGAAATATCTGTTCGATTTTGGCAATCAGTTGGGCGACTGGCTGGCTCTGGATGGCAGAACTTCACAGAGCATGAAAGGCGGTACGGACGAATATTTTATTGGTTCATGCTACTATGCCGAATCTCTGAAAAAAACGGCTGATGCGGCAAAGGTTCTTGGAAAGCAGGATGAAGAGATATATTACAGAGATTTGCATGAACGTGTTTACAATGCGGTTTTGAAGGAGTATTTTTCCGAAACAGGCAGGCTGTGTATAGATACCCAGACAGGATATATCGTTTCACTTTATTTTGGTATCTATAAAGATAAGCAGAGAATAATAGAAGGTCTGAGAACGCGGCTTTATAAAGATTGTTATAAACTAAAAGGAGGTTTTGCCGGTGCACCGGTGATGTGCAGGGTTCTGGCTGAAAATGGAATGGAAGATGAAGCATTTTATTTCCTGCTTCAGGAAGGCTTTCCAGGATGGATGCACTGCATTAATTTAGGCGCAACTACCATATGGGAACGATGGAATTCGGTACTGGATAATGGTGAGATAAGCGGCACTTTAATGAATTCGCTGAATCATTATTCTTTTGGGGCCATAGTAGAATTTTTGTACCGGGATGTGGCGGGAATTAAGGCACTGGAACCCGGATTTAAAAAGGCAGAGATTACGCCGCTGGTCAATCAGAAACTAAAATATATGAAAGCGTCTTATGATTCTGCTTATGGGCGATACCGCAGTGAGTGGAAAATTCAGAAAGATGGACAGATCCGGGTGCTGATTGAGATTCCGTTTGGCTGTTCGGCAATAGTCTGTCTGCCATCGTATCCCGAAAAGGCAATTGGTGAACTTAACGCTGGAGTTCATCAGTTCTGTTATCAGCCAATGGAGAATTTGCGAAGCAGGTATACCAGGAAGACGCTGTTTAAAGACATGATGCAGGATGATGCCGCCCTGGAAATTATAGACCGCATTTCACCGCTGCTTCAGCACTTCCTGGGTTCCGGAGATGAGGAATTTCTGCATGAAAGTCTGGAAACGTTAAAGGGAATGTTCTTCCTAGGATTCTCCATGGAGGAGATTGAAAGTCTTACGAAGGAATTAACAAAGCTGTATGAGGAGTAGTGATTAGAATGGAATTTTATAAAGCAGAGAAAATAAATACACATATTACTGCCATACATAGCCTGACAGGGGAGATTATGTATCTGGCGGAAGGAACAGAAAAGACAGTTTTAATAGACACATGTCTTGGTGTGGGGGATCTGAGGCATTTTGTTGAAAATATTACAGCGAAGCCGATTATGGTTTTATTGACACACGGACATATTGATCATGCCATGGGAGCACCTGAATTCAAGAATGTGTATATGAATGTTAAGGATATCCCAATTTACCGGAGGCAGTGTCATGTGAAAGAACGCAGGGGTTATCTGCAGGCGAATCTGGGAACAGTTTTTGAAAAGACGGCGAATCTCAATTATGTGGAATCAGTTCCTTTCATGGAATTTCAGCCTTTGATTGATGGTATGGAATTTGATTTGGGAGGGCTTCATATTGAGGCATACGAATTGCCGGGACATACACAGGGAAGCATGGTGTTTTTGCTACCGGAACTGAAAATATTGATTTTAGGAGATTCCTGTAATAATTCCACCTTTCTTTTTGACCAGGATGCAAGCCCATTGGAAGAATACCGGGATACATTAAAACGTATTCAGCTGCGCCTGGATGGAAAGTATGAACATGTTTTTTTGTCTCACCATGTGATGGAAGTATCGGTTGATATCATTGGAAATGTAATTGAGGTCTGTGAGGATATTTTGCAGGGGAAGGCAGACGATATTCCATTTTCATTTATGGGGATGCATGCATATATTGCAAAATCATGTAATGAACGGTTCGAAAGGACAGATGGGAAAGCCGGAAATATTATTTACAGCAAAGAACATGTGAAAATGTTTCCGAAAAACTTTTTGTGGGGCGGAGCAGTTGCCGCCAACCAGTGTGAAGGTGCCTATCAGGAGGATGGCAAAGGTCTTTCTATTCAGGATGTGATGCCACACGGCATCAAAGGCCCCAGGACAGAAAAGCCTTCAGAGGACAACATGAAACTTGTGGGCATAGATTTTTATCACCGATATAAGGAAGATATTAAATTATTCGCGGAAATGGGATTTAAAGTATTCCGCACTTCGATAGCATGGAGCAGGATTTTCCCACGTGGAGATGAAGAAATGCCAAATGAGGCAGGACTTCAGTTTTATGATGACCTGTTTGACGAGTGCAGGAAATATGGAATGGAACCACTGGTTACGATTTCCCATTATGAGACGCCACTTTATTTGGCGGAAACCTGGAACGGATGGCTGGATCGCAGGATGATCGGATTCTATGAGCGGTATGTCAGGACGATTTTCAAACGCTATAGAGAGAAAGTAAAATACTGGCTGACATTTAATGAAATTAATTCTATCTTAAATTCTCCATTTATGAGCGGTGCAATTAATACACCGAAGGAAGTGCTGACTGAGTCCCAGTTATACCAGGCAATCCATCATGAATTAGTTGCCAGTGCCCTTGCAACGAAAATCGGTCATGAAATTAACCCGGATTTTCAGATTGGATGCATGATCCTCAGTATGCCGGTGTACCCTCTGACACCAGATCCCGGGGACGTCATTCGGGCGATGGAGGAGGAGCATAAACATGCCATGTTTACAGATGTTCATGTCAGGGGTGAATATCCGGGATATATGAAGCGTTACCTAAGGGAACATGGCATTCAGATCGCATTTGATAAAGGGGATGCAGAGATTCTGAAAAATACAGTGGATTTTATTTCTTTCAGCTATTATGCCAGTGTTTGTGCCACGGCAGATCAGCGCAAAGATATCAGCGGAGAGGGAAACCTCTTTGGAGGAGTTCCAAATCCTGCCCTTAAAGCCAGTGAATGGGGCTGGCAGATTGATCCAGGAGGGCTGCGCTATGTATTAAATCAGTTCTGGGATAAATACCAGAAGCCCTTGTTTATTGTGGAAAACGGACTGGGTGCAGTGGACCGTTTAGAAGAGGATGAGGAAGGGAATCTTACTGTATTTGACGATTACCGGATTGCTTACTTAAGAGATCATCTGCTGCAGGTGAAGGAAGCAATTGAGGATGGTGTAGAAGTCATGGGATATACCACTTGGGGGTGCATCGATCTGGTCAGTGCATCCACCGCTGAATTGAAGAAACGGTATGGATTCATTTACGTGGACAGGAATGATGACGGCAGTGGTACATTAGAGCGGTATAAAAAGAAAAGCTTCTACTGGTACCGGGATGTGATAGCCAGCAACGGAGCGTCATTAAAGGACGGCAGTGAGGAGGCAGATATATGAAATATTTGGCCATTGACGTAGGCGGTACCTATACAAAATATGCGGTTATGGACGAAGAGTGTAATTTTTACAATAAGAATAAAGTTGCCACCAGGCAGGAATCTTTCGAAGATTTTATACAAATGCTGGAATGGATTTATGAACAAAATCAAGATCAGATAGAAGGCATCGCATTAAGTGCAGCAGGCATTATTGACAGTGAAACAGGATTTATGTACAACGGTGGATCTATTTTCTGCATTTCCAATATTAACATAGTGGAAATATTGGAGAACCGTTGTCATGTACCGGTAACTGTTGAAAATGATGCAAAGTGTGCAGCATTGGCTGAGGTGTGGAGAGGAAGCCTGTCTGACTGTAAAAATGCCATTGCAGTCATATGCGGCACTGCGGTGGGCGGTGCCGTGATCTGCAACCGCAAGGTCTTAAGAGGGAAGCATTTTATGGCAGGGGAATTCAGCTATATATTAACAGATGGAGAAGATGCGTTTAATCAGGATAAGACGCTGGCTATGACAAACGGTATTCCGGCATTGATACATCTGGTTTCATCAAAGAAAGGCATTCCAATAGCAGAACTGGATGGAGAAAAAATATTCTCCATGGCAAACTGCGGCGATGAAGAAACGCTTTGCTGTATCCGCAGTTTTGTTAATACGCTGGCAGTTCAGATTACAAACTGCCAGTTTATCTTTGACCCGGAACGCATAGCTATCGGCGGTGGGATCAGTGCGCAGCCGTTGTTTTTGCAAATGATCAAGGAAGAACTAAAAAAATTAAACGGAGTTTATCCTCATGAGGTACCGATTCCGGAAGTCACAGCCTGTAAATTCTTCAATGATTCCAATCTGATTGGCGCATTATATGTGCATCTGAAGTCAAAAGAGGAGAAAATCAACATGGATAAAGTAAAAGAATTCATGAGCCTTGTGCAGGATAGAAGAGAAGGACAGTATTTAAGGGAACTTTTTATTGGATAGATGTGGCAGACGCGGTGGCTGCCTGATTTAGATAAAAGGTTTCTGTCTGTGTAGAAGCATCTCACATGTTGAGGTGCTTCTGTTGCGTATATAGATAGGATTTAAATATTTGGACGAAGCAGGCATAGCATGCTATAATTCAAATATTGCAGAGTTTACCTGATAGGGAGTCCAAATAATGGGAGGATATAACAGCATGCTTAGGGCAGCAAGAAAAAAAATTGATGACATGCCATTAAAACAAAAAATTATGGCCATTGTACTAATTGGGGTTTCGGTTATGGCGGCAGTAGCCTATATTGTTATACAGGTTTTGGCTGGTTCTTACAACAAGATGCTCTATCAGACTCTTTCTGAATCAATGTCCTATTCATCCGGTGAAATTACAGAGTATATGAAAAAAATGGAGTCGCTCACGTCCATGTTTTTGGGAGAAGAGAAGGTACAGAATAATTTAGGAACAATCAAAGAAGATAATTTGAAGATGGCCAGCTCCATGAGTGCTGTCCAGAATATGCGTTCCTATATAGGAGAGTATTATCAATCCTTTTCTGACGGGATATTAAAATATATTAATCTCTACTTGCCCTCTTCAGTCGTTTATACGAATATTATCGCTGCAGATAAGACACCAAAAGAAATTCAGGAGGAGATACTGAAACAGGCAGATGAAATGGGAGGTGCACCCTGCTGGGTTGCAGATTACATGGATGAATATGGATTGTTTCTTGCCAGAAATATCCGACAGATTGAGGGACTTCAACTTGATAAGCTGGGTACAATTTTATTGAATGTAGATATGGATAAGCTGATTGCTTCCAGTACAAAGCTGGAGGATAATTACGGTGAATCAGCCTACGTGATATTGGATAAAGACCAGATATTGTATCACACTGACAACCTGTCCCTGGAGAATGCGGAGTTGGTCCGTTTGGAGAAAACAAACAGTTATCAGGTATTGTGGTTAAATGGAAACAGCTACTTTGCGGTGCATGGAAATATTTCCGAGTATGGCTGGGATTATTATTATCTGATCTCTTATGAAGGAATTGCGAAACAACTGGCCGGTATTAAGTGGATCTGCTTCATAATTATCGTCCTGGATCTTTTGATCGTAATCTATTTATCTGTCCGGCTTGTTGGAAAATTAATGGTACATGTGGGAAGACTGACCGATAAGATGCAGCAGTTTGCCAGAGATAATACACGGGTGCCGGAGGTGGATTATGATTATTCAAGTCGGGGAGATGAACTCGGAACATTGAACCGGCAGTTTGATCAGATGAGCGAAACGATTATTCATTTAATCAGAGAAAATTACGTAAATGAAATACTGAAAAAAGAGGCACAGATTAAAGCATTGGAAAATCAAATAAATCCGCATTTTTTATATAACACACTGGCATCGATTAAATGGCGGGCAATGGCTAGCGGAGAAAGAGATATTTCTGATATGGTAGATGCTTTGGGGACACTGCTGCGTACGTCTTTAAGCAATAAGGATGAGAATGATTTTACATTAGGAAAAGAATTGGAGGCAGTACATTCCTATATTACCATACAAAAACTGAGGTATGAAGACCGACTGAAATTTGAAAATCATATTGGTCAAGTTTACAATCAACTGAGAATCCCTAAATTGGTAATTCAGCCAATGGTAGAAAATGCCATATTTTATGGTCTGGAAACAAATGTAGAAGCATGCTATATTGTTCTGGAGGCAGAAATAAAAGGGAAGGTATTGCATTTTTACGTGAAGAACACAGGATCGGAAATGGAAGAAAATCTGCTTACAAAGCTGATACAAGAAGAAATTAAACCTCATGGTAATGGTGTGGGACTGATGAATATTGACAGAAGAGTGAAGATGCAATATGGAGAGGAATACGGCTTGCGTATGTATAATGAGGAGGATTATGCAGTAGCAGAGCTTTCTATTCCGGCGCCGGAGGAGGAAAGGAATGTTGAAATTAATAATTGCAGATGATGAACGAGTAATTAGGGAGACAATTTCCAGTTTCATTGATTGGGAAGAGATTGGAATAAAATTAGTCGGTCTGTGCAGTGACGGGATAGAGGCATACAATATGATCCTGGATGAAACACCGGATATTGTCATGACAGATATACGGATGCCCGGTCTGTCAGGATTGGATCTTGTTCGGGAGATAGCACAAACGAATCCGCAGATACAATTTATTATCTTATCGGGTTATGAGGATTTTGAATATGCCCGGGAGGCCATGAAATATGGTATCCGACATTATCTTTTGAAGCCATGCAATGAGGAAAAAATCCGGGAAAGTATTATACAGGCCAGAGAAGAATGTCTCAGAATAAAACAACAGATGGAAGAAAAGGAACAGCAGAGCGCTATGACAAGAACAATTCGCCAGGATGCAATCTTTCATCTGCTGATGGATGGCATTGCGCTTGAGAGGGAAGAAGGGGATATATTTGAACAGAAAGTGGAAGGACTTCAGGATTTCTACGGACAATATATAGATCTTTACCAACGTCCCTGCCATCTCTGCTATGTATATTTTCTGGAACGGGTATATCTGGAGCAAGTGCTGGAAGAACTACGGCAGGAAGAAGAAGAGCGAAACCGGCAGAACATCTTCTATGGTATTTATGTGAATAACATTCTGCTGCTGTTTTGTTATGAGCAATTGGATATGGCGATATTTCATGAACATTGGGTAAGGATATCTGAGCATATACAGCTGGAAAGCGCCAGATTTCCGAATTTACAGAGCCTGTTGGAGGTGGTGCTTACCAAGATTAAAAGATATGACACCATCTATGCAATCCATAATTACAGACCTATCGTCATATTAAACAATCAGAATGTGCTTCAGCATTTACAGCTGATTTATCAGCAGTTGGGGGATGCCAGCGAAGTAACAGTGAAAAAAATGTGCAAAGAGCTGCGCTTTATGGTAGATGGTGCGGCTCAGTCAGATTTCCTGCAAATGCTGGGAAACAGCATTTGTACTCATCTTCCGGCCTTAGGAATTTGTTCTTTAGCGGAAGTGACAGAGACTGTGAGAGATATTCAGATGACGGATGAGAAAGAAGAACTTCGCTTGCTGCTGAAGTCGGTCATTGACAGGATGGAAAAGGAGCTGTGTTTACCGCCCCAGCGCTATGGGATGCTGGTGGAAAAGGTAATGACTTATGTGGAGGAACATCTGTCAGAGCAGAACCTGACATTGAAAAAAATTGCAGAACAGCACCTTTACATGAATGTAGATTATGTAAGCCGGCAATTTAAGCAGAGTACAGGGGATAAATTCTCGCAGTACCTGACTGAACAGCGGGTAAAGAGGGCAAAGGAGCTGTTAATGAATGCTGATACCGGAAAAATACAATACGTGGCAGAACAGGTAGGCTGCGGTAACAATCCACAATATTTTAGTAATATTTTCAAAAAGCTGGTGGGTATGACACCCGGGAGATGGGCGGCACAAATGCAGAAAAAGGAATAGAAATCGGTTTTTTATACAGAGTAGTCGGTTTTCTCAGATTGAGGAAACTGACTGCTCTGTTTATAATAGGTCATATATTCCAGGAGGAACGAAAGGAGAAAAGAAATGAAGAAAAAAGCAATTGTGCTGCTTTTAATGGCAGCTATAACCACTGCTTTGCTTGGGGGATGCAGCACTGGAGGAGAACAGAAACTGCCTCAGAGTGCAGGAAGCGAAGGGGATGCAAAAAAAACAGAAGGAACAGAGACAACCTCTGCGGGAGCAAGTGAACAAAAAGAGGAAAACAAAGATGTAAAGTTAAGTGTTTTCTGGTGGGGAAGTCAGCTAAGGAATGAAAGAACCCAGCAGATTCTGGATATGTATGCAAAAGATAATCCGGGAATTACGTTTGACGGACAGTTCTCGGCAGATTATTGGACGAGACTGGCGACGCTTGCAGCAGGACATACTATGCCGGATGTGGTACAGATGGATTATACATATATCTCACAATATGCGGGAAAAGATCAGCTGGTAGACTTAACTCCTTATATTGAGGATGGTACTATTGATGTAAGCAATATGGATGAGAATATATTGGCAACCGGTAAAGTAGGAGATGGAATTTATGCAATCTGTAACGGGGTTAATGCACCGGCATTGTTATATAACAAGACGCTGTTGGATGAAGCTGGTATTAAAATTCATGATTATATGACGGTGGAAGAGTTCAAGGATGTATGCCGTGAGGTATATGAGAAGACAGGATATAAGACAGGATTAAGCTATGGCAGTAATACAAACGGTGATTTTCTTCCATATCTGCTGCGTGCAGAAGGAAAGCAGCTATATGGTGACGGAAAATTTGCTGTGGAAAGTGCAGATGATTTTGTGGGTTTCTTCTCCCTATTTGAGGAGGGAATAAAAGAAGGCTGGCATGTGGATCCAAGTCTTTATGTGGAAAGAACAAGAGGACAGGCAGAGCAGGATTGTCTGGTTTATGGAAGCAGCCCGGAAACCATGTCATGGTGTGGATTCTATCACTCCAACCAGCTGGTAGCCATGCAGAATGCTGCGCCGGAAGGTACGGATATTGCAATGACAACTTTTCCATCTGACAATCCGGAAGCTTCAAATTATTTAAAGCCCAGCCAGTTTTTCTCTATTAGCGCAGACAGCAAAAATCCGGACGAGGCAGCTGAACTGATTAACTATATTACCAATTCTGTGGACTGCAACAATGTACTTCTTGGAGAACGCGGAGTGCCTGTTTCCAGTAAAGTGTCAGAGGCAATTTCTGTGAATCAGACAGCGGACGAGCAGGAAGTGGTCAGCTATATCAATGAAGTAGTAACGCCAAAATCCTCTAAGATTAACCCGCCGACACCAGGAAATGCCAGTGAGGTATTTAGCCTGATTGATTCTTTGACAGAGCAGGTACTGTATGGACAACTGACGGCAGAAGAAGCGGCAGAGCAATTGTTTACACAGGGAAACGGTTATCTTGCAAAGTAATGTAAGCCGGCAGGAGCGGCGGTTAGGAATGGATATGAGAAAGAAATATAAATTTAACATTTATAAAGAGAGTACAGCAGGTGTCATTTTTACTTTGCCGTTTATTATCGGATTTCTGCTGTTTCTCATTGTTCCCTTGGGAATATCGTTGTATTACGCATTTTGTGATTATGGAATATTGACCCCGGCAGCATTTACGGGACTGAATAATTTCCGTAACATGATGGTGGACGAGCTGTTTTGGAAATCTCTTGGAATTACAGTCTTTTATTCGGTGGTATCTGTACCGCTTAAGCTGGTTTTTGCACTTTTGGTGGCCATTCTTTTTCAGAAGACCACCAAGGCCACTGGCCTGTATCGGGCACTCTATTATTTGCCCTCCATAATCGGAGGTTCCGTAGCAGTATCTATTTTGTGGAAAAGGATGTTTGCAACGGATGGAATGGTGAACCAGATTCTGCACAGCTTCGGAGTACAGACAAGTATTCCCTGGCTTGGAAATGCAAACACGGCAATTTGGACATTGATTTTACTGACGGTATGGCAGTTTGGCTCTTCCATGTTGATTTTCTTGTCATCCTTAAAGCAGATTCCGCGTACTTTCTATGAAGCATCGACTGTAGACGGTGCAGGAAAATGGAGGCAATTTACAAGTATTACCTTACCGCTTCTGACGCCTACGATTTTTTTTAATTTGGTAATGCAGATGATAAACGGGCTTCTGGCATTCACACAGTGTTTCATTATTACACAGGGGCAGCCTTTGAATTCTACCTTGTTTTATATGGTACATATGTATAATCAGTCCTTTGTACATTATAATACCGGCTATGGAGCCGCACTGGCATGGGTGATGATTCTCATTGTAGGCTTTGTGACTGCCATCCTGTTTGCGACCAAGAAACGCTGGGTATATGACGGAGGATTCTGATGAAAAGTAGAAGAAAAACAAGCAGAGTAATTTATCACATATTTGTATGTGCATTCGGATTATTAATGATTTATCCGCTTTTATGGATGTTTATGAGTTCCTTTAAAGAAACAAATACGATTTTCCTGACAGCAGGTACTTTAATACCGGAAAAATTTGTTTTGGACAATTATATAAATGGCTGGAAGGGTTTTGCAAATATCAGTTTTGGTACTTTTTTTAAGAATTCAGCCTTTTTATCTGTGATTGCAACCATAGGGACGATAGTATCTTCGTCTCTGGTAGCATTTGGATTGGCCAGATGCCGTTTCAGAGGCAAGAAATTATTATTCGGTGCCATGCTGTTGTCCATGATGGTACCGGCTCAGGTATTGATGATACCGCAGTTTATCTGGTACCAGGAGCTTGGCTGGGTAGGCTCTTATCTGCCGCTGATTGTTCCGTATTGTTTTGCTATTCAGGGTTTCTTTGTTTATCTTATGGTAAACTTTATTGAAAGCATACCAAAAGAGATGGATGAAGCAGCTAAGATTGACGGCTGTTCATATTTTGGAATTTATTCTAAAATAGTGCTTCCTCTGATGGTGCCATCTATGGTAACAGCCGGAATATTCTCTTTTATGTGGAGATGGGAAGATTTCCTTTCTGCCCTGCTTTATATAAATCAGGCAGAAAAATACCCGGTTTGCCTGGCATTGAAGCTCTTTGCAGATCCCGGCTCATCTTCGGATTACGGTGCTATGTTTGCCATGGCCACCTTATCCATCGTGCCCATGATTGCGATTTTTATTTTCTTTCAGCGGTATCTGGTAGAGGGGGTATCTACTTCAGGATTAAAGGGCTGACAAAGGGCTACAAAAATGTCACAAAAAATAAGGAGAACAAAGTGTTATGCTAAGGACGTTTGAAATGCATCAGATTCGTAAGACTATGGAACTGTCAGGGAAATTGTGGGATTTTACTCCTTTAGAGGGAGAGCAGGCGGGGGAAACCATGAAAGTGATGGTACCCAGCTGCCTGGAGACTTATCCTGGATTTGGAAATTACAGAGGATTTGTCTCTTATGAGACCGTTTTCGAGGCTCAGGGTAATATCCGTCTGGAATGTAAGGGGGTGAGTCATTATGCCCGCGTATATGTAGATGGAAAGGAAGAAGCTGCGCATTATGGTTCTTATACACCCTTTGCAGTTTGTGTTAAAAATTTGGCTGCAGGACAGCATTCACTCAAAATATTAGTGGACAATGCTTTCCGAGACGAGTACGCACTGGACTTCCCGAACGATTATATGTCCTATGGTGGAATTTCAAGAGGCGTCATGCTGGAACAAGTAGGAAATGTGTATATTGAGTGGGTGCATGTTACTCCCCGGCAGGAAAATAATGGTGACTGGACTGCCAGGGCAGAAGTTTCCTGTCACAATCTTACGGAAACAACACAGAAGGTTAAGCTCAGAGTGAAACTGGCAAATAGTGAAATGGTTTCTGGAGAAATCATACTGATGCCCGGAGAGAATCGCTATACTTTTGAAGATCTACAGGCAAAGAATGTGACACCCTGGAGCATGGCGACGCCGGCGCTATATCAGGTGCAGGTAACGCTGGAGCAGAATGGCATTGTAGTGGACGATTTAATTGACCGCACAGGCTTCCGCATGGTGAGATTAGAAGGACGCCAGGTCCTTCTGAATGGAAAACCTTTGCGGATCAAAGGATTCTGCCGCCATGAAGACCATCCTCAATATGGTTGCGCGCTCCCCAGGGAGGCAATTGCTTATGACCTACAGCTCATTAAGGATTTGGGGGCGAATTCGGTCAGAACCTCTCATTATCCCAATGATGAGTTGTTTCTGGATATGTGTGATGAACTGGGAATCCTGGTCTGGGAAGAAAATCACGCCAGAGGCATAGATGGAGAGCGAATGAAGAGCCCCTGCTTTGAAGAGCAGTGTGAGCAGGTAATCAGGGAAATGATTACCGCACATTATAATCATCCATCTATCTACATCTGGGGGATTTTAAATGAATGCGGCAGTGAGACTAAGTATGAACGAAGCTGTTACCGTGCTCAATTTGAATTGATCAGACGCCTGGACAGTAGCCGTGTGTGCAGTGCTGCATCCTGCAGATTTGGTACGGATATCTGTCAGGACTTACCAGACGTATGTTCCTGGAACATTTATCCCTACTGGTATGATGAAGACACTGCCACACAGAAGATCGATAAACTTCATAAGTGGCTTGAGTCAGACGGAAAAGGAGCAGGAAAACCTCTTTTGATCACAGAAGTTGGGGCAGGGGGGATTTACGGATTCCGGGATACTTCCAGCGATGTCTGGAGTGAAGACCTTCAGGCGGAGATATTGGAGAAACAGTTGAAAGAAATTGCGGCAAGTGAAGACTGTATGGGGATGTATATCTGGCAATTCTGTGATGTGAGAGTAAGTAGAATCTGGTGGGCATTAAGAAGGCCAAAGAGCCGCAATAATAAGGGAATAGTGGACGAATACCGCAGGCCGAAGATGGCATATAAGGTAGTTCGGGAAATCTTCAGAAGTCTGCCAGATTACCGGGAACAAGAATAGATTAAAGTTAAAGCTCCGGTGGGATGACACCGGAGTTTTTCACGGCTATTGAGGTCTTGTAGTCAGTTGTGTGAAAAATATTGTTAATAAACTGCAGATAATACGATTAGAATTCTTTCTATATTTTCATATTTTTTCGTCGATATCCCGCAGGTGTTTCTCCTGTCACCTTCTGAAAAGTATCAGAAAAAAAGCTCCGCGAACTAAACCCGAGCTCATTACTGATATCAATAATACTCATATTTGTCGTGCTAAGTAAAATCTTAGCCTTCTTTATCCGTTCCTGATGGATATACTTACTAATGCTACTTCCCATTTCCTGTTTGAATTTACGGGAAAAATAGTATTCGGTATATCCCGCACGGGATGCCAGAAACTGAGTTGTTAGCTTTTCAGTGATATGCATGGTGATATAATCGCAGCAACTTAGGACAGCTCTGGAAATATTGGCATTGGTTCGTACCTGTCGAACTTTTTGAACATATTCTTCCATGATGTTTTCAACAAGAACCGAGGCTTCCGGAATAGAACCGGAGTCTTCAATTCTTTGGGTATAATAATCTTGCATAGTATAGGAAACAGCAGGAGATAGGCCTCCTTCGATGGCTGCACGAGAACAAAGTGTCAAAAGGACAATCGCATTATTCTTAGCATTGCGCAGGGGGCCTCCTGAATCAAATTTAACACCGCTGCTTAAGGTGCGGGATGCATTTAAAGCTTCTTTATAATGGAGATTTCCATCCCGAATCATCTGAATAAATGTCTGCTCTGATGCCCAGATACCCCAGTGTTCATCTGATTTGGAGGATAAGTTGTCCGTATTCTTAGAATTATCTGTTGATGTAATATGCTGTAGTTGATCAATGGCAATTTTTTCTCCAGTGATACAATAGTGAAGCATAATTGCATACTGGTAGAGGAGATTGAGCGGTACGATTGGAACCTCTTCCAGCTGCCTTAGTACATCCATCCGGATATGGACGGACAAATCGTGCCGGTTAAGACTTTCTTTTACCTGCTGGTAAGAATTCTTTCCGGTAAAAATTGGGCCAATGACATGGACATGAGTCAAGCTGTTGCCATCCCATTCAAAGTCGGCAATCCACAGAAAATTCAAAAAGGTATCTAATATGAGCGGATAATGACCGGTCTTGGCATAGTTAAGCAGATAAGCTGACTGACTTAGTAAGGAATAATTATTACCTGCGGCAAACTCTTTGGGACAGCTCGTATGAAGCAATGTCAAATCGGAGGCATAGGTCCAGTAGTATATATTATGGCTACAACAAATCAGTTCTTGAAATAATTTTAGATTTTCTATGATACTCATTACACATTCCCCTTTCTATCATATAAACATGCGGATTTTGAACTGCTACGCTCTGCTCTCTTCTAAATAGGGGGAGAGTTTGGGAATATCCTCCTCGCTCATACAACAAATCGTTCCCTGACTCCAATCATAGGAATGGCTGGCAACAGTACAGAAGATATATTGGCTCAAAGTAGAACTAAGATTAAGTCTGTCTCCATCTGATGTTTCATAATACACTTCACCTTGGCATTTCTGAATTTCCAATAAAAACTTTGCTATATCTATATTTGATTTTAAATTCATATCCTTCGCTCCTAATCTCTTATCGTATGCTTCCATTCTAGTATATAATACAATCTGAAAAAAAACAGTTAAAAATTCGCGATTTTGTTCAAAAAATGGTTGATAAAGAATTATAGACAAATATCAAACAAAAAAGCAAAATTTTGAAAACAAAGAAATGAAATAGTATATATAATCAGATTATAGAGAAAAGCAACATGTAAGAGCAAATTTGGTTAGCGTAGAGAGGAGAAGCAAATGATGTTTTCGAAAGATTTTATGCTTGGAGCTGCGACAGCAGCACATCAGGTGGAGGGAAACAACATACACAGCGATTATTGGGTACAGGAACAGATATCACATTCTATGTTTAATGAGCCTTCCCTGGATTCAGTGGATCATTATCATCGGTATGAAGAAGATATTCATCTGATGGCAGAGGCGGGACTTAATACCTACCGTTTTTCAATTGAATGGGCGAGGATCCAACCAGAACCGGATACGTGGGATGAGGCAGAAGTACAGCATTATCGTAATGTGTTGGACTGTTGCTATGCAAATCATGTGCGACCAATCGTTACCATCCATCATTTTTCGTCACCTAAATGGCTAATCAGTCAGGGCGGATGGGAAAACCCGGAAGTGGTGGAGAAGTTTGCTGTATATTGCAAGCGTTTAGCCAATGAACTGGGTGATAAAATGGAATATGTCTGCACGATCAACGAGGCAAATATGCGTCTCCAGTTGGCGGCATTAATGAAAGAAATGGTGCTGCGAATGGGAGGACAACAGACAGATGCAGATAAAGAAATCGGTGATAAAAAGAGTGCAGCCCAAGAGAGTGATGTGCAAGTTGGCATCAATATGAATAAAGAAAACATGATGCTTAGCATGATGGAGAGTGCGCAGGCCTTTGGCCTACAGAATCCCATGGATGTTCATACCTTTGTATCTCTGTGTACACCAGAGGGTGACCTATTAGTAATGAAAGCCCATGAAGCAGCAAGGGATGCAATGAAGGAAGCGTGTCCGCATCTGAAAATTGGCTTGACCTTATCGTTACATGATATGCAGCCTTATCCCGGTGGCGAGGCATTTGCTGAAAAAGAATGGGATGAGGAATTTAAGCACTACCTGCCATACATTAAGGATGATGATTATCTGGGCATACAGTGTTATACCAGAAAGCGTTTTGATGAAAACGGTGGTGCCCAGGCAAAAGATGAATGTTTGCGGACACAGATGGGATATGAGGATTATCCGTTGGCGATTGTAAACGTAACTCGTAAGGTAGCAGATGAATTTAAAGGTGATTTGATTATTACCGAAAATGGAATCGCAACGGCAGATGATAGCAGACGTTGCCAGTTTATCCGAGAAGTGACGGAAGGAATCCAAGCTTGTATAGACGATGGGATTCGGGTGAAAGGATATATGTACTGGTCACTCTTAGACAATTTTGAATGGCAGAAAGGCTATGGTATGAAATTTGGCCTAATCGGTGTTGACCGTAGCACTCAGACACGTTATCCCAAGGAAAGCCTTCAGGTGCTTGGAAGCTTAATGGAACGATAAAAGTAAAAGAAAAGGGGGGACAAAAATGAGCAGGAAAGAGAAAAACACACAAAGTGAAATCGATGGTGTACAGTACCGTCGGGCAAAAACATGGCAGATTGCCTTATCGCAGCTCAACAGTGGGGCAGCCATGTGTTTCTATATGCTAATCGGTTATGCAAGCTATGTTGGAAACGTGGGATATGGCGTTGCAACCGCATTGGTTGGAATAATTATCACCGGCACCCGTATTTTTGATGGCATTACTGATCCGCTTATTGCATTATTGATTGATAAAACGAACACACGGTTTGGAAAGCTTCGTCTTTTTATGTTTGGGGGCTGGCTGATTGAGACTCTGGCAGTTTTCATGATGTTCAATTGGTTCAGCGACAAAGGGCATGGCGTAGTTACCTTTATTCTAGTGTACATGCTGTACATTATTGGCTACACAATAAATAATATGGCTGGTCAGGTCATCGGACCGGTGCTGACCAATGATCCGAAACAAAGACCGTTAGTAGGAGTGTGGTCAACTATTTACAACTACTTCATCCCCATGTGTATATCAATGGGGATTACAGTTGGAATCTTACCTAAGTATGGAAATCAATTTACAGCCCCGATGTTAGCTGCAGCTTGTACCTTTGCAGTAACCGTTTCCTTTATACTGGAGCTTTTGGCCTGCATAGGTGTCTCACCGGCAGATAAAGCAGAAAACTTTAAGGGAATCAGTACTAAGAGCAGTCAGGAAGGGGTAAAGATCAAAGATATGATTACCATCCTTAAGACCAACCGCGCCCTTCAGACTTATATTTTTGCTGCAACATCAGATAAACTAGCCATGCAGACGGCTGGGCAGGCAGTTGTCACGACCATGTTATATGGAATCATTATCGGTAATATGCAGCTATCAACCATTGTCACTATGGTAGCCATGCTTCCTTCCATTATATTTGCCATTTACGGTGGACGCTATGCCGGAAAACATGGAAATAAAGAGTCAATTATTACGTGGACACGCCTGTGCATTATTACCACCGCTATTTTGATAGTATTTTTTGGAGTGACATCTTCCTGGACGGTCGGAAAGGTGATGCCACTGATGATAGTTTTCTTTGTCCTGACATTGTCTACAAATGGCTGTAAAATGTGTGTGACGACGGCAACCGGCGCCATGCTGGCTGATATCATCGATTATGAACTGGATCGTTCCGGTAAATATATGCCGGGCACTATGACAGGTGTTTATAGTTTTGTCGATAAGCTGGTTTCCTCCCTGGGTGCAATGATTGCTACCGGAAGTGTGGCAGTAATTGGTTATACAGCAGTAATGCCACAGCCAACCGATGAGAGAACACCTGCGATCTTTATAATGACGTTAATATTGAACTATGGTCTGCCAATTCTTGGATGGATCTGTACCTTGGTTGCACTTAAATTCTCACCATTATCCAAAGAGAAGATGGTAGAGGTGCAGCAAAATATTCAGGAGAAGAAAGCACAGGCGGAAGCAGAATAAGGTACGGGGAGGTATAAATTCAAATGAAAGCAATTAAACTCAAGACAGAACGCCTGGTGAATCCACTTGGAATAGACATCAAGCAGCCGTCTTTATCATGGATTTGCCAAGATGGAATTACTCAGACCGCATATAAAATAGAAGCGGTATCAGATGGGCGCATCGTCTGGAATAGCGGGAAAGTATCGACAAATAAAATGCAGGTGACCTTTGGCGAAGTACTGAAAAGTAAGCAACGGGTAAGCTGGAAAGTCCGTCTTTGGGATGAAGCGGATACGGTTGGAGAATGGAGTGAAGAAGCTTTTTTTGAAGCGGGTATTTTGGATGCTACGCAGTTTGTGGCAAAGTGGATAAATCCGGAATTGGTTTGTGATCCAAGTGTACATAAGCCGGCCAGCTATTTGCAGACAACTTTTAAGGCACCGCTTGGAAGTCAGGCGCGACTGTACATCACCTGCCACGGGCTGTATGAAGCATATATAAACGGTCTGAGGGTGGGAGACTTTGTGCTTGCACCGGGAAGCGATACCTATAATAAGAAACTGACCTATCAAACTTACGATGTAACTGAGCTGGTGAAAGAAGGAAAGAATAATGTCCAGGTGATCTTAGGGGATGGATGGTATCGCAGCTGCTCCGGTGTGGATGGAGAGAGAAATCTCTTTGGTGAAGATATTGCGCTGTTCTTTCAGCTGGAAGTTGATGGTGTGCCAGTTTGCATTTCAGATGAAAAATGGCAGGCAACCCAGGATGGACCAATTCGCGAAAACGATATGCAGCAAGGTGAAATATATGATGCCCGTAAGGAGAGATTGACAAGATGGCATGAAGTGAAGGTGGACGATTTCGAGATCACCCATTTCAAAGGTTCAAACTCAGTACCTATCGTGGAACAGGAACGTTTTGCCGGAAAGATAATGATTACGCCGAACGGTGAAACAGTGATTGATTACGGACAGAACCTGGCAGGTTATGTGGAATTTACCGTGAATGCGAAGGAAGGACAGACTCTCACCATGACCCATGGTGAATCGCTGGATGAAAATGGTAATTTTACAATTGAGAATTTTCAGGACCGTAAACGACATAAAGAAGGAGAAATAAAGCAGCGTGTGGAATTGATCTGTAGAAATGGCCGAAACCATTACAAATCTAAGTTTACTATTTGGGGGTTCCGCTACGGGAAAATAGAAACCGATATAGATTTATCCACAGCAACCTTTACTTCCATTGCCGTATATTCCAATATGGAGCAAACGGGGAGCTTCGAGTGCTCCAATGAAGACGTGAATCAGCTGGTGAGCAACAGCATCTGGAGTATGAAATCCAATTTTTGCGACATGCCAACCGATTGTCCAACCAGAGAGCGTGCAGCGTGGACAGGGGACATGGGAATCTTTATTGAAACCGGACTCTTTTTTGCTGATTGTTATCCGGTCGTACGAAAATGGCTGAGCGAGTGTCGCTTGAATCAGTATGATGATGGAAAGCTTTCGATTATCGCACCGCCAAATAACCAAACAAGTCAATACGCAGGAATGTTAGCCTCTTCGGTTGGCTGGGGTGATGCAGGCATAATTGTGCCATATACCATATATAAACGGTTTAATGATGTTCGCATTTTGGAAGAAAATTATGAAATGATGCAGGGATGGTATGGATTTTTAGAGAACCGCGCAAAGCAGATAAATGAGCATAACCCGATAGGAAAAGAAAATCCCTATGCAATGTATACCATCGACTCGGGTGTTGACTTTGGCGAGTGGTGCGAGCCGGGTGTCTCGGCGATGGTAGCTATGTCAAAGCCGCAATATAAAGTGGCTACAGCATATTTTGCCCGTTCCGGCAGAATGCTGGCAGAAATTGCCGAGGTCCTTGGACGAAGCGAAGATGCCGCACATTACCGGGATGCCGCAGAGAATGCTGCAAAGGCATTTCATTTTGTAGCGACTGATAACGGAAAGATCCATTCGGATCGCCAGGCAGAGTATGTACGCGCCATCGCGTTTGATTTGCTGAGCAAGGAAGAAGTCAAAGCGGCTGCAGCAGAATTAAATGGAAAAATCATAGAAAATGGATATCACCTAAATACCGGTTTCCTATCGACACCGTCGCTGTGCAGTGTATTAGCGGAGTATGGCTATCAGGAAACGGCTTATCGTTTACTACTACAGGATACGATGCCGGGCTGGTTGTATGAAGTGAAAAAAGGTGCTACTTCCATTTGGGAAACCTGGGATGGCATCAATGAAAAAGGTGAAGTTAGTGCATCGCTGAATCATTATTCCTACGGTGCTGTTTGCGGGTGGCTGTTTGCCGGCGTGTGCGGTATTCAGGTGGAAAATGAAAGAATAAAGATAGCTCCACAACCACATAAGCTACTGGGATATGCAAAAGCGGCTTATCGGTCTTCTATGGGGGAAATTGTCAGCTCATGGAAATATGAGCAGGATCAGCTTTTTTATGAAATCACGGTTCCAGCCAATGCAAAGGCAGAAGTATGTTTACCGGATGGCAGACATGAGTTCGTGACAGCAGGTGTTCATCATTTTTAAAGGAAGGGAAAATATTATGCGGAATACGATTTTATTGGATAACGGCTGGCAGTTTGTAAAAACAGCTGCCAGTGCCTCTGCAGCATGGGAAACTACAGGCGAAGCAGTAACCCTCCCCCACACATGGAATGCCTTAGACGGGCAGGACGGTGGTAATGATTATTATCGTGGACTCTGCTGGTATAGGAGAAAACTGGACATAACCGAAGTGGCAGATGGACAGTCTTTGGAAGAATTAAAGAAGGAGAAGGAGATCTGGCTGGAATTCTGCGGTGCCGCGATGACGGCTGAATTCTATTTGAATGGAGAAAAAAGGTTAACTCACGAAGGCGGATACTCTACCTTTAGGGTAAATCTGACTGAATATCTGCAGGAAGAGAACCAGTTGACAGTTTCGGTGGATAATTCGGAAAATGACCGGGTATATCCGCAAAAAGCCGACTTCACCTTTTATGGTGGTCTTTACCGGGAAGTGAATCTGTTGATTGTACCAAAAGCACATTTTGCTCTTGGCTATGCCGGCGGATCGGGCATCAAGGCCACGCCGGAGGTGGTTGGAAAGGATGCAAAAGTAACCGCCGAAGCCTGGGTAGAAGGTGTGGCAGAGACAGTTACTTTTGTAATCGGTGACTTGATACAGGAAGCCCAAATCATAGACGGACACGCAGAAGCGGTATTTACCATTGAAAATGTACATCTATGGGATGGCATCAATGATCCATATCTGTACACCATTAAAGCGGAAATTTGTCAGAATGATGAAGACGGTGACCGCATTACTACTAAATTTGGTTGTCGCACCATCAAATTTGACCCACAGGAAGGATTCTTTTTAAATGGTCGTAGCTACCCGCTGCGTGGTGTTTCACGTCATCAGGACCGTCTGGGCACGGGAAATGTCCTGACGAAAGAAATGCAGGTAGAGGATCTGGAAATCATCCGGGAAATCGGTGCAAATACCATCCGCCTGGCGCATTATCAGCATAGTCAGTATTTTTACGATCTGTGCGATGCTTACGGTATGATTCTCTGGACAGAGATTCCATACATCACCCAGCATATGCCAAACGGCAGGGAAAATACCTTAAGCCAGATGCGAGAGTTGGTGGTGCAAAATTATAATCACCCATCGATTGTCTGCTGGGGATTATCGAATGAAATTTCTGCAAGTGGAGGCGTTACCGATGATTTGATGGAAAACCACCGGTTATTAAATGATCTGTGCCATAGTCTGGACGCGACCCGGCCGACCACGATGGCCCATGTATTTATGCTGGAGACGGACAGTCCGCTATTAGAAATTCCTGATATTGCCAGTTATAATCTGTACTTTGGCTGGTATCTGGGCGAGCTGGAACAAAACAACAGCTTCTTTGATGAGTATCATGCTACTTACCCCAAACGATGTATCGGATTTTCTGAATATGGTGCAGATGCCAATCCGGCATTTCATTCATCAGATCCGGAGCGCGGTGATTATACCGAAGATTATCAGTGTATTTATCATGAGCATATCATCAGGATGATAGAGGAGCGTCCGTATCTCTGGGCGACCCATGTCTGGAACATGTTTGACTTTGCGGCAGACGGAAGAGACGAGGGTGGTAAGAACGGTCAGAATCAAAAAGGGCTGGTTACCATGGATCGAAGGCTGAAAAAGGATGCGTTCTATCTGTATAAGGCATATTGGAGCGAGGAAGCATTTGTCCATTTGTGTGGCAGCCGATATGTGGATCGGGCAGAGGGAGTAACCGAAGTAAAGGTCTATTCCAATCAGCCGGAAGTGACCTTATATGTAGATGGCGAGCCGATTGAGACACAAAAGGGGAATCGGGTATTTTGCTTTGCAGTTCCCATCAGTGGCAATCATACCGTGCAAGCTCTGGCGGGACAATGTACTGATGCAATGTCGATTCGCAAGGTAGAAAAACCGAATCAGGATTATCGGTTCGGAACAGCCGGAGACCTTGTCAACTGGTTCGACAAAGATGATTTCAAAGAGGGATATTTTTCAATAAAAGATACGCTGGCAACATTGCAGAGCCATCCCCAGACAGGAGCAATCATGGGAGCGATGATGGCACAGACATCTGCCGGCCGGGGTGATGTGGCTGAAAGTGTAAAGGATAACCCAAACCTGATAAAAATGATGGGAGCTATGACTTTGGAGAGTATGTTAAAGCAGGTCGGAGACGTCGTGAGTCAGGAGCAGGTAATGGCTTTGAATGCAGCATTGCAGCAGATTCCGAAACAATAGAGGAAGCGAAAGTTTGAAACAAAAAGCGTTTCTAACTTTCTATTGGTGCAATAACGCAGACCTGTCTGGGGTAGGGGGTATAGAAATGGAAATGATAAAAACGTTAAAAGCAGTTCAGATGATACAGCTCGGCACAGTCATGGGAAGCGAAGAGAAGGCAAAAGAGACCATGCGGTTGATGAAAGAGGCCGGATATGACGGAATCGAATTGAATGGCTTTATGATTAAAAAAATGCCCATGATAGTCCGGCTCCTGACCACACTGGCCAGAATGCCGATGGGGAAGACCGGCAAATTGGATTGGGAAAAGCTGATAGCCGAGTCTGATTTAAAGGTGGTCAGTGTACATGAAGACCTGGGAAGCTGCATGCGGGCACCGGAGGATATTATCGCCGAAGCAAAGGCCTTTGATACCAAATATATTGTTGTGACTGGGATGCACCAGTTTGACTATTCAGATAAAGCGGCGGTACTGGATTTGATCGAGAAACTGAACCATGTAGGAAAGGTTTTTGCAGAAGGAGGTATTTCCCTGTTATACCATAATCACAACTGTGAATTTCGCAAGGTAGAATCGGGCAAAACGGCCTATGACTTGATTCTAGAGAAGACGAATCCGGAGTATGTCAATTTTGAATTTGATTCCTACTGGCCAGCTGAAGCAGGTGTAGATGTGCTGCCATTAATGGAGCGGCTAGGTGAACGGATGAAGCTGTACCACATCAATGACCGGGGAAGCCGTGTGAGTGGAAGGACTAGCTCGATTCTTAAGTCAGATAGCATGGAGTTGGGATATGGGAACATGAATCTTACGGTGATGGTGGAACAAGCGAAGAAAGCCGGCGTGGACGCGGTGATTCTGGAGAGCCATAAAAACTGGGTGGATAAATCACCGATAAAATCATTTCAGATGAGTGCGGAGTTTATGAACAAATATGTGACTTTTTAACAGGCATTTAAGATGTGCAGAAAGTAGAGGCTGCAAAGTAGAAAGGAAGGAATTATGTTAATCGAAAATACAGAATATGGTCGCATAGAAATCACAGACATTCCGCTGCCAGGCGGAATTGATACAAATGTAAACGGAACCTATACTTTTTCCGGGCGTGTATTAGTATCTGTGAGAGAACCTGAAAAAAATGAAAATTGGTATCGGGTGTTTACAATATCAGAGGAGGGGCGGGAACTCTGTGAACTGTTTGATGGAGTAATCCCAATGAAAAAGGGAGCTAACGGAATACGCTGGATGTGTTATTCCGATAATAAACGGATCTTGCTAGGGGACTATGTGTTAGAATGCACACCAGATCTGGATCGATGTACCTCGTCTGAGTTAGTGGAAGTGGTATTTCCAGAAGAGATCTACGAAATCCCAGGGTTATTTATGAGATGGTCCGAACCGTTGATTGCGCCTGACAATGAGCATATATGCTTCTCGTCCCTAACAGGGAACGGAGTTTTTAATTTTCTCGGAAGCCTAGTGAGAAAGGAATCCCATTATGCAATGGAAGATATGTGTATCATCAGTACTGTGAACGAAGTTGAACCAGATTTGGAAAATGAGGGATTTTTCCGTACCAAGGTAAGCAGAGGAGGGGAAGTTAAACAGTTTGTAAGGGGAGGAAGAGGTATTACGCTGGCTGGTGGGGGAACCTGCATTACGGAAAGTACGCTGCAGATGCTGGATACAGAAGAGGTTGCTCAGATTACAGAGACACTTGGCTATGAAGAAACGGCTATCTTTTCTCCTAATGAGCATTATGCTGTCTGTATGTCGCCTAGGTTTTCACCGAAGACGGACTGTGGGGTACTGGGGGTTGTGCCACTTCATAAGGATAATATCACACGAAGAAAATATTTGAATATGTTGTATCAGTATGCGATTTCAGGTGTCCGTTATGAAAAAGCCGGTAATATTGGTCCGGTACTGATTGATGTCCAGCGTTCTATGAGTGAGGGAAGAGCTCACGAAGGGATAAATTTAAGCGATCCGGAAGGAAAATGGGTGTATTATTCTCCTATGAGCTGGCATCCGGACAGTACAAAAGCAATGTGGAACGAAAGTACCCGGTTGGTAGAGGGGAAAGTAAAAAGCAGACTGCGCAAATGCAAGCTTTTGGATGTGCAGCCGTCAAAGCCAAAAATGTGGGGAGTGACTCCGGGAAAAGAAGAGATTCCTTATGCACTTCCAATGGAATATGCCAGAATGCAGACAGAGCCACCCTATCCCGTAAAAATAGAAGGTGTATGTGGCATAGTGGTAAACTCTTATATAGCGGGTGATACAGTAGAAACCAGATATGACCACTACAGTGAGGACGGAAAGACCTTTTATGATGGGTGGATTCGGGTAAAAGCGCCGGCCAACATGTTTGTGCCTGAAGAGACGGTCATTTGGAGCAATCTTCAAGTAACAGGAGAACATACGGGGCAGATGAAATTAAGGATTACATTTTTACCGGACAGTAGATTTCAAGTACATCTTGCAAAAGATATGGATGAGGATGGGGAGCCGAAATGTTACGGTTATGCAGAGTATGATGGACTTAGGAGAAACGTAGAGGATATGGCGGACTAAACTCCTCAGCCACTTTCAAAATAACATAGGCTAAAGCCGAGGCAGTATAACTCACATGAGCTATTTTGCCCCGGCTTTAGCCTATGTTACTTCCCGACAATATTTCAAATTCTTTACCATCCACACCACACGGTCATAGAATCTAAAAAATACCATGCCAAGACCTATAATATCCATATTTCAAAAAAATAGAAAAATGCTAAAATTAAATCATCAAAAAGAAAGAAGGTATGAGGGTGTTATGGTTGCAGTAAAAACAAGAAATGTTGCCGCAAAGTCTTCCGGATCGCGAAGTCATTTTAAAAAGTATTGGCCGTATTACGTGATGATGCTTCCAGGAATTATTTATCTGATTATGTTTAAATATATTCCGATGATGGGGAGTGTTATTGCATTCAAGGATTATTCGGCTTATAAAGGGATCTGGGAAAGCGCATGGTGCGGGTTGGAAAATTTCAAAAAATTATTTGTTTACCCGGATTTTTACAAGATACTTCGGAATACAATTGTACTGGGTTTACTGAAAATATGTTTGACATTTCCGATTCCAGTTATTCTGGCACTGATGCTGAACGAACTTCGGAATGCAAAGATTAAGAAAGGAATCCAAACAATTATTTGTATCCCATATTTTGTATCATGGGTTGTTGTTGGAGGTCTGGTATTTGATATTTTTGGTGTTGGTGGACTATTCAATAATGTAAGAGAATTCTTTGGAATGGATACGCTATTGGTTATGCAGAAAGAAAGCTGGTTCCGACCGATTTATGTGATTTCCACGATATGGAAAGAATCTGGCTGGGGGACAGTTGTATATCTGGCAGCAATTAGCGGTATTGACCCAAGTCTGTATGAATCGGCGGCAATTGACGGAGCGTCCAGATTTCAGAAAATACGTTATATCACATTCCCGCTTTTGATTCCAACGGTGTTGACATTGCTTCTTTTGAACATTGGAAGTTTCCTTACACTTGGTTTCGACCAGGTTTACAATCTGTATACGCCGATGACATATGCAGTTGCAGATATCTTTGATACATATGTATTTCGTGTTGGAATCCAACAGGCACAGTATAGTTTTGCAACGGCCGTTGGTCTGTTTCAGTCGGTAGTTGGATTATTTATGGTAGTTACGTTTAACAAGATTGCAAATAAGGTTTCAGAGGATGGAGGGCTGTGGTAATGAAAGTTCGTAAAAGAGCATCACATGTGCGGGAGGCTGCAAAAGACAGGGTTTTCGGGATTTTAATCACAATAATATTGGTTTTGTTTGCAGTTATTACAGCTATTCCACTTATTTCGGAACTTGCGATTTCCCTAAGTTCTAAGACTGCGTCACAGATGAATCTCATCAATCTGTTGCCGGTAGAATTCACGTTTGACTCATGGAATTATCTTCTGGGCAAGGGTGGAATTTGGAAACCGTTTTTAATCTCAGTTTCATCGACTGCAATTGGTGTGATTTTTGCTCTGATACTAAATGTGCTGATGGCATATCCCCTGTCAAAGGCGGAGTTTAAGACTTCAAAATATATTATGCTGCTTGTTGTGTTCACAATGGTATTTTCAGCACCCAAGGTGCCATACTTTCTCACGCTTCGCTCATTCGGATTGTTTAACAGCTATTGGGTTTTAATATTCCCACATATTATGACGGCATATAATCTGATTATTGTTCGGACATTCTTTAAGCAGTTCCCAAAAGAATTGGAAGAAGCTGCGATGATCGATGGATGCGGGAGGTTCCGAATCTTGTTCCAGATTGTACTGCCGGCATCCAAAGCAGTGTTAGCGACGGTTGGCTTGTTCTACGGTGTTACTATGTGGAATCAGTATGAACATCCGATGATGTTCATTCAGAATATGGATCTATTTCCGCTACAGATGAAGATCCGCTCCATCGTAGACGGGGGTAGTGAACTACGCGCGATTACAATGGCGCAGACAGCGAATTATACACCAGCAACATTGAGTGCGGTAGCAGTTGTATTTGCAATACTTCCGATTTTGATCGGTTATCCATGGATTCAGAAATACTTTGCTAAAGGTGCAATGCTTGGTTCAGTAAAAGGCTGATAAATTTTCTATATCACGGTCTACATATTAATCTCAGCTGTGATATAATCCTTGTGTGCACTGACGAGGTGCATATGATATTTCCTCGTGATTGATAGAATTGCCAGTGTAATGTAGTAAAAATCTAAAAAAGCACATAGCGATTTCTAAAATCCCCATATTTAAAAAATAAAAAAAACTGATAAAATAAAATAAAAAGAATGAGGTGGAGAGGTATGAAAAGTAAATTCGTGAAAAGACTATTAAGTGTAATGGTAGCATCAGCGATGGTATTATCCATGCTGTCAGGTTGCGGATCATCAGAAAAAAAAGATGGACAAACAGCATCAGGTGGTGAGGAAGCAGTGTCAGATGGCAAGGAAGCAGTGTCAGATAGTAAGGAAGTGGCGTCAGATGAAGACATTGAGGTTTGGGGAACTAATACCGGATATCTACCAGTGGAAGCAGGAAGTGAATTGTACAATCTATACAAAGAGATGATGGGTGTCGGTATCGTACAGCCATATGTAGAGTGGAATGGCGGTGAGACTTACCTGGAACAGTTAAACTTAAGAATTGCAGCAGGTGATATGCCGGATGTATTCAGTCCGTGGAATGGTATTGAATCAGAGTTGATTGAGAGCGGCGCACTTTTGGATTTGACAGATTTACTACAGGAGAAAGCTCCCCGTTTGTGGGAAAGCATTCCGGAAGAAATGTGGGATGCTGTAAAGGCCAATGACCCAACGGGTGAGAATCGTATTTATGTGATTCCACAGGTTCTGAATTATGGAAGAAACGGTGGTATGATTCGTCAGGACTGGCTGGATAGTCTGGGACTCAAAATGCCGACAACACAGGAGGAATTTGTTGAAGTACTACGTGCTTTTAAAAATGACGATCCGAATGGAAACGGTGTTGCAGATGAGATTGCGACTGGCGGACGTGCAGAAGTAAGATGGATGGGACAGATGTTTGGACAGTATGGAATTGCAATGTGGGAAGGATATCCGCAGTGGGATATTTATGACGGAGAACTTACATATTCCGCAGTAACTCAAAATATGAAAGATTGCCTGGAATGGATGTCAGAATTGTATGCAGAGGGTCTGCTTGATCCAGAGACGCTGTTGAATGACAAGTCCGCATGGGATGGAAAGATTAACTCAGGGGTTGTAGGGGTGTGGGAACATCTTCCACAGGAGTGCTACAACTATGCCGAGAATATTTATACTGGAACAGGTGTAAAACCACAAATCGCTATCCTACCAGCAATTTCCGCACCAGGATATGAAGGTTACTATACGCATCGTCAGATGAATGGCGGCGGATTTGTAGTAGCCAACACAGAGGATGAAGAAAAAATCGATAAGATTATGAAGGTACTGGATGCATATGGAAATCAGGACATGTGGATGGAATTTTACAACGGTGTAGAAGGTATGCACAGTGAAGTGATAGATGGAAAGGCAGTTCGACTTCCGGATGATCCGTCTACTCAACAGAACCTGGTACTTGCGCCATACAACAGCATTGCAACCATTGACTTCCAGGTAAATGTATTGTCCACACAGTTAACAGAAGACAGGGAATGGGCAGTTTCTCAGGCAGTTGAGAATGTTCAGAAAAACCAGGAGTATGTGAAGAGCTTTGCAGGTGATGGTATGCCGGATTCTATTTACTCTGATTTTCCCGATATCGGAAACAGGACATTATATGTTGAGTACGCAACCAAGATCATTGCAGGAGAATATCCAATTGATAAGTTCGATGAGTTTGTTGAAAAATGGTATGCATCGGGCGGAAAAGAAGTGACAGAACTGGCTAGAGAGTGGTATGCCAATAAAACTAAATAAGAACGGATATAGATTTTGAAAGAAACTTGCCGGAGATAAATAAGAGGGAATCTTAAGCTGCAGGAGTCCGGGGGATATATTCCTCAGGGCTCCTGTTTTCATAATATAAGAAACGGAAGGAGAAAGGCATGAAAACACAATGTTATAATCCATATTTACCATTATGGGAATATATTCCCGATGGGGAACCCCATGTATTTGCCGAACGGGTGTATGTATACGGAAGCCATGATAGATTTGGCGGAACAAAGTTCTGTATGAACGATTATGTATGCTGGTCGGCTGATGTTCAGAATCTGCATGAGTGGATATATGAAGGTGTTATCTATCGAAGCAGTCAGGATCCACGGATGCAGGACGGAAACAGGCAGATATGGGCTCCCGATGTTGTACAGGGGAAGGATGGAAGATATTACCTGTATTATTGCCCGGACGGTGACGGAGAAGCAATCGGAGTGGCTGTATGTGAAGAACCGGCCGGTCGATATGAATTCTATGGTATCGTTAAGGGTGAAGACGGAGGGCAGATCGGAAAAAGAGAGGGCGATATCTGGCAGTTTGACCCAGGTGTTTTTATAGATGATGATGGGAAGATTTATCTGTATTCAGGAAATGGTCCGAAGACAAAAGCAGATATCGGTGAGACTCCGAAAAACTCCTGCGTCATGGAACTGAGTAATGATATGCTCACGGTCAAAGAAGAACCGAGACGACTTCTTCCGATTTTGGGGGAGGCAAAAGGGACTGGATTTGAAGGGCATGAGTTCTTCGAGGCAAGCTCTATCCGGAAAATTGGAAAAAGGTACTATTTAATCTATTCTTCTACGAAATCACGTGAACTTTGTTATGCAGTTAGTGATAAGCCGGACCAGGGCTATCATTATGGTGGTGTTGTGTCAGATAATTCTGGGATTGTGGAAGACGAGGGGCAGAACCGTGTACAAATCATGTGGGGGAATAATCATGGTGGTATTGAGCAGATCAATGGTAAATGGTATGTTTTTTATCATCGGCCAAGTAACAAGACACAGTTTTCCAGACAGGGATGTGCGGAGGAACTTACCATTCTTGAGGATGGAAGAATTCAGCAGGCTGAGATGACATCACAGGGGTTAAATGGTGGTCCATTGGAAGGGCGAGGGACTTATCCGGCATCTATTGCGTGTATCTTGCATGGAAAGGAAGAACCTGAGATTGCCAGACCATGCAGTAATGATCAGCCATATGTAACACAAGATTGTCCAGATGTGAACCCTGAAGAAGTGAAAATGTTAGAGTCAGTTCCAAGACAGTTTATTACAAAATTGAAGGATGGGGCGGTAATTGGCTACAAATATTTTCATCTCCCGAACTTACATAAAGTATCTGTAAAAATTAGAGGACGTGCCGAAGGAACAATCCGCGTTAGAATAGGTCAGAAAGAGAAACTATTGTGTCAGATTCCTGTAAAATACTCTGAAGAGTGGACAGAATTTTCAATGGATGCGGTATGTGAAGAATGGACGGGAGTCTTGTTGTTTTCCTATCAAGGGAGAGGGACTTTTGATATGCTGGAATTCTCTTTGGAATAAGACAGAAGGGGAAACTTACGTTTCGGTGTGATGGTAATGAAAAAGATATGGCATAACCTGAATATGGCTTTAAAATTGATACTTGTGTTTTCAATAGTTAGTGTAATACCGTTGCTTATCAGCAGTTTTGTGCTTTATCGCATTTCAGCGGCTAGTTTAGAAGCAGAAATGGAGGAGACAACAGCTATATTTAGTTCGCAGATTGCTTCAGATATGAATCAATTTGTAAGCGATTATGATTTATCTACAAAGTCATTGTTGGTAAATGACAGACTGTTGGATAATTTAGCTACCGATATTCCAATATCCCAGCAGGTTGAAAATAAATTGTATTATCGTCAAATGGTCATGAAACTAATGACTATGGAAAGTGAGATCCAATCGATTACAATTATAAACGAAGCCGGGGAGTACTATCAATATGATCGGAACGGAAAGACTTTAAATTATGAAGAACTGATTCAACAGAAGTGGTTTTTAGATCAGCAGCAGAATTTAGACACCTTGTTTTTGACGCCACTGCATGATTGTTCTTATTACGATAAAAATAAGGATCAGATTATAGTTACCTTTGGACGGAAAGTTTATGGTAGCAATGGTAGATATGCAGGTTTAATTCTGATTGATTTGCCACCTGCGAGCATTCTAAAGCTGAGTGATGCTTTTTTGTTAGAACGCAATCAATATAATATAAAAATCAATATTACAGATGCCAGAGGTGGTCTGATTTATGATTCGGATCTGTCCAGCGGGCGGGTGAATTATAGTGAGATTAATGAAGAAGAGCTTCTGATGTATCAGAAGGATCCAAGCAATTATCTCGTGATAGAAGATACAACGGAACAGTTAGGAATGAAGATTAATACAGTTATTCCTCGGAGCAAAATGTTACTGCGGGTCAGTTTTATTCAAAGGGTGACCCTTCTTCTCGTTATAATTTTAATAGTGGTTATTATTTCAGTTTCTATCCTATTTAGTAAAAGGATGCTTCGTCTGATCAAGAAACTGCAAAGTAGTATGGAATGTCTAGAAGGCGGGAATTATGAGCTTATTATGGATTCGGCAGGAAATGATGAGATTGGAAGTCTTGTAAAAAGCTACAACCATATGGTTGGCAAAATGGAGAAACTAATTGAAGAGGTGTACCAGGCTGGAATTCGTCAAAAAAATGCGCAGTATTTGGCACTTTGTACCCAGATTAATCCCCATTTTCTGTTTAATACACTGGAATCGATTCGTATCAAAGCGATTTTGAATGGAGACGATACAGTGGCGGATATGGTAAAGTTGCTGGCAAAGATGTTTCGAACAGTTCTGGACAGCGATAAGAAAAATTATAAAGTTCGTGATGAACTGGAAAATATTCGATCTTATATCCAACTACAGAATATTCGGTTTGATAATGTAATTACACTAAAAGAGAGTATAGATCCACAAATTTATCATGCGAAGTTCATGGCAATTTTGTTTCAGCCAGTTGTGGAGAATTGCTTTAAATATGGAAGTAACGAAAGTGGTATACCCATTGAAATATGGATTACGGGCCAATTGACAGAAGAGAAGAAAATGGTCTTTACCATTCAGGATGACGGGAAGGGAATGAGTCCGGAGAGATTGGAAGCGGTGCGACAGGGACTTTACGTGTCCCAAGATGTGGAAATACAGAAAGAAAAGGGTGTAGAAGAGAGTGATTCACATCGAATCGGACTTCGCAATATTGCTGAGAGACTCCGCCTGCGTTATGGAAGCGACGGAGAATTGCGAATTGTATCAAGCAATGAACAGGGAACGGTTGTTGAGATTCGAGTACCATATATGGACTAGATGAAGAGGTTGAGTTATGGCATATAAAGTGTTGATTGTAGAGGACGAGAAAGAAAAGGCAAGAGGAATTGCCTATTTAGTAGAAAAATACAATCCGGAATGTACACCGGTTCTATTGGCACATGATGGTAGGGAAGGTTATGAGAAGGCAACGGAGGAACAGCCGGATATTATATTGACGGATATCAAAATGCCGGTTATGGATGGATTGGAAATGATTCGGGCATTGCGGGAAGTCAATTTTCCGGCAGAGTTCATGGTGTTAAGTGGTTATGCAGAGTTCAGCTATGCCAAGAAGGCGATTGAACTTGGTGTAAGGGATTTTATTACAAAACCGGTGGATGAAGAAGAACTGAGCAACATGCTGAGTAAAGTATGTAAAGAAATCTCAGAGCGAAGAAAGACAGAGGATTCGCTTAGTAAGCTAAATGATGATATGAGAGATTATGCTCTGCGGGATTTCCTGACAGGTGGAACAGACAGTCAATATAAAGTCGGAGAATACCTGAATCAGATGGGTATATCGGAAGAATATGGACAGTATACCTGTATGGTGATTGAATGGGATGAAGCTCTGAGTGATTTCAGTATAGAAGAAGGGCTGACTTCTTCAAGTGGGATGTTTTTCTATGGAGTAAAGACGGGAAATGCACAGATGGCAGTTGTCATAGGTGCAAAGAGTATGGATATAGAAGAAAAGAAGAATCTTATCCGACAGTATGCTATGAAAGAAGAACAAGATCGATACCATATCAGTGTTGGAATAGGAAGTTCTTACGAGGATTATACAAAGCTTCCGAAAGCATATGAAGAAGCCCGTGTGGCATTGAATTACCGAATCCTGAAGGGGAGTAGTGCAGCGATTCTGTTTGAGGAACTGTATGATATGGATAACCGGACAGATTTGCTTACAGAGAAAGAGACAGAGCAACTGAAAGAACGAATTGATCGGTTTGATCAGGATGGATTTCATATTGCGGTAAAAGGAATTTTCAATAGGGTTCTTTCAGAAAACAATCTTTCACTTCCTGAACTGCAAAAATTGAGTCTGAATATTGTACTGCTTGGACTGCATAATATCCCGACGGCACAGCTGCAGTTGAATGAGTACTTTGGAAAAAACCTGTTCACGTTGAAAAGTATTGAAAAGTTTAAGACTATGGAACAGTTGGAAAACTGGATTATGAATATGGTGAGCATTATGAATGAAGTGATGCTCAAAGATAGTGTGCCGAAGAAAAAGGATTTGATTGTAGAGGCAAAAGAATATATCCGGAAGAATTATAATCAGAACATTACCTTGAATGATATTTCAAAGAAGTTTTATATCAATCCATATTATTTCAGTCAGTTGTTTAAGAAAAAGACTGGTGTGACTTATCAGAGATATTTGATGGATTATCGTGTGGATCGGGCGAAGAAGCTGCTGGCAGAAACAGAGCTGCACATCTACGAAGTATGCAGGCTGGTGGGATATAGTGATGTGAATCATTTTAATCAGATATTTGAACGAACGGAAGGTATGAAGCCCAGTGAGTATCGGCAAAAGTATGCACAGGATGATTAAATGGAATACAGTACAGCCAGCAAAGCAAAAAGAGGAGACGCAGATGAATTCAAAAATAGAAAGACTATTGAATAACGAAATGGATAATTACATTTTTCCGTTTTTTTGGCAGCATGGGGAAACAGAATCAATACTGCGTGAGTATATGCAGGTGATCTATAATGCGAATATCCGAGCTGTTTGTATTGAAAGCCGCCCCCATCCTGATTTTGTTGGAGCTAGATGGTGGCATGATATGGATATCATTCTAGATGAAGCAAGAAGGCGGAAGATGAAAGTATGGATTTTGGATGACAGTCATTTTCCGACAGGCTATTGTAATGGAAAGGTAGAAGAAAAGCCGGATTCCTGCAGAAGATGGTTTCTGACATATAAGGTGTTGGGAGAAGTAGCAGCGGGATGTGAACGGACATGGGAGGCGACAGAATATAAAAGCGTAGCGCCGTTTGAAGCTACATGGATTGAAAATTATTTTGACATGTCATTTGAAACATTTTCTGATGATCAGTGGCTGGGCGCCGTTGCTGTAAAAAAGAATGGATCGGGTGAAAAAGATCTCGTGATGCTGAAGGAAAACGAAGGGAAAATTGTCTTTACGCCTTCCGAGGGAGATTGGCAAATTTATTCTTGCCAACTGACAAGAAACAGAGGAGCGCACCGGAACTATATGAATATGCTGGATAAAGAGGCATGCCGTACATTGATTGAGACAGTATATGAACCTCATTATGCACATTATAAGGATGACTTCGGGAAAACAATTGCAGGATTTTTCTCTGATGAGCCGGAGATTGGAAACGGACATCTTTATTTGATGGATCAAAAGATCTATGAGCAGGATGACCAACCGTGGAGCATACAGCTGCAGAAGGATTTGGAGAAGCACTGGGGGGCAGATTATCTGAAATTGCTGCCGCTTCTCTGGGACAGAAAATTTGATGAAAACATGACAGCAAAGGTGCGATATGGATTTATGGATTTGGTGACACGGCGTGTGGAAGAGGACTTTTCCATGCAGATAGGGGACTGGTGCCGGGAACATGGTGTGAAGTATATTGGACACTTGATTGAGGATAATAACCAGCATGCGCGGTGTGGATCCAGCTTGGGGCATTTTTTCAGAGGCCTTGCAGGGCAAGATATGTCGGGAATTGATGATATTGGCGGACAGGTACTGCCACAGGGAGAAGATACTCTGTATGTATCCCATCTTGGGACTAAGAGAGATGGTGTATTTTATCATTTTGCACTGGGGCGCCTGGCATCCAGTGCGGCTGCGATTGATGCAAGAAAGAAAAATCGTTCTATGTGTGAGATTTTCGGGAATTATGGTTGGAAAGAGGGTGTGCGTCTGGAAGCATATCTTGCAGATCATTTTATGGTGCGCGGTGTTAATCATTATGTGCCTCATGCTTTTTCACCAAAGGCATTTCCAGATCCTGACTGTCCGCCGCATTTTTATGCGCATGGGCATAACCCTCAGTATCGGCATTTTGGAGAATTGATGAAGTATATGAACCGAATCTGCAATCTGATCAGTGGAGGCAGACATGAGAGTGAGGCTGCGATTCTGTATCACGGAGACGCGGAATGGAGCGGTATGACATGTATGTATATACAGGAACCCGCACGAGTTCTGACAGAAGCGCAGATCGGGTTTGACTTTGTACCATCAGATATATTTACAGACAGTTGTTACCAAGTGAGCTTGGACAATGGTTTGAAAGTACATACACAGGAGTACAAAATATTTATTATCCCGGAAACGGACTATATTACAAAGGAGACAGCAGATGCGATTGTGAAGTTGGGGGAACAGGGATTTCCATGTGTTTTTGTAAATTCTTATCCAAAGGGAATCTGCAGCCAGATAGAATCAGGCAAAGAAGATGTATTATTGGAAGAAATAAGAGAAAATGCGATGAGTGTGAAGCTTACAGAACTTGCCAATTACATGAGAAAGAGAAAGATGCCTCAGATACAACTTAGCCCGGCGGAGAAATTTATCCGTAGTTATCAGTATTACGGAGAACCTGAAATTCTCTACTTGGTGAATGAAGGTACAGAAATATATGAAGGAAATATCCGGCTTAGAGGAACGCCAGAAATATGTTATCGATATGATGCGTGGGAAAACCGCCTGGAATTGTTAGATGTCAAAGCCTGCACGGAGCTAAGGGAAGCACTGGAAGATCGCGAAGCGGAAACCGGATTAGAAATCAAAGTTCGAATTGAGCCTGGAAAGAGCTGGATAATTGTATTTGATCGGGAAATGCCTGGAAATTTGAAGGAAAAAAGCATCTATCATATCGTACGGAAAATAAAAATTGAAACCAATTGGAAACGAACTGTCTGCAAGAGCATTGACTATCCGGCATTTGGACATAGCAGTCAGGTTTCACTGCCTGATTTTGCCGAAAGAGAACTGCCTGATTTTGCCGGAGTGCTGCGGTATGAGCAGGATGTAAATCTGGGAACAGAAGTGGAGTCGAATACGATTTTGGAGATAACAGATGCAGGGGAAACAGTGCAAGTGTTTGTTAATGGAAAAGACTGCGGAATTCAGATTGTGCCGCCTTATCGCTATGAGATTGGGAATTTCCTGCATCAGGGAGAGAATCGGATTGCGATTGAAGTGGCAACTACTTTGGAACGACAGATTTTCCCGAAGAACAAGTCGGAGAACTGGCAGCCGCAGAATCATGTGGGGTTGTGTGGCAAAGTTTATTTATGCCAGAAAAAGTAAATTTCAGAACCGTTAGGAGGATAAAATGAAAAAATTTCCAGAGAATTTTTTATGGGGAGCAGCAAGCGCGTCTTTCCAGGTGGAAGGTGCAAGAAGTGAGGATGGCAAAACAGACAGTATATGGGATGCAACAAGTAAGGGACATATCAAGCGAAATGTAAATGGAGATGTGACCTGCGATCATTATCATTGTTATAAAGAGGATGTAGCCTTGATGAAAGAGTTGGGACTGAAAAGTTATCGCTTTTCAGTTAGCTGGCCGCGTGTAATGCCCGAGCGTGGAGTGATAAATGAAAAAGGGCTTCAATTCTACCGAAATCTAGCAGATGAGTTGGTACAGGCAGGGATTGAGCCGTTTTGTACACTATATCACTGGGATTTGCCAATGTGGGCCTACAACGAAGGTGGGTGGGAGAACTCACAGATTATAAATGAATTTACAGAATATGCGAAGATTGTTATTGATGCACTTTCCGATAAAGTGCGATACTGGATGACTTTTAATGAACCTGCGTGTTTCATTGGATTTGGTTACTTTGAAGGACGGCAAGCGCCGTTTAAGATCAATCGTATGAGCGAAGAGCAGAAATTCCGTGATTTGGCGCAAATTAGCAAAAATGTATTGCTTTGCCATGGCCATGGTGTGCAACTGATTAGAGAACGCTCTAAACTGGCAGACCCACAGATTGGATTTGCGTTGAATGCGAGAAACTTTGTGGCTTATGATGAAACGGAAGCCGGAATCGAAAAAGCAAGAAGTGAGATGTTTGATATTGAAAAGGGATTTTCTATGGCTGCAAATTGGTGGGCGGATCCGATGGTACTTGGAAAGGCACCCAAATATCTAGATGAAATCCTTTCCGAGGAGGAATTGAAATTTATTAGCCAGCCATTGGATTACTTTGGTTATAATGTGTATTTTGCAAACAACTACAATGCAGATACAGAAGCGCCGGATTTGGGATGGCCTGGTATGCCACGTACACAAATGGGGTGGGCAATCACACCCAAAGTGCTCTACTGGTCACCGAAGTTCCTCTATGAACGTTATAACCTTCCGATTCTCATCACAGAAAATGGTATGTCCAATCTAGATTTTGTAATGAGAGATGGAAAGGTCCATGATCCACAGCGGATTGATTATATGTACCAGTATCTGAGTGCATTACACCAAGTGATGAAAGACGGGATACCGGTAATTGGCTATACGGCATGGTCTATTATGGATAACTTTGAGTGGGCAGAGGGCTGTGACCCGCGGTTTGGTCTGATCTATGTTGATTACAGAACATTGGAAAGAATACCGAAAGATTCTTTTTACTGGTATCAGAGAGTCATTCAGAATGGTGGCCTGGAAGAATAAGGCAGATGAAAGGGTAGAAAATGGATTGCAAAATGCTAATGCTTATGCAGATGAAAAGGCGACAGAGCACACACTGGGGACGATCATCTTCGATAGGTTGGAGTTGGAAAAGTTTTGTCCATATGAGGATGGGGAAGGATCTTTCTTACGAAGCGGATTCCAAAAATGGGGAGAACCAATTGCAATTAAAGAGCTTCGGCCGTGGAATGAGCTGGACAGAGATATATTCTAAAGCTGGGGGATGTGTGTGATACCTTTCAAGTGTGGGTGAATGATAAGAAAGCAGATTTCCCCGATCAGGTTATGAAAGAAGTAGAAGTGACAAATTTGCTTGAGGAAGGTGTGGTATGGAAGGGCAATGCAATACCATATACAGAGAAAAAGTATGGAATCTATGAGACGGAAGAGAAGCCGGCTTGTCTAGTATCGCCTCAAATATCGTTTCTTTATTAAATTAAGGTATGAGAGGGTGCAGCGTGGTAGTTTAGTCCCAAACCCGATGGTACGATTCCGGAAGATATCCGTTGCATAGATCGTTTGCAGTTGCAACACAGTCAGAAGGGTGCTGCCGCACTGGGTTTCATACCAGGGTGGGCAGCACCCTGAATTTATTGGGGAGAATGATCGCTGTAAGAATTGTCACCGCTTTTTTTTATATGCTCCATATAATAATTTTTTGCGCTGCACCCTGCAATTTTATTGAAATAAGCCGAAAAATATTTGTAATTTTTATATCCCACTTTTTCCGCAATTTCATAATATTTATAATCTGTTTTCTCAATCAGTTCTTTTGCTTTTTCGATCCGCAGGATATGCAGGTACTCTGTAAATGAGTGAGTGGTCTCCCGCTTGAAGATGCGGCAAAGATATCCCGGTGATAAAAATACTGCATTTGCAACATCTTCCAGATGCAGGTCTTCTGTAAAGTGTTCTTTCATGTAAGAGATGGCATCCGATACTGCTCTGGTACAATTTCTGGAAGGTTCCGGAAATGCGAGGGTGCGAAGCTGTTCGATAATTTCCTGTGGTGTCTCCAGTGCCCATATGAATTCCTTCATTTTATCAAATTCCAGGTCCGTATTCTGAATAGAGGAAATTACCACCAGAATGTGCATGACGGATTCCAGAAAAACGCTTCTTAGTACCATATTTTGTTCCATATAATGATAGTAAGAGGATAGGGATGCCATAAATTGGTGCTGGTCGCGGTTAATAATACTGCGGATGATCTGCGATTCATGATTATATGGTATATTCGGGTCGTTTATTGCAATTTCCCTGGTAGGTTCGATAATCCGGTATGCAGACTTGCTCCAGAAGCAATTATCCAGTGTCTGATTTAATATTTCATATGCCATGGGTAAAAATGTAAAGGACGTAATGGAATTCATGATCGTTATGAAATTTCCGAATAATATTGGCTGAATGCTGGGTAGTATCTGTTCAAACATTTGAGGGGTAAGTTCCTTTTTTGCTGTATTCAGGATCAGTATGACATTTTTTTGGTCATCAAAAAAGCAGATAGGGTTAAAGTCAGCAAAATAAAATAGTAATTGCCCAAGGATGTAATTTTCATCATCAAAATTTACCTTCATCAAACCAACGCTCAGAGAAGGCATGTCTGTATCGCCCCCTAAATCGGCATATTTTCTGCAAAAATGTGGGTATGAGATCTGTTTGCGGATAAATCGTAGCAGCAGGCTTGATTTTAACAGCGGCTGGTTTTCTGTATAGATCTGCTGTATATGATTCAGTTTTTCAGTTTGATCATTGTAAGCTGCGGTTTCATCCCGGATTCTGATGACCGTTTCCAAAATTTTTTCACTGCATGCGCTTTTAATCAGAAAGGCGCTTACTTTAAAGTTGATTGCTTTTAATAAATTTTCTTCGCTGCCAAAGGCAGTCAAAATGATAATTTTGGTGTTAGGCAGAACAGAATGTAACTTTTCCGCCAGTTCAAGTCCATTCATAACAGGCATCTGAATATCTGCTAAAACAATGTCCGGACGCTGCTGCAGGGAGACTTCAAAGGCTTCCTGACCGTTTGCTGCCTCGAATACAGTAAATCCGTTATCTTCCCAGGGAATGGTATATATCATTCCTTTACGGATAAAATCCTCATCATCAACAATCAGTATTTTTGTCATCATTTTCATCTCCTTCAATTGGTTGATTTATCCGGAACACGCTAAAATCCCCATCTAAAAAGTAAGTAAGTGAATAGGGTTCGCCGTACCTAAGCTGCAGCCTCTCTATGATATTCTTTAGGGCAAACCCTTTCAGGGCGGGTTTTCCGGAATTCAGAAGAGTAGTGATTTCATCGGGATTTATGGGGGTTCCGTTATTGGCAACCTCGTAAATAAGATCATTACCTGACCGGTATATATGTACATGGATAATGCCGTTTGAATAGCTGGATAAACCATGATGAAGCGCATTTTCCACAAGGGGCTGCAGGAGAAAGCTTAAAACCTGGAAACCCTTTATATCATCATTGCATTTTACATCAAAAAGAATCTTGCCATTATGCCGTATATCCTGGATCACGATGTAGCAGGTGAGGTGTTTCAGTTCATCAAACAAAGTAACTTTATCTTTTGTTTTAGCCGAGAGCGTCATCTGCATCATCTGTGATAAATTGGATACCATTAAGCTTACTTTTTCTGTTTCCCCCAGTTTAGCCATCCAATATATGGTGTCCAGGGTGTTATAAAGAAAGTGGGGATTTATCTGTGTTTCCAGTACATCCAGCTGTGATTGTTTTAGCTTTAATTCCCCCAGATAAACTTTATTGTATAGAATTTCCAACTGTCCCGCCATATTATTAAAACGATCTGTCAGCATGGAGATTTCCTGACAGCCTTCAATATCAGCCCGGCTGGAAAAATTCCCTGTTGTCAGATTCGTCATTTTTTCACCAAGTGTCTCCAGGGGTATCGTAATCTTTTTGGAGAAGTAAAATGACAGCATAAACGATAATAGCATTACGGCAGTGGAAGCCATTAGCATGCTTGGCCAGAATGCGTGCCTCACTTCGGAGATTATATGGGGAGCTGCAATACTGTACAGTATCAGCCCGTTTGAGAGCAGATGCTGTGAGATGATACAATTATTCTGTATCGTACTTGGCTGACCAGACTCAGCCTTTTGTTTTAGCTCTTCATATGTAAAAGAGAACTTTTGATAGAGCGTGTCAGACTGACCGGTATTAACTTCAATAAGAAGAGCGTTGTTAGGTGTGATTAAAAAATAGGAGGTCTCTTCATTCTGCAGATGATTACTCATTTTTGACGTTACATAGGATAAACTCAGCCGGAGTTTGATGTATCCTGCATACTCGGAAAAATTTGTTGGGTTTCTGAAATGCCGAAGTAAAAAGATAGATTGTTCGTCCGATGGAAAATACCAGAAAGGAAGCAAATCATGTTTTCTGACATTCTCATAATCAGTTTCTGTGTATTTGACCGTATTGTCTGTAATTATATAGTCTCCGTCTTCCCGGTAAAGTCCAATACTTAAAATCCCTTCCCGATAACCATAAGGTATTAAATTTCGGATATTTGAGCTTTTTTGTTTCTTTCTTAAAAAATCGGGGTTTGAACTTGGTATTGTTAGATAAGTGCGCATTGAATCTTCAGTTAAAGGAAAAAGTGTCAGGTCAGTTGCATTTGTGAACAGGGTATCAAGACTGTTAGCCATCTCCGTCACATTGCTGTTATATATAGTTTTAAGGTCATTTTGTGCATGGGTAGTAAAAATAATATCTGCAATTAACACTAAGAGTATGAATGGTATCAGCATCAGTAAAACAAAAAGTACAAGTATCTGCCTGCGCATGGTAATCGGTCTTTTAAATTGCAGTTTCATATTTTATCCCCCTGAGATAAGTTTTCTAATTATGAATTATACCATTATTTCTATAAAATAAAAACAAGATACAGAAAAAAATCAGATTAATATCTATACAATATATAACTTTCATGCAAATTAGTTTGATATGACAAGAATTGAGGATATTTAGCAATATTTAAGGATATCATATGCCAGTCAAATCAGATTAAGGGTAAAGATTGCAAATTATAAGGATATTCCCAATGAAAATACAGGTTTTAGAAGATTGAGGATAGTTGTAGAATAGTATTGTAAACAGACAGGCACCAGTCAGTAAAGAACGATTGGGATGTCAAAAACCAATACTTTTGTGGTCGAAGGAGGAAAGGAATATGAAAAAGAGAATAACAGCAGTAGTTTTAGCAGCAGCGATGTCATTCAGTTTGTGTGCCTGCGGAGGAAATAGCGGTGAGGATTCAGATAGCAGCAAAGGAATTGAGCTTACGGTAATGCACAATTTTACAGAAGAAGACCGGGCTACGAATAATCAGGGAGATGCCCATCTGACTATGTCGGAAGCATGGCAGAAGGAGCATCCGGATATTAAAGTGGTCAGCCAGGTAATGTCTCATGATGATTATTCTACCAAGATCCAGGCTCAGGCAGCAGTGAACGAACTGCCGGATATATTCATGGTGAAAGGTTCCTGGATGGATAACTTCATAGACAATGATTTATTGGCACCAGTGAATGAGTATCTGGATCAATATGAACACAAAGGCAATTATAAGCCGGGTGTTTTTGACGCGGCAACAAGGGACGGTAAGATATATGGAATGACGGGGCAGCTGGCACTTTCCTCAGTCGTTTTATACAATGAAGAGTTATGGAAATCAATCGGGTATGATACGTTTCCGGATAATTGGGATGACATCTATAAAGCCTCTGAGAAATTTCTGGAAAAAGGAATCCCTATGTTCGGTATGGGGAATCAGGACAAATGGCCGGCAGAATCCTATATCTTTTCAGGGATAGGTGATTTACATACCGGAAGTGAATGGACCGAAAGTATTATTAAGAATGATGGAAAAGCCAAATTTACAGACCAGGCATTTGTGGATGCACTGGCGCACTTCCAGAAAATGGCGGAGGATAAACTCTTCAACGAAGATTTTAATACCATTAATGATGCACAGGGATTTGAGCTGTATGGGCAGAAAAAGGTGTCTGCTGTCATTAATGCCTCATGGGGACTGGGAAATATAGCGTCCTATGATGAAGAGGTGTTAAAAAATACAAAAGTTGCCATGCTGCCGAACCTGGATGGTTCCGAACAACAGGATGTGACTGGGGGCTGCGGATGGTTTTGGTGCGTCAATAAAAAGCTAACGGGTGATAAACTGAAAATGGCAATGGATTATATTATTTATCTAAACGGGTTTGAAATGGCAGAATATGCTATGAAAGAATATGGCCTTGTAACACCGATGAATGTGGATGATTCAGGCATGTCCGGACAGTCTCAGCTGGTGAAGGACTTTGTGGCACTGACAAAGGATAAGAATATTGTTCCGATTTATGATTTGCAAATGAATGCAGCAGTTATTGAGACAATGAATTCAGGATTGCAGGAACTGCTAAACGGAACAAAGAAACCGGAGGAACTTGCACAGGAGATACAGGTGGATCAGGACAATATAAAGAAATAGTTTCTAAATGCAGAAAAACGGTTTACCCTGCTTAATAGTGAAAAGATGAATGGTGGTGGAAGAATGAGTCATGGCTTAAAATTAGTTAAACATAAAATATATTTGTATTTACTTCCAGGAGTATTATGGTATGCAGTTATACTGTTTGTTCCCATTTTACTGGCTTTATATTATGGATTTTTTGACTGGAATGGGGGTGTAAATAAGACCTTTATAGGGATTAAAAACTTTGTGGATGTTATTCAGGATAAGATCTTTATCAAATCCCTGCTGAATAATATTTACCTGGTGGCAGTATGTTTGATTTTCCAGATTGGGCTGGCATTTATATTTGCAACATTTCTGGGCAGCAGGCATGTAAAATTTAAGGGGTTTCACCGGACAATGTGCTATTTTCCATCGGTGCTTTCGGCAGTTATTGTTGGATTTATCTGGAACCTGATTTATAACTATGAGTACGGGCTGCTCAATGCCGTTCTTAAAATGGTGGGATTGGAAAGTAAAGTGCAGCCCTGGCTCAATAATCCGAAGATCATCATGCTGCTGGTTGCTATTCCAATCATATGGCAATTTATTGGATACTATATGGTGATAATGCTCTCCGGTATGTCATCCATCGATCCCCAGGTACTTGAAATGGCTGAGATAGATGGTGCAGTCGGTTGGAAAAAGGCATTATATATCACGGTTCCCCTTATAAAGAATACGCTTATAGTTTGTATTACCCTTTGTATTGCCGGAAATATGAAGGCATTCGATATTATATATGCGATGACATCCGGCGGTCCGGGATACTCCAGCAGCGTTATGGCAATGTATGCATATAATACATCATTTACGTCCTATAAAATGGGATATGGCAGCGCAATGTCCATTGTGATCCTGATTGTAAGCCTGATATTTATTTTGGGCACACAGGTTCCGCTTAACAGGCTGGCAGGAGGGAAAAATGAAGATGAAAAAAAATAAATTAAAGGTAATACATATCATTCCCAATTTCCTCTTAATCATATTTTCCCTTTCCTGTATTTATCCTTTGGTTTGGCTTGTCTACTCTTCCTTTAAAACAAAATCGGAATTTTATCAGAATCCCGTTGCGCTGCCAACACAAATCAATTTTTCCTACTATCAGGAGATTCTGACTAACAGTAAATTTCTGGTATGGGTATGGAACAGTTTGCGCTATAGCCTGCTTGCCTTGTTTTTTATACTGCTGTTTGGGTTTATGATTGGATACCTGTTATCCCGGTATAATTTTCCGGGGCGAAAATCTACCTATACATTTTTTTTACTGGGAATGCTGGTTCCCGTGCATGCAATCATGGTCCCAATGTATGTAATGTTTACGAAGTTACATCTGACAGACCATTGGTTTACATTAGTACTTCCATATACCGCAATGGGGCTTCCCCTGGCTGTGTTTCTGGTGGAAAGCTATGTCAGGACCATACCGGTAGAGGTAGAAGAAGCAGCAGCCATAGATGGATGCTCCAGGGAAAGAACCATTTTCTCAATTGTCCTCTTCATGTGTAAACCAATACTTGTGACCATAGGAATTATTCAGTTTTTTGGATCGTGGAATGAATTTACCTTTGCCCTGATCCTTACGAATTCAGAAAAATATATGACACTTCCGGTGGGAATAGCATTATTTAAAGGGCAGTTTACTACAAACTATCCAAGAATGATGACTTCTATGTTATTAGCAATTTTGCCTGCAATGGCAGCTTATTTCATTTTTTCAAAACATATTATAAAAGGCATGGTTGCCGGAGCGGTGAAAGGTTAGGTGAAAAGAGATGAATATTACAAAATTAAATAAATCATGGGTGCTTCATGAAGCTCCTTTTAGTTGGGACAGGCAATATCTTGCCGATATAAATAAAATAAATGAGGGGTGGTATAAGTGTGATTTACCGGTGGATGTCCGCATGCCTCTGATAGATGCCGGTGTCATTAAGGAACCCTTAGAAGGAGATAACAGTTATGAATCCAAATGGATGGAAGAACGCTCCTGGTGGTTTCAAAAGCATTTTTCATCCGCTGACATCGGCATGGAAAACGAAGTCATAGAGTTAGTGCTGGAAGGCCTGGATACGAACAGCGATATATTTTTAAATGATCAATATATTGGATCTCATCAAAATGTACATTATCCGTTTATTTGTGAGATAAAAAGATTTTTAGTAAATGGGGATAATAAACTGTCGGTTCGGCTCACCAGTGGGCTTGAAAATATATCTATAAAGGATCTGGCTCAAATTGATTGTGCCGTTACCGCTGAAAGCGACTTTAATGACAGTGACAGGGGTGATCACAGAAGGACAATGGTAAGGCGGCCCCAGTATAATATTGGCTGGGACTGGGGACCGCGGCTGGTTTCCGTTGGCATTACCGGACAAGCCTTTGTCCGAGCTTATAATAAGATTGCGATCCGCGAAGTTGGAATTGAAACAAAAGAGATTAAGAAGGATGGGGATGGGAAGCTGGCATTATTAAACGTGATGGTTAATGCAGAAAACTTAAATATCGTGGATACGGTTGATTGTGATCTGGAAATTGTAATTCGAAAGGACGGCAAAATTGCTGCATGCAAAACGATTCCCGATATCCTGCTCACATCCGGCACAAATTATATTAATCAGGAAATGGAAATCCAGGAAGCAGAGCTTTGGTGGCCTGCCGGTTATGGAGAACAGCCCCTTTACCAGGTGGAAATAACGGCACGATGCGCAGATACGAATGAAAGCTGGCCAGTTTTTAACTATGGTATCAGAAAAATCAGTATAGATACGCCGGTTTTGGAGGATGGGACCAGAAATTTTAAATTTATCGTGAACGGACAGGAGATATTTTGTAAGGGAGCGAACTGGATACCAAATGATTTTATATATGCAAGGGTTACAGCGGAAAAATACCGTACATTACTAGAGGAGGCAGTTGAGGCTAATTTCAATATGATCCGCATTTGGGGTGGCGGATTATACGAAAGAGAACTGTTCTATGATCTCTGTGACGAGAAAGGAATATTGGTGTGGCAGGACTTTATGCTGGCATGCGGTGCATATCCGGAACAGCAGGCGTGGTTTGAAAATGAAATACGTTCTGAATATGCCTATCAGGCAAAGCGGCTGCGGACACATTCCTGCATTGCACTTTTTTGCGGCACGAATGAGAACCACTGGATTTTTTCCAATCCCGAATTCCTGGACAGATGGAAAATAAAACCGTCTTATCAAAATCAATATGGACTTTGGATTCCAAATGTCCTTTCTAAGGAAGTGGTTTGGATGAATTGTCCCTACATACCCTATTGGAACAGCTCTCCATATGGCGGGAAGAATGCAAATGATTTAGACTGTGGTGATGCACATCTGTGGAGTCATGGATTTGTAAGTAATGATATCCGGGAAGCTTTGGATTTAAAGAGTTATGATGCTATCAAAACAAAGTTCGTAAGTGAATATGGTGTTCTCGGACCATGCTGCTTAGAGAGTATCAAGGAATATCTGGGAGACGGAGATCTGGATATGAATGGAAAGCTGTGGAAATCCCATACAAACGTGACAATGAAAGATACCTTGGGGAAAGCCATTGTACAAAACTATCTGCCTGAGAATCATGAGCTTACAGAGAGCGAATTTATTCTGTATGGCGGGCTTGTACAGGGAGATGTCTATGAATATTCCCTGGAGTCATTCCGTTTTCAGGAAGACTGCGGTGGAGCGCTTTTCTGGATGTATAATGACGCCTGGGGAGAAGTTGGATGGACAGTTATAGATTACTATTTGAGGAGAAAGATTTCTTATTACGGGGTTAAAAGGGCATTTGCCCATAAGAAATTTATTATCAGGCAGGCGGATGACTGTATTCTTATCCGGGGAATCAACGATACAAAGGAAAAACTGCGCTGCAAAGTGAAATTTGGTTATGTATCATTTGATGGGAAAATCAGTGACACCAGAGAAATGGTATTTGAAGTTCCCGCCGGGTCAAGGATGCAGGTATTAAAAGAAAAATTAGGTGACTATGACTTAGAATGCGGATCATATATGCTGTATGTATATGATGACGGCATTGATCATGCAATGCTATACACCTGCCCCAACAGCCGGCTGAAGTATGCAAAGAGTCCTGTGGAGGTTATGGAAGAAAAGGTAATCGGAAATGATAAAAAGCTTGTGTTAAGGGCCGGGGGGTATGTGTGCGGTGTGTATATAGCCGGAAACTACAAATGCAGCGATAATTATTTTAATATGCTTCCAGGGGAAGAAAGGACGATTATAGTACAAGATGCAGGTAATACTGAATTAGAAATTAAGAGTATAAGATGAAAGTAAAAAATCACTGCGGGGAAGGCAGCTTCTGGGATATTATTCCGTGGGGCAGCAGCAGGATTATCCTTCTATTTATCATCATTCCGGCAGTGAACATTTTATACGTCACGGACTGGGGGACTGGGGAATCCAACAGAATAAGGGGGAATGCCGGGAGAAACCAGCATCCATGAACAGCTTTTGTTCATGGATGCTTTTTCTATTGTGTTGGGGGTTAGGTGATTAATGACGCTTTGTAGATATAGGTAGTGTACGGAAAGGTTAGAAAATACCAGTTCTGCGGCCAGCTGACGGAGCCCATACCAGTTTTCCACACCCATCTTTCTGTACACTACCTATCATTTACAAAGCGTCTTAATCAGCGAAACCCAAATTTAAGATAAATTGTTTGATGTAGCAATAGCGTGTTCACCAATTGTTCTCGGACTGCTGTGGGCACCATGATTTAAATATATTTTCAAATAAGACTTGACTTAGTAGTAAAATTATACTAATATAAAAGTATAAAAAAGCTACTAACTATTTCAAAGAAAGGATTTAGTTTAAATATGAATGCATTCAGACATGAAAAAATTGCAGTTGCTGTGGATTTTTTAATTATGACAATTGAAGATGACAAGCTGAAAGTATTAATGGTTCGAAGAAATGAGGAGCCGTTCAAAGGGGCTCTGGCGCTGCCGGGAGTTGCGGTAGCCGAGGACGAGACGCTGTCTCACGCTGCCAGGAGATGTCTTGAGGAGGAGACAGGGATTACGGAGAATATCTATCTGGAACAATTATATACATGGGGGGATGACTGCAGACGAGACCCAAGAAACCGGGTAATTTCTGTCTCATATATGGCTCTGATTCCCAGAGAGCTGCTTGCGGAGAGCATCGGCAAGCGGGTAACGGAAGTTCTGTTTATGGATGTAACGGAAATTCTTTCCGAACAGTATAAACTGGCATTTGATCATAAAGAGATGATTGCATACGGGAGAGAACGCATACAAAATAAAACAGAATACACGACAATTGCTTTTCATTTTCTGCCCGAAGAATTTACATTGCCCGAATTACAAAAAATCTACGAGATTTTATTGGGCAAAAATTTATTCAAAGCAAATTTCCGGAAAAGTATTCAGGATATAGTAGAAGATACCGGTAAAATGAAAAAGGTGGGTGCCCATAGACCCAGTAAAATCTATAGAAGGGCGGAAGATTTTAAGGGATAAAAGATGCGTGGGAAACCATTAGGTGAGTATCAAGCTGTAAGAAACCAAGATGAGGTGAGGACTTTGAAAGCAGAACAGATTTTATCAATATCCAAAACCGGTGATTTGTTCCCTTATGGAATTGATATGATAAAGGCAAGATATAAAGAATTGGTCAAAGTCTGGCATCCGGATATCAATTGTACACCAGGAGCAGCAGAAGTATATTCCAGGATTACAGAATTGTATCGTGAGGCATTGAAACTCTCCGAGGCCGGAGCCTGGGAGAAATCCAATTATATTCTGGTAAGCAGGCGGGATGATAACGAAAAGATTGCATTAAATTATGACGCAGCATTTGATTTTGAACTGGGCACAAGATATGAAACTAAAACCAGGATTGCATATGTATTAGGTTCAGACAAGAAAAAATATTTTGAAAATGCTGTAATGAGAATCTCCGGACTGAAATTTCAGGATGAGCATATGAAAGCAGATTTAAGCAGGTTTCTTCCCCGAATTCTGAATGCCTTTCAGACAAAAGGCGGAGAATATGTAATTCTGTTGGAAAAGCCAGATCACGTTATTTCTCTTAAAAGTGTCCTTGCGTATTTTGGAGGAAAATTAGACGACAGGCATGTTGCCTGGATCATAAGCAGATTGTGTAGCTTAACATGTTTCCTCAAATACAATAAGCTTGTTCACAATGGTATCAATATCAATAACTGTTTTATCTCACCGGATAATCATTCTATTTTATTGCTTGGGGGGTGGTGGTATACGACAGGTGAGAACGAAAAGATGATCGGAACATCCAGAGATATTTTTTCCATCATGCCTGTTGCGGCGAAAGAAGATAAGAAATCTTCATCATTGACGGATTTAGAATCGGTAAAACTGATGGGCAGGCAATTGTTTGGAGAAGTAAACTGCAGAAAACTTTCTATGGATTTATCGGTGCCGGAGCCGTTTATACATTTTTTGACTGGCGGTTCCGGCAGAGACCCTTACGAAGAATTTGTGAAATGGGACCGGGCATTGAATGATTCATATGGCAGAAGAAAATTTATTCATATGGAAATTAAAAATTAATGGAAAGAAAAGGAGAATGGATATGGGATGTGGAACATTTACAAGTAAAGATTGGATCAGATATACAGCAAGCAGAGGATACACGGCAGACTCGTCGGCAAGTGACATGTATAAATCAATCTCTGTTAAAAAAGAATTTGAACCTGTTGGCATAACCTATAGAGAATCCTGTGATTCAGAAGAACACCCTGATTCTACACCAATTATTTTAGGTCTTGATGTAACGGGATCTATGAGCAGTGTTTTGGAAATTATTTCGAAAAAACTACATACGCTGATTAATGAAATTTATGATAGAGAACCGGTTAAAGACCCTCAGGTAATGGTCATGGCATTTGGGGATGTGGAGTGTGATCGTCATCCATTACAGGTAACCCAGTTCGAATCCGATATCCGGATTGCAGAACAGTTAAATAATATTTATTTTGAAAGAGGCGGCGGGGGTAACAATGGAGAATCTTACACACTACCCTGGTATTTCGCTGCAAGACATACAAAAATTGATTCATATGAAAAACATGGAAGGAAAGGTTTTTTATTTACAATGGGGGATGAACCATTCTTAAATATCATATCAAAGAATGCTATTAAAAAATTTACAGGTGATGATATTCAGGCTGATTTAACGGCAGATGAATTACTAACTGAAGTTTCCAGGCAGTACGAAATCTATCACCTGATGATTGAAGAGGGTTCCGGCATGAGAATAGGCAGGGATGATGTTGCAGCGAAATGGACGAATCTCTTAGGGCAGAGAGCAATTGCCGTATCTGACTGCTCCAAAATACCGGAAATTATTGTTTCTATTTTGGAAATAGCGGCAGGAAAAGATGTAAAAGAAGTGGAAGATTCCTGGGAGGATGAAACGGCGCTAGTTGTAAGCCGGGCAATCAGCGGTCTGGCTGTTATAAATGATAATAATGATCTGATTGAATTTTAAGAGGATAGGAGAGATGATTGTATGAAAACTGTAAAAATAGTTGTAGGAGCAAATTTTGGAGACGAGGGTAAAGGCCTTATGACAGACTATTTTGCAAAAGAAGCAAAAGATAAGAATCAATCGTGTCTTGTAATCTGCCATAATGGCGGCTCCCAGAAAGGCCATACAGTCGTTTCTCCATCCGGGTTAAGACATGTCTTTCATCATTTCGGTTCCGGGGCTGTGTGCGGGGCAGATACTTATTTATCCGCACGGTTTATAGTAAATCCAATTACTTATAACAAAGAACTGGCGGAACTAAAAAGTAAAAATATCGAACCCCAAATTTTTGTTCACGATCAGGCGCTTATTACAACACCGTTTGATATGATGATAAATCAGATTGCAGAAGAATACAGAGGAAAATCAAAGCATGGAAGCTGTGGCGTGGGCATATTTGAAACGAAAGTGAGAAATGAAGAGTACAGGATAGAGAGCACCATATCCGGGTTTTCCAATTTATCAAGGCAGCAATTGGGAAGTATTTTAAACCGTATCGTCTCAGAATATTTTCCGGTAAGATTAAAACAATTAGGAGTGGATACTGTTCCAGATAAATGGAATAAAATTCTGGAATACAAAGAATGTATTATTGAGAATTATATAGATGATTTTCTCAAGATGAAGAAGAGTATTTCATCTGCCGGTGACAGCATCCTGGATCTTTATGATTATGTAATCTTTGAGGGGGCGCAAGGGTTATTGCTGGATCAGAATAATCAAGAATATGCCCCGCATTTAACACCCAGCAGTACAGGTATCAAAAATCCTATGGATATTATCGCAAAAAGAAATGCTGATGTGGAGGTATGTTATGTAACGAGAACGTATATGACAAGGCATGGAGCAGGCAGGTTTGATACAGAGTGTGCAAAAAAGGAGATTAATTCCCAGATTACAGACTTAACAAATATACCAAATTCATACCAGGATACCATACGTTACGGGACATTGGATCTGGTTGATTTGAAAGAGCGGATAGAAAATGACAGTAAAGGATTCCCGGTTAAAAAGTCATTGGCGGTTACTCATTGCAATGAATATGGAATAAATGAAGAGATGTTAAGAAAATTGTTTTGTGGGTATAAAATTTACAGGTCGGATGGGATGACCCATAATGATGTGAAGTGGAAGCTTCCGATCTTCAACAGCCTTGCAGAGGATTAAAAGATAAAGGGGCTGTAAAAAAACTCTCCAAACAGGAAAATGGGGCTTATTTTACAGCCCCCATATTCAGACTTTCCTGCAAAATCTTCAGAAGTTAAAAAATAGCTTCAAACAACTCCATTCTAATAAATAATCATAAGACACAATATGTTACATTTACAAAATAATGACGGACACTTAATGTGAGACTGCTAAATATATGCTCTGACGAGTAACGGGTCTTATGCTTTTGTACAATATACCAACGAAAGAGGAATTCAAACGTGCTAAAAAATAAATTGGAAAAAACGGTGATTTATACGTATCTGGCAATTCTTATTGTGATCTCTGTCATGATCGTAGTCTTATATCAGTATGTCAGAAAAAGTACGCGGGAAAATGCCATAGATAACCAGAAAGAGGTTACCAGACAGATCACAGATCAGGTAGATACTTTTCTGGATAATATGGACAAGATCGCACTGCAGGTTATGGGAAACTCAATTATCCTTGAGAGCTTTCAGAATACGGATAAAAATGCACAGAATAACTATTTTGATGCCAATCCTGTTTTAAAGGCAAAACTGCAGTCCGTGTTAATGAAGATAAACGGACCAGGTGATGTGGTGGAGAAGATCTGCGTTTATAATGATAATATGGATTATTTAAGCTATGGAGTGTTGAATGAAGATAATAACAAGGTGAAAGAGAGTCTGAAACAGATTCCGGTAAATAGCATAATTGAAAAAATTGATCAGACGAAACACAGTAAGCGGCTGGTTTCCATTCATGATGATTACTGGAGAAACAGTGAAGAGGAGACGGTTTCTGTATACCGAAACTTAAAAAGTACGACAAATGGCCGTAATTATGGACTGATCGAAGTACAAAGACCAAAAAAAGAATTACAGAAGATTTTCGCATTGGAGAACAGCAGTATGAATCTGTTCCTGTTGGATAGTGAAGGTGCACTGATATATTCCAGTGGGACGAAAGCGGATACAAAGCTGCAGCTACTGAAGAATCTGAGTCTGGAGACGGCGGGAATCAGTGAGAAACAAAAAGAGGCAGAGGGAAAGGAACAGCAGTTGATCACCTGGAATACAGGAGAAAACTTTGGGTGGCGGGCAGTGGTGATGCAGTCCGAAAAGAGTCTGCTGAGTTCCCTGGGCTTATTTACGAAGTTTATGTGGGGATTTATTGTGCTTTTGACGGCTGCAAATGTAATTTTTCTATTTGTTGTAATTAAGAAACTTTTAATGCCCTTGAAATTGCTAAATAAATCTGTTAATGAGGTAAGTCTGAATAATTTGTTTCTGCAGATTGATAATGAAAGCCAGATAGATGAGGTAGAGAATATTAATAAGGCATTTCGTGCGATGTTTGAGCGCCTGAACAGTTCTATCGAAAATGAGATTAAATCTAATTTTCTGGCACTTCAGGCACAGATGAATCCTCACTTTCTCTATAATACACTTGCCATTATCAGTGCGGTTGGGATCGAGGATGACAATGAGAGGATTCCGGTATTGTGTGAAAAATTATCGACTATGATCAGATATTCCTCCTCTTATGAGGAACGTATGGCGAAGCTGCCCAGGGAGATTAAATATGTGGAAGATTATCTCTGCCTGATGCGGGAGCGTTATGATGGAAAAGTGGAGTATGAAATAGAGACAGATGGTCGGCTGGAGGATGTTCTTGTGCCTAAAATCAGCATACAGCCGCTGGCGGAGAATTGTTTTAAACATGGATTTGCAAATAATCCATTTCCCTGGAAAATAAAAATTCGCGGGGCAGCCACTGAGAGCGGATGGTATGTGGAGATCGAAGACAATGGGTGCGGGATGACCAGGGAAGAGATCGCAGCGATTGAGGACAGAATTAGTCAGATGGTCCAGAATCCGGTTGAACTGTCACGTTTGTCTATTGGAGGACTGGGACTTGTGAATACAATGGTCAGGTTTCAAATGCTTGACCCGAAAGTTTATTACAGAATTCAAAATCATGATATGGGTGGATTGGTTATCAGAATTGGAGGGGATCTAAATTGATCAAGGTATTAATCGCAGAGGATGAGCCGCTTATTGCGAAAGCTTTAGCAAAGCTGATTATAAATAGCGGCATGGATTTTGAGGTGGCCGGCATAGCAGAAAATGGCAGGGAAGCTGTAGATCTGTATGAAAAGCATTTACCGGAGGTTGTATTTACTGATATTAAGATGCCCATTATGGATGGATTTGAATTTTTGCAGATATTGAAAGACCGGCAATACGAACCATGTACCATTATACTGTCAGGATTTGAAGATTTCAATTATGCCCGGCAGGCTATTTCTTATCAGGTACTGGACTATTTATTGAAACCCATATCCAAGCAGATGCTCACGGATATTCTGAACAGGGTACGGATTATATCTTTGCAGAAAGAACAGGAATCAAAGAATAATCTGATTAAGAGCACGCTGGAAAATAAGGGGCGTCAGGATATCATAGACGGAGACTGCATGTTGGCTCTGATTTGTATTGGAGCTTATCCGATGTCACCGGACGACAGTATGCTGCCGGGAGTGAAGGTGTGGAATGAGATAGACCTGGAACGGGATTTGGTTCAAATGGACTGTACAGAGGCTACCAGCTGGGTTTTTAATGGAAACAGCAGCGTTGAGCGTATTTTAATTCTGGAAGCAGCGGATCCGGCACTGCAAAATATGATAATGAAGAATGTCTATAACCGTCTTAAGGAGCAGACAAATCTTCCGGTTACTTTGATGACCCACAGGCGGACAATAGATATTACATCTGTGGGACCTATGTATAATGAATTAAAGGTTACCTTGTACAGCAGATTTATTTTTGGAAAGTCAGCAATGATCTTCTTAGAGGATCAGGTTGTGGTTTATAAGGATAATGAAATCAATGCCATTGTGCAGAAGATATATAAAAAGATTTCTGCAAATGATTCCAAGGGAATAAACGCCAGTTTGAAGGAACTGTTGGAATTCTGCGATCAGAATAACCTCAGCCAGAAGCGGATTTTGAAATATCTGAATATTATACTGGCATATTATTGTGAAAAGTTTCCGTTGGCGCAAATGACGAATATTGACTTTGAATTCATGCTGTCTAATGCAGAGAGCTATGAGAATTTGTACCTGGAAATCACGGAGATGCTCAGAACATCTTTGACGCTGCCGGATGTGACGCAGACGGTTCATCCCCTCGCTTTAAAGATAAAGAGTTATCTGGAAGAGAATTTCGAGAAAAGTGTAACAAATGAAA